>NZ_JBPJUQ010000003.1:0-358627 GCF_051192615.1 Streptosporangium sp. G11
CCTGGTCGCCTTCGCGGTGATGTCCCTGGTCTGGGACGCGGGCGCCCGCAGGGCGATCGGCCTGCGCAGGCCGTACGTGGGGGCGCTGAACAGGGACCTGACCGGCGTCGCACTGGCGATGGGCCTGCTGCCCGCGGTCACCTACGTCGTCTCCTGGGCCGGCTGGTTCGCCTCGCCGCTGGGCTGGGGCCGCAACTGGGTCCAGGCGACCTCGCAGGGCCCCGGGTTCTTCGTCTTCGACTCGCTCCGGTCGTGGCTGAGCTACCAGATGCAGGTGCTCGGCTTCCACACCGGGCTGAGCGCCGGGCACACCTACCAGTCCGACCCCTGGACCTGGCCGCTGCTGCTGCGTCCGGTGGCGTTCCACTACCCGGCCGACAAGACCGGGTGCGGCGCCGACAGCTGCGCCGAGGCGGTGCTCGGGGTGGGCACCCCGGTCATCTGGTACGGCGGCCTGGCCGCCCTCATCGCCATGATCGCCTGGTACGTCGCCACCCGCGACTGGCGCGCCGGGGCCGTGCTCCTCGCCTACGCCGCCGGCTGGCTCCCCTGGTTCTACTACGCCATCGCCGACAACCGGACGATGTACCTCTTCTACGCGATCACGATGCTCCCCTTCATGATCCTCGCACTGACCCTGGCGGCCGGGCTGATCATCGGGCGGGCGGACGCCGAGCCCAACCGCAGGGCGCTGGGAGCCGCGGTCGTCGGGGCCTTCACGCTCCTCGCGCTGATCAATCTCGGATGGCTCTACCCGGTGCTGGTCGCCGAGCTCATCCCGCACTCCCAGTGGTGGGCGCGGATGCTGTTCCGGAGCTGGGTGTGACGGGATCCGGGGTGACGGGAGCCGGTGTGGTGATGGGGGTGGTCGTGATGGAGCCGCCCGTGACGGCGGGCGGCGCGGTCGCCGGCGGCGCGGCGGGGCCGATCGCGACCGGGCCGGCCGCGGCGGGACCGCTCTCGACGGAGCCGCCCTCGACGGAGCCGCCCTCGACGGGACCCGAGGCGACGTCGCCGGCCGTGACGGCCGTGGCGGGCCCGGAGAACCCGTGGCGCAACGAGATCGCCGCCGCCATGCACGCCAGCGGCACCGCGGGCAGCAGGTAGCGGTAGTCGAACTCGGCCGTCGCCGCCGGGGCCAGGATGAGGCCGAACGCGGCCAGCCACGGAAGCAGCACCGGCCCTCCCAGCCTGCGCCAGCGCACCGCCACCCCGGCCAGCCCGATCAGCAGCAGCACGCCGAGCACGATGCCCGGCAGCCGGACGACCCGCTGGTAGGCCTGCATGAAACCGGCCCACGGGTCGATGACGTCGGTGCCGATCACGCGCAGCTTGCCCTGGATCTGCGCGGTCCGCAGGCCCGGCTCGTACTTCTGCGCGTCGGTATCGGTGCTGCCCCGGTACGAGGTCCAGGCGGGAAGGACCTTGGTCTCCGGCAGGAACTCGTACTGCCGGTAGGTGTTGAAGTCGGGGAAGCGCGGCCGGCCCCAGTGGAAGGCGCGGAAGAAGTCACCGGCCACGAGGCCGAGATAGTCGAGCGGCTGGGACAGGATGGCCCGCTGGGCGAACGCGCCCGCGGTCTTGTTCGTCTCGGGGGTGAACGTGCTGCCCACCCCGAAGGCGTGGAAGCGCTGGCCGTTCTGCGCCCACCAGAGGTATTTCTGCCCGGAGAAGCCGCGCTGGCCCGGCGGCGCGCTGATGCACAGCAGCGCCAGCTCCAGCTCCTCACGAGGGTCGATCTTCATTTTCCGGCAGTCGGCGAACAGCGCCGTCCGCATGTAGAGGATCGCGCCGTCGCTGTTGGTCATCGCGAAGTTGCCGTGCGCGGACGCGAACCAGGCCATGTACCCGGTCACGGGAAGCGCGCACGCGACCACCATGGCCGCGATCGTCTTCCAGGCCGTGCGCTTGACCATCAGGTAGATCACGACCAGCACGAGGATCGGCAGGCCGATCGACCGGGTGAGCGCGGTGAGGGCGAGCAGCAGCCCGATCACCGCGCCGAGCCTCCAGGACATCCGCCGGTGCCAGAGCACCAGCGTGATCACGCCCACGACCAGCAGCATGAACATCGCGTCCGACATGATCAAATGTTCGAGCTGGACCTGGTAGGCGTCGAACAGCACCGGCAGCGCGGCCAGCGTCGCCCCCCAGCCGGGCAGCCGGAACCTGCCGCGCAGCAGGGAGTAGATGAGCACCGCGACGCCCAGGCCCATCAGGTGCTGGACGAAGGCCACCAGGCCGAAGCTGTGCAGCGGCCTCAGCAGCAGGAGCAGGAAGGAGTAACCGTTCGGCCGCAGGGCACTGGGCCGGTCGGGGTTCACCGCCCCGGAGACGTACTCGTAGGAGTCGTTGAACCACTGGGCCGGGCCGTACCCGAGCATGGTGACCACACGCAGCAGGAAAGCCAGCGCGAGGGCGGCCACGAAGAGGCGATGCCGGTAGAGGAACGCCCGCAGGCGAGTGACCCGGTCGGGCGGAGGCGCGTCCAGGCGAGGGCGGTCGGCGACGGTCACCATGCATTACAGGATGCCAGCCGTTTCGGGGAGTTGACCCGGGCAGGGGACTGTAGAGGGCATCATGGTTAGATCGGCTTGTGCAGTGAGTGAAGGGTTGAGACGTGGAACTGACCGTGGTCATGCCTTGTTTGAACGAGGCGGAGACCGTGGAAACCTGCGTACGCAAGGCACTCGCGTGCATGCGGGAGCACGGGATCGACGGGGAAGTCCTGATCGCCGACAACGGCAGCACGGACGGCTCACAGCAACTCGCCCGCGAGGCCGGCGCCCGGGTCGTGCACGTCGACGCCAAGGGGTACGGCAACGCGCTGATGGGCGGCATCCGCGCCGCGCGCGGCCGCTACGTCATCATGGGCGACGCGGACGACTCCTACGACTTCACCGCCCTGCTGCCGTTCGTCGAGCAGCTCCGTGACGGTGCGGACCTGGTGATGGGCAACCGGTTCAAGGGCGGCATCGCGCCGGGCGCCATGCCCCCGCTCCACCGCTACCTGGGCAACCCGGTGCTCTCCTTCATCGGGCGCCTGTTCTTCCCCAGCGCGATCGGCGACTTCCACTGCGGCCTACGCGGCTTCCGGCGCGACTCCATCCTCAAGCTCGGCCTGCAGACCGGCGGCATGGAGTTCGCCAGCGAGATGGTGGTCCGCTCGACCCTGTCCGGGCTGGACGTGCGCGAGGTGCCCACCACGCTGTCGCCCGACGGCCGCTCCCGCCCGCCGCACCTGCGGTCCTGGCGTGACGGCTGGCGCCACCTGCGCTTCCTGATGCTCTACAGCCCGCGCTGGCTGTTCTTCATCCCCGGCCTGGTCCTGATGACGCTCGGCCTGGTCGCGGGCGCCGCCCTGACCTTCGGCCCCGTTTACATCGGCAAGCTCGCCTTCGACGTCGACACCCTGGTCGGAGCCTCGGCCATGGTGGTGATCGGCTTCCAGGCGTCCCTGTTCGCCCTGTTCACCAAGGTGTACGCGGCTGAGGAGGGCTTCCTGCCGGAAGACAGGAGGGTGCGCAAGCTCGTCGACATCGTGAGCCTGGAGAAGGGCCTGATCGTCGGCGGCCTGCTGGCCCTGGGCGGTCTGGGCGGCCTGGTCGCCTCGCTGGTCCACTGGCAGACGCGCAGCTTCGGCCCGCTGATCCCGTCGGAGTCGCTGCGCCTCGTCGTGCCCTCGGCCACCGCGCTGATCGTGAGTTTCCAGACAATTTTCGCGGCGCTGTTCATCAGCATCCTCGGCATCCGCCGTACCAAGGAGACGCCCATCGACGTGGCCGCCTCCGCCGCCGAGGAGGCCGCCGAGGCCGTCAGCCGCGCCGCCGCGGGCGACCCGGCGGACACTCCCGCGGGCGGTGCCACACCGGTGTCGCCGCAGCTGCCGTGAGCCCCGCGGCGGCTCGGGAGAAGCGGAAGGTGCCGGAGAAGCGAGACAGCACCAAGACCCGAGGCCGCGTCCCTTAGGCTTGCACCATGTCCCAGCACATCCTGACCGCGGTCGCCTGGCCCTATGCCAACGGCCCTCGCCATATCGGGCACGTATCCGGATTCGGCGTGCCGTCCGACGTCTTCAGCCGCTACCAGCGGATGGCGGGCAACAAGGTCCTCATGGTCAGCGGGACCGACGAGCACGGCACCCCGATCCAGGTACAGGCCGACAAGGAGGGCCTCACCGCCCGCGAGCTCGCCGACCGCTACAACAGGGTGATCGTCGAGGATCTCCAGGCGCTGGGGCTCTCCTACGACCTGTTCACCCGGACCACCACGGAAAACCACTACGCGGTCACGCAGGAGATCTTCAAGGGACTCCACGCCAACGGCTATATCTTCCCCCAGACCACGATGGGCGCCATCTCGCCCTCCACCGGGCGCACCCTGCCCGACCGCTACATCGAGGGCACCTGCCCGATCTGCGGTTACGAGAGCGCCCGCGGCGACCAGTGCGACAACTGCGGCAACCAGCTCGACCCGATCCAGCTGATCGATCCGGTGAGCAAGGTCAACGGTGAGACGCCGATCTTCGCGGAGACCGAGCACTTCATGCTCGACCTGCCCGCGTTCGCCGAGGTCCTGGCGTCGTGGCTGAGCTCCAAGGAGGGCGACTGGCGACCCAACGTGCTGAAGTTCGCCCTCAACATGCTCGGCGACATGCACCCCCGCGCGATCAGCCGCGACCTCGACTGGGGCGTGCCGATCCCGCTGGAGGGCTGGAGCGACCAGGCCAACAAGCGGCTCTACGTCTGGTTCGACGCGGTCATCGGCTATCTCAGCGCCTCCATCGAGTGGGCCCGCCGCTCCGGCGACCCCGAGGCCTGGCGTCAGTGGTGGCAGGACCCCAAGGCCCTCGGCTACTACTTCATGGGCAAGGACAACATCGTCTTCCACGCGGAGATCTGGCCGGCGATGCTGCTCGGCTACAACGGCCAGGGCGCCCGTGACGGCGAGCCGGGCTCCCTCGGCGCGCTGAACCTGCCCTCCGAGGTCGTCTCCAGCGAGTTCCTGACGATGGAGGGACGCAAGTTCTCCTCCTCCCGCTCGGTGGTCATCTACGTGCGCGACTTCCTGGAGCGCTACGACGCCGACGCGCTGCGCTACTACATCGCCGTGGCGGGCCCGGAGAACCAGGACACCGACTTCACCTGGTCGGAGTTCCTCAACCGCAACAACGGCGAGCTGGTGGCGGCCTGGGGCAACCTGGTGAACCGCTCGATCTCGATGGCCGCCAAGAACTTCGGGGTCATCCCCGAGGCGGGCGAGCTCACCGACGCCGACCGCGCCATGCTGGAGCGCAGCCGGGCGGCCTTCCCCAAGGCCGCCGCCGAGTTCGAGCACTGCCGGTTCAAGAACGCGACGAACGAGGCGTTCGAGGTCATCCGCGAGGCCAACAGATACCTGGCCGAGCAGGAGCCCTGGAAGATCAAGGACGACCCCGCGCGGGTGAAGACCATCCTGCACGTCGCCCTGCAGGTCGTGGACGACGCCAAGACGCTGCTGACGCCGGTCCTGCCCAACTCCTCCAACAAGATCTACGCGATGCTCGGCGGCACCGGCGTCTGGTCGGGCATGCCGGAGATCCAGGAGGTCACCGACGACGACGGCCGGACCTACCCGATCATCACCGGCTCCTACGAGGGCGCCGCGCGCTGGGAGTCGTTCCCGATCCGGGTGGGCTTCCCGCTGGCCCCGCCGACCCCGCTGTTCGTGAAGCTCGACCCGAAGATCGTCGAGCAGGAGCTGGCCCGCCTGGCCGAGTAGGCCGGGTCTCGCGGCTCGCGCCCGTGCCGGGCGCGAGCCGTGCCGGCCTCTCGATAGGTTGGACGCCGTGAGCACGCCGAAGCTTCCCGCCGCGCCCAAGCCCCTGCCAGCAGAGGTGTTCGACAGCCACTGCCACCTGGACATCATGGTGGGCAACCGCCAGGCCTCCTCCGGCGATCCGGTGGCCCAGGCCGCGCAGGCGGCTCGGGCGAGCGTCGAGGGCATCCTCGACGAGGCCCGCGCCGTCGGCGTGACGCGGCTCGTCACGATCGGCTACGACCTGCCGTCCTCGCGCTGGAACGCCGAGACGGCCGCCCTCCACGCGGACGTCTACGCCGGAGTGGCCATCCACCCCAACGAGGCGCACGCCTCGACGCCGGAGACCCTCGCCGAGATCGAGCGGCTGGCCCGCCTGCCGCACGTCAGGGCGGTGGGGGAGACCGGGCTCGACTACTACCGCGACTGGGCGTCGAAGGACGACCAGCACGCCAGCTTCCGCGCGCACATCGAGATCGCCAAGCGGACCGGCAAGGCCCTGGTGATCCACGACCGCGAGGCCCACGACGACGTGCTGCGCGTGCTGGCCGAGGAGGGCGCCCCCGAGGTCGTGGTGTTCCACAGCTTCTCCGGTGACGCCGAGATGGCGAAAAAGTGTGTAAGTGCCGGATATTTCATGTCATTTTCTGGTCCGGTCACCTACAAGAACGCCGCCTACCTCCGTGAGGCCGCGCGGGTCGCGCCGAAGGAACTGATCCTCGTCGAGACCGACGCGCCCTACCTGCCGCCCACCCCCCACCGGGGCAAGCCGAACGCGCCCTACCTCATACCGCTCACGCTGCGCTGCGTCGCCGAGGTCAAGGAGACCGACCTCGCAGAGCTCGCCGCCGCCGTCAGCGCCAACGGGGAGACCGTCTTCGGCTCCTGGTGACCGGGGCCCGGGTCCGGCGCGGCCGGAACCCGTGGGCCCCGGCCCGAGGCGGGACCGGAGCCGGGCATCTCAGCTCACGGCGGCGCCGGAGCCGACGGTCTCGGGCCCATGGCGGCCGGCGGCGCCGAAGCCGGCGGCCCCGGCCCATGGCGGGACCGGAGCCGGGAGCCTCAGCCCACGGCCGTGCCGAAGTCGGCGGAGGCGGCGCCTTCGAGGGCCGGGATCTTCCCGGTGCCCGGCGAGAGCGGGATGCCCTCGGTGTCGTTGCGGCCCAGCAGGACGACCGCTCCCGCGCCTCCCCTGTCGGGCGCCCCGACGACCAGCCGGTTGCCGCTGAACCCGACCGACCAGCCGAAGTGGTCACCCGCCGTGCTCTGGGTGACCAGCCTGCCCGCCCCCTGCTCGCCGATCGTGAGCAGCCGTACGCCGCCCTGCCCGCCGGGGCCGTCGAAGGGCACGCCCACGGCGAGCCTGACCTCTCCCTGGCCTCCCTCGCCGGTGAACGCCAGCGAGAATCCGTAGCCCTCGCCCGGTGCCCCCTCCTGGCCCTGGTGGAAGGTGGCGATGGGGGTGATCACCTGGGTGCCGGAGGCCTGGAACAGCTGGACGAGGCCGGAGTCCTTCACTGGCCCGCCGTCGCCGAGCGGGGCGCTCACCGCGAGGTAGCCGACGTCACCCTGCTCGGCGTAGGCCATCGCGTAGCCGAACCGGTCGCCCTCCTCGGACTCGGCCACCTCGCGGAGGTCCCATTTCCTGCTCCCGTACTCGTCCTTGGGCTCGCGCACGTCGTAGATCACCGCGATCGACCCGGAATCGAGCTTTCCCGCGCCGACCTGGCGCCCCGCCCCGTCGTCGTTCTCGTACGGCACCCCGACCGCGAGATCCGGCTCCTGCGAGGTTCCGCCGAGCCTGCCGATCGCCAGCGACCAGCCGAACATGTCGCCGACCTCGCCGTTGCCCGTCACGCCCTCGGTCTCCTGCGAGATCCGCCGGCCCGTCCCGAGGGCCGGGGTGCCGAAGAGGTAGACAGCGCCGGAGTCGGCCGTACCCTCGGCGTTCTCGTGCGGGGCTCCGACCGCCACCATCGTCCCTCCGAAGGTCAGGGACCAGCCGAAGTGGGCGTCGGCCTCGGGCTCCGGGGCGACCAGGCGGGCCGTCCTGCCCCCGGGGCCGCCGTAGACCACGTAGACCGCACCCGCGTCCGCACGGCCCGCCACGTCCGCGTACGGGGCGCCGACGAGCAGGTCCGCGCAGCCGTCGCCGTCGACCTTGGCCAGCCGCACCGACCAGCCGAAGCCGTCGCCCGCCTTCGTCTCGGGGACGGTCACGGCCTCGCCGCTCTCTCCCCGGCCGAAGAGCACGTGGACGGCCCCCGCTCCGGTCAGCCCGCCGGGGTTGGCGAGCGGGTCGCCGACCGCGGAGTCCTCCAGGCCGTCGCCGTCGAAGTCGCTCACGCCCGCCCCGGTGCAGTCGGCGGGCGAGGCGGCGGAGGCGGCGCCGGACCCGGCCGAGAGGATCCGGGCGGGCGCGGTGAGCGCCTCGGCGGACCCGGTCGAGGGGAGGACGATCGCGGCCGTCGCCGCGAGGGAGAGCAGCAGCCTCATGACAACCTCACCTCGATGTTCCTGCCTCCCTTGATCACCACGCCGGTCAGTTTGGCGGGCCTGCGAGCCGGGGGCAGGTCGAAGACCAGGACGGCCTCGGCTTTCGTCCCCGGGGGCAGGGCGGGGGGAAGGGTCGTCGACACCCGCTCGGGGGTGTGCGTCGCGCCGCGATCGTCGGTCAGGGTGATCGCGGTGCCGTCACCGAGCTGGACCAGCTCCCCGCCGGTGTTGATCAGCGTCAACGGGACCGCGCAGAACCGGCCGCGTGCCGGGGTGGCGTTCCCGTAGGAGGTGAGCCCGCAGGTCGGGGTCCTGGGGATGATCAGCCGAGGGTCCTCGATGAAGGAGCCGGTCGTGATCGTGCGGCCCACGTCGGTGGCGCCGGTACCGGCGAGGTCGCCGGCCTCGGCGGTGTTGCCGGGCCGCGCCTGTCCCTGGCCGTTCGCGTTTCCTCCGCCGGTGTTCATCAGGACGACGACCGTGACGGCCAGTGCCGCGAGCACGGCCAGCCCGGCGAACAGCCAGCGGCGCCGGGGCGCCGAACCCCCCGTGTCCGGCGCGTCTGATCCGGGCGGGGTTTGGAATCCCGCCGGGGGCGCCGGGGGCAGGGTGGGCACCTGACCCGGCGCCTGCCCCTGCGTCTGACGCTGCGCCCCCTGTGCCTGCTCCGCTGCCTGGTCTCGCGTCTGAGCCGGTATCCGGCCCGGCGCGATATCCGGTGCCCGGCCGGACGGCTGGACCGGGAGAGGGGTCGTGAACGGGCGCGACGGCGATGTCGTGGGCTCGGCCCGCATGGGGTACGGGAGCGGATTCGGCGGCGGGGTCCGTTCCGGGGCCGTCAGGGAGCCTGACGGCCCTGGTGTTCCCGGTGTTCCCGGTGGCACGGTCGGCGCCGTGAGGGGCGCCGGTGCCGTGCGGGGTTCGGAGGCCGCCGGTGTCGTGGACGGGCCGGACGCCGAAGGGGCCGGAGTCCCAGGGGTCTCGGGGGGCGCGGAGGTGAAGGCCGCCCCGGGGGCGGACGGGGCCGGTACCGAGGGCGGGCCCGCCGGGTCCCAGCCGGGGATCGGGCCGGGGATCGGCGTCGGTGCCGTGGCCGGGTCGGCGAACCCCGACTCCAGGTTCAGCGCGCTGAGGGTCTGGGTGGAGTCGGGCTCCACGTTGGCGGGCGGCTCCCACGACTCGTTCAGCAGGTCGGTGGCGATCAGCGTGGGCGGGTCGGCCCGTATGGGAGCCGGGGCGGCCGGTGCCGCGATCCCGCCGCCGACCAGGGCGATCAGCAGGTCCTGGGCGCTGGGCCGCTGGTAGGGGTCCATCTCGGTCGCGCGGCGGACCAGGTCGTTGAGCGGGGCGGGAAGCGCGCCCAGGTCGGGCGGGGTGGTGAGCAGCCGGGTGGCCATGGTCATCATGTCGCCCCGCCCGTAGGGGTGGCGGCCGTTGCCCGCGTACGCGACCATGCACCCCCACGCGAAGACGTCGGCGGCCGGAGTGATCTCCAGGCCGCGGACCTGCTCGGGGGCCCACCAGCCGGGGCTGCCCAGCACCTCGCCCGAGCGGGTGAAGCTGTGCGTGGAGTCGAGGGCCCTGGCGATGCCGAAGTCGATCACGCGGGGGCCCGACATGGACAGGATCACGTTGGCGGGCTTGAGATCCCGGTGCACCAGCCCGGCGACGTGGATCGCGGCCAGCGCCGCCGCCACCCCCAGGGCCACGCCGTGCAGGGTTCCCTGCTCCAGGGCGCCGTGCTCGATGATCTGGCGGGACAGCGGCGTGCCCGCGATGTACTCGGTGACCATGTACGGGCGGCCGTCGTCGTCGTTGCCGTTGTCCAGCACCTGGGCGGTGCAGAACGAGGCCACCCGCCGCGCGTTCTCGACCTCCGTGTGGAACCTCGCCGCGAAGCCGTCCTCGATCGCGAACTCCGCCTTCACCACCTTGAGCGCGACCGGCCGTCCCGTCGGCGCCAGCGCCAGGTAAACGGTTCCCATCCCGCCCTCGCCGAGACGTCCGAGCAGGCGGTAACTCCCGATCTGCTCGGGGTCGGCGGGTCGCAGCCCCTCGACACCGGGCTGGTTCACGTCCTCTTCACCGGGAAGATTCCCCTTCTCACCGTTGGGCCCCCGTACGGCAACGTTATCCACAACGGAACCCCTCGCGCTTCATCAGGCGTCTTTGCATCGTCTTCGGTGCGGGAAACTGGTCGGATGGCATGGGAGAACAACCTTGAGTAATCGAGGCAAACGAGTCAAAGACCACAGCGGGCCGGTAGGTACCGGGTCCGAGCCGCCGTGCGGGGAACCAGCATGAACCTTCTTGGTCCAGCGGAAATACGTATTTTGGCGGACAGGCTCAACATTCGTCCCACGAAGAAGCTCGGCCAGAACTTCGTGATCGACGGGGGCACCGTCCGCAAGATCGTGCGGGTGGCCGGGCTCGAGCCGGACGACGTCGTCATCGAGGTCGGTCCCGGGCTGGGCTCGCTCACCCTCGCGCTGCTTCCCGAGGTCCGCCGCGTGATCGCCGTGGAGATCGACCCCGTTCTCGCCGCCCAGCTGCCGCTGACCGTGGCCGAGCACGCCCCCGAACTCGCCGGCCGTCTCACCGTGGTGCTCGCCGACGCCATGCGCGTCCTGCCCGCGGACCTGCCGGACGAGAGGCCGACCGCGCTGGTCGCGAACCTTCCCTACAACGTGTCCGTGCCGGTGGTGCTGCACCTGCTGGAGACGCAGCCGTCGCTGAACAAAGTCCTGATCATGGTGCAGGCCGAGGTCGCCGACCGGCTGGCCGCCGGCCCCGGTTCCAAGGTGTACGGCATCCCCTCGGTCAAGGCCGCCTGGTACGCCGACGTCCGCAGGGCCGGCCCCGTCGGCCGTACGGTCTTCTGGCCGGTTCCCAACGTCGACTCCGGCCTGGTCGCGATGGTCCGGCGAGAACCGCCCACGACCGTGGCCACCCGCGAGGAGGTCTTCGCGGTGGTGGACGCCGCCTTCGCCCAGCGCCGCAAGACCCTTCGCGCCGCCCTCGCCTCCTGGGCGGGTACGGCCCCCGCCGCCGAGCGGGCGCTGCGGGCCGCGGGGATCGACCCCTCCGAGCGCGGTGAGCAGCTCACCGTCGAGGACTTCGCGCGGATCGCCGAGCACCGTACGGCCGAAAGCGGTGCGTAGCGTGATTCGCCGGTCCGTTTGCGTGCGCGGCGGAGGGAGCCCGTTACGATCTGAGGTCGTGACCAGTGAGCGAGCCCCGATGAGGGACGCATGAACTCCGTGACCGTCCGCGTGCCCGCGAAGGTCAACCTGCAGCTTGCCGTCGGGCCGCTGCGGGATGACGGCTACCACGACCTCGTCAATGTCTTCCACGCCGTCTCGATCTTCGACGAGGTCACGGCCACCGCGAAGACCGGGATGAGCGTCCGGGTGGAGGGCGAGTCCGCCGACCAGGTGCCGGAAGACCGCGAGAACCTCGCGATCAAGGCCGCTCTCGCGCTGGCCGGGCACGCGGGCCGCTCGTACGGCGTGAACCTGCTCATCCGCAAGTCGATCCCGGTGGCGGGCGGCATGGCGGGCGGCAGCGCCGACGCCGCCGCGGCCCTGGTCGCCTGCAACGAGCTGTGGGGCCTCGGCCTGCCGCTCGAGGACCTGATGGAGATCGCCGCCGACATCGGCAGCGACGTCCCGTTCGCGCTGCTCGGCGGTACGGCCGTCGGCACCGGCAGGGGCGAGCGGCTGACCCCGCTGGAGGTCGCGGGCACCTTCCACTGGGTGTTCGCGCTCGCCGACGGCGGCCTGTCCACGGCCACCGTCTACGCCGAGTGTGACCGCCTCCGCCAGGCGCTCGGCGAGCGGGTCGCCTGGCCCCGGGCCGCCGAGCCGCTGCTGGCCGCGCTCCGCGAGGGGGACGCGCAGACCCTCGGCGCCGAGCTCTGCAACGACCTGCAGCCCGCCGCCGTGATGCTGCGCGGATCCCTGGCCCGCACCCTGGACGCCGGCCGCGACCACGGGGCCCTCGGCTCACTGGTCTCCGGCTCCGGGCCCACCTGCGCCTTCCTCGCCCGCTCCGAGGCCCACGCGGGCGAGCTGGCGGCCTTCCTGAAGGACGCCGGGGTGGCGCGTGACGTCATCACCGCCCACGGCCCCGTCCCCGGTCCCGTGATCGTGTAGCCGCCTCCGTCCCGGTCGCGGCCCCGGGGTCCCGGCGTGCCGTGGTCCCGGGGGCCGCGCGGCCGGGGCCGGGCCGTCGCATGGGCGGGGTTTCCCGGGGACGTTTTCCGGGGGCGCTTCCCGGCGAGGGCGCACGGGCGAAGGCCGCCTTCCCGGTGGGGGTCGCGCCGGCCGGGAGCGGATACGCTTGTGTGGCGATGAATCTGGTCAATCTTGAGTCGGTCTCCCACTCCTACGGTCCCAAGCCCCTGCTCAGCGACGTCTCCCTCGGCATCGAGGTGGGCGACCGCATCGGCGTGGTCGGCCGCAACGGCGGCGGCAAGACCACCCTCATCTCGGTGATAGCCGGCGACCTCAAGCCCAACACCGGACGGGTCACCCACAACAGGGGGCTCCAGGTGGGGTCGCTGTCGCAGGGCGACGATCTCGACCCGGCTCGCTCGGTGAGCGAGATCGTCCTCGGTGACAGGTCCGAGCACGAGTGGGCGGGCGACGCGGGCATCCGCGAGATCCTCGCCAGCCTGCTCGGCGACATCGACCTGACGGCGCTCGCCGGAAGCCTGTCGGGCGGTGAGCGGCGCCGCACGGCCCTGGCCAAGCTGCTCATCGACGAGCACGACCTGATCATCCTGGACGAGCCCACCAACCACCTCGACATCGAGGCCATCGACTGGCTGGCCAGGCACCTGGCGGGCCGCAGGACCGCGCTGGTGGTCGTGACCCACGACCGGTGGTTCCTGGACGCGGTCTCCACCAGGACGTGGGAGGTCGTGGACGGCACGGTCGAGCGCTACGAGGGCGGGTACGCCGCGTACGTGCTGGCCAAGGCCGAGCGCGCCCGGGTCGCCGCCTCCACCGAGGCCCGCCGCCAGAACCTGATGCGCAAGGAGATCGCCTGGCTCCGCCGGGGCCCGCCCGCGCGCACGTCCAAGCCCAAGTTCCGCATCGACGCCGCCCAGGCGCTGATCGCCGACGAGCCTCCCGCCAGGGAGAGCGTCGAGCTGGTCAAGTTCGCCGCGGCCCGGCTGGGCCGCACGGTCTACGACCTTGAGGACGTCACCCTGCACGCCGGAGGGCCGGGCCAGGGCCCGATGGTCCTCGACCACTCGACCTGGCAGTTCGGCCCCGGTGACCGGGTCGGCCTGATCGGTGTGAACGGGTCGGGCAAGTCCTCGCTGCTCCGCCTGCTCGCCGGTACGGTGCACCCCGACTCGGGCAGGCTCGTACGCGGCAAGACGGTCCGCCTGGCGCACCTGTCGCAGGAGCTGGGCGAGCTCGACCCGGAGCGCCGGGTGCTGGAGACCGTCGAGGAGGTGCGCAAGTTCATCCAGGTCGGCAAGAAGGAGTGGACCGCCTCCCAGCTGCTGGAGCGCCTCGGCTTCAAGGGCGACGCGCAGTGGAAGGTCGTCGGCGACCTGTCCGGTGGCGAGCGGCGCCGCCTGCAGCTGCTCCGCCTCCTCATGGACGACCCCAACGTGCTGCTGCTCGACGAGCCGACCAACGACCTCGACATCGAGACGCTCAACGAGCTGGAGGACCTGCTCGACGGCTGGCCGGGCACGCTGATCCTGGTCAGCCACGACCGCTACTTCCTGGAGCGGGTCACCGACAGGACCGTCGCCCTGCTCGGCGACCGCAAGCTGTCGATGCTCCCCGGCGGCGTGGACGAATACCTCGCCCGGCGCGCCTCGGGAGCGGCCCTGTCCGCGCGGGCGGCGTCCGGCGCGGTGTCCGGCACGGCCTCGGCGACCTCGTCCGCCGGCGCTAAGGAGACGGGCCCCGGCCTGTCCGCGAAGGACGAGCGTGACCTTCGCAAGGAGCTCTCCCGGATGGAGCGCCAGCTCGACAAGCTGAGTGGCCGCGAGGCGAAGCTGCACGCGTCCATGGCCGACTCCGCCGCCGACTACGAGCGGCTGGCCTCGCTCGACGCGCAGCTGAAGGAGATCCTCGCGGAGAAGGAGTCGATCGAGGGCGAGTGGCTGGAGCTGGCCGACCGCCTGGGCGAGTAGGCCCCGCTCTCCGGATCCGCCCCGGAAGTACGGAAGGTCCAGGTTTGGATCTTCCCTGGAGGGCATGAAGGGTCAGCGCACTCCGGTGTCGGTGGCGTCAAAAGGGACGAGCAGCGTGCGCAGCAGGCCCGAAAGGGCCTGCTGTTCGCGTTTTCCCAGGCTCGACAGGAGATCGCGCTCGCGGCGCAGCAGGTCGGCGAAGGCGCCGTCCACCCGCGTCCGCCCGGCGTCGGTCAGGGAGACCAGGACACCACGCCGGTCCTCGGGGTCGGGGCGCCGCCTGACCAGCCCGGCCGCGGCCAGGCGGTCGATCCGGTTGGTCATCGTCCCCGACGTCACCAGCGTCGCGCGGAGCAGGGCTCCCGGGCTCATCTCGTACGGCTCCCCGGCCCGGCGCAGGGCGGTGAGCACGTCGAACTCCCAGGTCTCCAGGCCGTGCTCGGCGAAGGAGGCCCGGCGGGCGCGGTCGAGGTGGCGGGCCAGCCGGGAGACCCGGCTGAGCACCTGGAGCGGCTCCACGTCGAGGTCGGGGCGTTCCTGACGCCAGGCGGCGACCAGCAGGTCGACCTCGTCCCTGTCGAGCGCGTCGGCCGCCACGGTCTCGTCCTTCGCGACGGACGGACGCCCGGAGCCGTGGTCCGCGTGGTGCAGGGTCATGTCGCGAGTCTATCTGTCTTGACATCGAGATATCTTGCCGGATATCAATTATCTTGATGTCAAGAGATATGTGGGATCCCCTGGTCTACGGCCGCTACGCCGACGAGAGGTCGCGGCCATTCTTCGATCTTGTTTCCAGGATAGCCGCGGAGCGCCCCGGCCACGTGATCGACGCGGGCTGCGGCACCGGCGAACTCACCGCCGAGCTCGCCAGACGCTGGCCCGGCGCCCGCGTCCACGGGTTCGACTCCTCGCCCGCCATGATCGAGAAGGCCCCCGCGGGCGGCTCGCTGAGCTTCTCCGTCGACGACGTCACGCGCTGGCGCCCCGGGCGCCCGGTCGACGTGATCGTGTCCAACGCCGTCCTGCAGTGGGTGCCCGAGCACCGCGAGCTGCTGCCGCGCTGGGTGGAGGCCCTCGCCCCCGGCGGCTGGCTCGCCTTCCAGGTCCCGGGCAACTTCGACGCCCCCAGCCACGCCCTGGTCCGCGAGCTGTGCCGTACGAAGTGGCGCCACCGGCTGGGCGACCTGGTCCGTCCCTCCCCGGTCGACGACCCGGCCGCGTACCTCGACCTGCTCACCGGCCTGGGCTGCCGGGTGGACGCGTGGGAGACCACCTACCTCCACGTCCTCCCCGGCGACGACGCCGTGCTCGCCTGGATCACCGGCACCGCCCTGCGCCCGATGCTCGACCGCCTGGATCCCGCCGAGGCCGCCGCCTTCCTCGCCGACTGCGCCGCCCCGCTCCGCGAGGCCTATCCGCGCGGGCCGCACGGCACGGTCTTCCCCTTCCGCAGGGTCTTCGCGGTCGCCCAGAAGTGACCATCGATCTCGGGCCGTCGCATCAAGAGCGGAACGAACCAGCGGCGAGCAGCGGGGCGTTTCCTCGCACGGTTACGCGCCTGGTTCCGACCCGCAGTAGGTGCGGCCCTTCGACAGGTGCTGGAGCATCGCGTACTCCTCGGCGATGCGGACGGGGTCGTTCGTCGTGACGAGCGTGGCGGAGGTGCTCAGGACGATGCGGTTCGTGGTCGAGTGCCCTTCTAGGTGGTCGGGGTTGATCGCTCGGCAGGCACGCCGGCGCGGGCGTCCTGCCGTCGGTGGGCGGTGTCACCGTGGGCGAGGTGCCCGCGGATCAGCGGGGCGACCTCGGTGCCGAAGAGGCGGATGTTCTCCATGATCTGGGAGTGCGGCATCGGTCCCATGCCGTACTTGAGGTCGAAACGGGTCGCGCCGAGCAGCCGCATCGTCTTGGCGATCCTGCGGGCGACGGTCTCGGGCGAGCCGACGTAGAGCGAGCCGTACTCCAGCTCGTGCTCGTAGAGCTCGCGGGTGATCGGCGGGAAGCCCCGCTGGTAGCGGGCCTCAAGCATGAACGTCTCGTAGAAGGGCCAGAACTCCTCGACGGCTTGCTCGTCGGTTGCGGCGACGTGCCCGGGCGAGTGCACGCCGATCGGTCGGGAGCCGAAGCCGAACTGGGTGATGGACTGGCGGAACAGCTCGGCGAGACGTGTCATACGGGCGGGGTTGCCACCGATGATCGCGAGCATGAGGTTGAACCCGTAGCGCGCCGCGCGGGCCACCGACGAGGGGCTGCCCCCGACCCCGACCCACGTCGGCAGAGCCCCGGACGCCGTCCGCGGGAACACCGGCAGGCCCGGTAGGGGCGCGCGCGTCGTTCCCGACCAGGTGACCGGCTGCTCTGAACGCAGCGCCGCGAACAGCTCGAGCTTCTCCTCGAACAGACGCTCGTAGTCGGCCAGGTCGAATCCGAACAGCGGGAAGGACTCTTTGCTCGACCCGCGCCCGAGGATCACCTCGGCCCGACCGTTCGAGAGCGCGTCGAGGGTGGCGTAGCGCTGGAACACGCGCACCGGGTCGTCGGAGCTGAGTACCGTCACCGCCGAGCCCAACCGGATTCGGGAGGTCCGGGCGGCTACCGTCGCGAGCACGAGATCCGGCGCGGACAGCGGCATCTCCTCGATGTGATGCTCGCCGAGACCGAAGAAGTCCAGCCCCGACTCGTCGGCGAGCACGCCCTCCTCGACGAGCGCCCGGATGTTCTCCGGCTGATCGAACGGACGCCCCGCATCGTCGGACGTGATGTCTCCGAAGCTGTCGATCCCGATCACGATCGGGTGCGTGTCCTGAGCCTTCGCCATGCCCCACCTCCTTCTGATTGACATGTCAATCGTGCATGCACATAATTGATGTGTCAATCAAGTGAGGTGAGCATGAACGTCCAGGACCCCGATCAGGCCCAAGCGAGACGCCGTCTGACGAGCAAGGAGCTCTCGGTGTGGCGCTCGCTCATGGACACCACGACCGAGCTGCGACGGTTGTTGACGGCCCAGCTTCAAGAGGTCGATGTCTCCCCGGGCGACTACGCGGTGATGCTTGCCCTCAGCGAGGCGGAAGGGCGCTCGCTGCGCTCCTCCGAGCTGGCCGACACGATCGACTGGCAGCGCAGTCGCCTCTCGCATCACCTGGGGCGCATGGGGCGCCGTGGTCTCATCCGCCGCGAGGAGTGCCTGACCGACAACCGCGGTGCCATCATCGCGATCACCGAGGAAGGAATGGCCTCGTTCCGCCGCGCATCGGCGCCCCATCTGCGGGCCGTGAAACACTACTTCGCCGACGCTCTGTCCGAGCAGCAGCTCGACGAGCTCGGCGGCGTCCTGGCGTCCGTCCAGACCCACCTTGCCGCTTTGGAGTCACACTCCATCGCGCGCCCGAAGTCGTCGTGAGCGCGCTCAGCCCCCGCGGCACGCAGATCGCGATCCTCGGCGCCGGCCGCGTGGGCTCCGCCCTCGGGCGGGTCATGGTGGACGCCGGGTACGAGGTCTCCGTCGCCGCCTCCGGCGACCCGGCGGAACTTGAGCTGATCGCGAGCATCGTGATGCCGGGCGTGACCCCGCGATGGGACGCTGAGGCGGCCGCAGAGGCGGAACTCGTCGTCCTCGCCATCCCGTTGCACAGGTTCGCGACCTTCGACCCTGCCCTCGTGGCAGGCAAGATCGTGATCGACAACATGAACTACTGGGCGCCGACCGATGGCGTGCAGACCCTGTTCGAGGACACCGCACTCAGCAGCAGCGAGATCGTGCAGCGCCATCTGCCTGCCTCGACCGTGGTCAAGACCTTCAACCACATCGGCTACCACGAGCTGGAGGAAGACCGCCGACCCGTCGGCGCACACGACCGCCGCGCCCTCGGTGTCGCAGGCGACGACCCGGCCGCCGTGGAACTGGTCGCCGCCATCGTGGACCGCCTCGGCTACGACCCGGTCACCCTCGACACGCTACGGGCCGGCCGCGCGTTCCAACCCGGCGGTCCCGTTTTCGGGGCCCGCCTCGACCACCACGACTTCGAGCGTGCCGTGCGCGCCAGAGCCACCGCCTGACCCTGGTAGCGCCTCCGCCATCATCCGTACGACGACAAGGAATCCCACGATGAGCACATCCGAGACCCCGAGCGATCCAGCCAGCGACTTCCCGCTGGAGTTCGGGCTCGACACGTTCGGTGACCGGACCAGTGACGAGGAAGGCACACCGCTCTCGCACGCGCAGACCATCCGGGACCTTGTCGAGCAGGCTGTGCTCGCCGACGAGGTCGGCGTGCACTACTTCGGCATCGGCGAGCACCACACACCCGACTTCCCCATGCCTGCCGGCGACGTCGTCCTCGGCGCGATCGCCTCGCGCACCTCGCAGATCCGGCTCGGATCCGCCGTGACCGTGCTCAGCTCCGACGACCCGATCCGCGTCTTCCAGCGCTACTCCACCCTCAACGCCCTGTCGAACGGGCGCGCCGAGGTCATCCTCGGACGCGGATCCAGCGTCGACTCCTTCCCGTTGTTCGGCTTCGACCTCGCCGACTACGAGGTGCTCTTCGAGGAGAAGATCAACCTCTTCGCCGAGCTCGTCAAGGGCCCGCCCGTCACCTGGTCCGGGACGACCCGCACACCGCTGCACGGCCAGGACGTCGTTCCCTACCTCGAAGACGGTCCCTTCCCGGTGTGGATCGGCGTCGGCGGCAGCCCGCAATCCGTCGTGCGGGCCGCCCACTACGGGTTCAACCTGATGCTCGCCATCATCGGCGGCCCGCCCGCCCGCTTCGCACCGTTCGCGAGCCTCTTCCAGCAAGCCCTCGCCCAGCTCGGGCACCCCCCACGCCCGGTCGGCATCCACTCTCCCGGCCATGTCGCCGCAACCGACGAGCAAGCCATCGACGAGTTCTGGCCGAACTACCTCGACGTGATCCGCCACGTCAGCAGGACACGCGGGTTCGCCGTCCCCTCCAAGGAGAGCTTCCTTCACGAGATCGGCCCCAACGGTGCTCTGTACGTCGGTTCGCCCGAGACGGTGGCCCGGAAGATCGCCGCGAACATGACCGCGCTCGGCGCGAACCGATTCGACCTCAAGTACGCGATGGGTGCTCTCAGTCACGAGCGGCTCCTGAACAACATCCGCCTCTACGGCACCGAGGTCGTCCCCCGCGTCCGAGAACTGCTCGGCTGACCTCCCCGCAGCCCGCCGGGCCACGGCCAACCGCGGGCACATGCCCGCGACACACCTCGTCGGACGCATCCGTGTCCGACGACAAGCGGGGGCAATCCCCTGATCGAAGACAACACATGACACTGCACGGCAAAGTGGCGCTCGTCACCGGGGGCATCACGAGGAATCGGACGCTCCATCGCGGAGCGCCTCGCCGGCGAGCGTGGTCGTCAACTACTGTCCGCCGGAACGCGCCGACGCCGAAGAGGTCGTGCGAGAGATCGGGCACCGCGGAATCACCGTGAACAGCGTGCTCCCCGGAGCCGTGCTCACCCAGGCGCTGATCAACGCCGGCCAGCAGGTGATCGACGCCGAGGTCACCCAGACGCTTCTCGCCTCACGACCGTGACAGGCCGGGGCGGCTTGTGAGCCTGAAAGGATGACGGGCATGGACGATGCGACGCGCAGGGGGACTCGCGTCAGGCTCGGGTACTGGCCGACCCCGATCGAGCCCGCGCCCAGGCTTGCGTCCGCGCTCGGACTCGGCAGGTCCGACCTGTGGATCAAGCGGGACGACCTGACGGGCTTGGGGGCGGGCGGCAACAAGATCCGCAAGCTCGAGTGGACAGTGGGCGAGGCGATCGCCCGGGGAGCGGACACACTCGTCACCACGGGCGCACCACAGAGCAATCACGCACGGTTGACCGCCGCGGCGGCGGCCCGGCTCGGCCTCCGGGCAGTCCTCGTGCTGGGCGGCACGGACGACGGGTCACGCCAGGGCAACGTGCTCTTGGACGCATTGTTCGGGGCCCGGATCCACTGGGCGGGAGACACATCACCGGACGAGTTGGTCGCTCAGGTCGCAGAGGAGATCCGAGATGGCGGCGGCACACCGTACGTGATCCCGTTCGGTGGCTCCAGCGCGCTGGGCGCCATCGGGTACGTCGAGGCCGGGCACGAGATCGACGGACAGCTCCCGGCAGTGCGGACCGTGGTCTGCGCAGTCGGCTCGGGCGGCACGATGGCCGGCCTGGTCGCTGCCCTCGGCGCCGACCGGGTACTCGGCGTCGACACGGGCGCGATGCGTGACCCGCGAAGCGCCGTCGCGCGGATGGCGTCCGAAGCGAGCGGCGTACCCGTCGCCGAAGAGCAGCTGCGCATTCGCGACGACCAGCTCGGCGACGGGTACGGCCTCCTGTCGCAGACAACAGCCGGCGCGATCCACCTGGCAGCCCGGACGGAGGGGATCGTCCTGGATCCCACCTACACGGGGCGTGCGATGGCCGGCCTCGTCGCGGCCGTGAAGGACGGCACGATCCGCCCAGGCGAGACCACGGTCTTCTTGCACTCGGGTGGCCTCCCGGGCCTCTTCGGGCACCCCGCCGCACGGCAGCGACTGGGTTCGGAGTAGGCGGCCGATCCGATGCCGGGGACCGCGCCGAGATCCGCGCTGCTGCCGCCGAGCGCGTGGCGGGCTTCCCGCCTCTGAGTCGCGAGCAGGCTGCGCTCGTGCGCGCTGCTCACCGGGTGAGCTGGCAACGACCAGTCCGTGCAGCGGCCGGTGCGGAAACGCCCGCGGCAAACGCTGCTCGCGGCGTGTCGTGGCATGTCCCGGCGCGGGGCCGCGTTCGTGGCCGAGGTGTTCGCGTCGGTGCCGCGCAGCGGCTGCGGGCGAGACTGCCCGACCTGGAAGCGCCACAGCTCGCGGCACTCGAACAGACCCCGGGGTGGCACATCGAACATGACCCGGTCCTGAAGAGCTGGACCGCCATGTGGTGTGCCCCTGCCGGTGTTTCGGCGATACCGGAAAATTTCTTGATCCGGCTGCGAATGGTGTGATTCGGTGGGCGTGGGTCGGTCCGCGGAGTGCCGGGGCGGGGCCGCGAGGATGCGGACGCGGTCGTGACCGGTCGCCGGACGTGACCCGGCGATGTGTCGGACGAGCGTCAGGCGGCGGGTGAAGGAAGCAGCGGGTTCCGGACCGGAAGCGCCCCGCCCTCTGTGGCGGGATCGATCCTTCGGCATATTCTGGGGCGCGCAGACCCTTTCCGTGGCCGGTGACTCGTTCGCTCTCATCGCCGTTCCCCTGCTCATCCTGAACGCGACGGGCTCCGTCGCGCAGATGGGCCTGCTGACCGGCGTCTCGGGCGCCGCCTCGATCGTCGCCGGAGTGTTCGCCGGGGTCCTCGTCGACCGGTTCGACCGGCGCACGCTGCTCATCGTCTGCGACCTCGCCAGGCTCGTCCTGTACGCCCTGATCCCGCTGGCCTGGACGACGGGGCCGCGCGTCTGGCTGCTCTACGTGGTGTTGCCGCTGGCCGAGGCCGTCGGCATGGTCTTCCAGGTCACCTACGTGACCGCGGTGCGCAACCTCGTCGGCGAGGACCGCGTCACCGACGCCAACGGCAAGCTCTACGCGACCGCCGCCGCGGCGGGAATCCTCGGCCCGATGCTGGCCGGGGTGGTGGCGGGAAGATTCGGCCTGACCGCCGCGATCGGCATCAACGCCGTGAGCTTCGCGGTGTCCGCGATCGGGGTGTACCTGATCCGCGTTCCCCGCAACACCGGCGGGCCCGCGACGCCCGCCGCGCGAGAGCGGCCGTGGCGCGAGTTTCTGGCCGGGGCGGTGTTCCTGTGGCGCCATCCGGTGCTGCGCGTCCTGACCGTCCTGCTGTCGTGCTTCGTCTTCCTGACGCTCGGACTGACCGACCTCGTGATCTACCGGCTCAAGCACGACCTGGGCCGGCCCGACTCCACCGTCGGGGTGGTCCTCGGTGTCGCCGCGGTCGGCACGGTGATCGGCTCTCTCCTGGTCGCGCGCCTGCGCAGGCGCGTGGGGTTCGGCCCCGCGTGGATCGGCGCGCAGGCCGTGGCCGGGCTCGCGATCGTCGGCGTCGGATTCGCGGGCTCCGTCTGGGGGGTGGCCGTCATCGTGGCCCTCTATCTCGGCTGCGTGAGCGTAGCGGGGATCTGCTCCATGTCCCTGCGCCAGCAGGTGACCCCCGACTACCTGCTCGGGCGGGTCACGTCGGCGTTCTGGACCATCCACTTCTCGATGGGCCCCGTCGGCGCGGCCGTCCTCACCTGGGGCGCGGCCCGCTACGGCACCACCCCGGTCTTCGTCTTCGCGGGCGTATGCTGCCTGCTGATCGCGGTGGCCGCCCTCTTCACCCCCGTGCAGGGGCGGCACCCGGAGAACGCGTCCCCCGCTCAATGACCCGATCGCACAGGTGAGGTGGTCGGGTCGATCGGGTTCGAATGCCCTCATGACCAGCGGTCCGGCCGGGGGTGCCGTCGTCCCGGTGACCTCGGGGGCAATCGCCCTGGGTTCCTGGACGGATAACAGGGCATCAATAAATACTGCGAAGACGTGGTAGATATCTGGGCAAATCAGGGGATGACCTGTGGCGATAGAAATTGAGGACAAGTTCGACGTGCCGGCGGAGTACCAGCTGCCGGATCTCACGGGCCTTCCGGGCTCGGCGGAGGTCGTGGGTCCGAAAACCCACCAGCTGGTCGCCCTTTACTTCGACACGCCCGATCTGAGGCTCGCCGCGAGAGGGATCACCCTGCGGAGACGCCGGGGCGGCACCGATCCGGGGTGGCACCTCAAACTTCCCAAGGCCAAGGGCGTCCGCCAGGAGATCACCCATCCGCTGACCCGGAGCGCCAAGATCGTTCCCCCCGAGCTGGCGGACCTGGTGCTCGCCTACACCCGGGGCGCCCCGCTCGCGCCCATCGCCGAGCTGGACACCCGCCGTGCCGTCACCACCGTGGTCAACGGCGCGGGGGTGGGGCTGGTCGAGATCGCCGACGACCGGGTCAAGGGCACCGTGTTCGGCGGCGAACCCCATGTCGAGCGCTGGCGAGAGGTCGAGGCGGAGCTGCTCCAGGGTGACGAGAAGCTGCTGAGGAAGGTCGGCAGGCGGCTGGGCAAGGCCGGGGCCACCCCCGCCGACTCGGCCAGCAAGCTCGCGCGCCTGCTCGGCGGCGCCGGAGCGGTCTCGGAGCATCCGCGCGCCGAGACCGTTCCCGGGTCGGCGGGCGAGGTCGTCGTCGGCTACCTCACCTCCCAGGCCGGCGCGCTGCTCGCGCAGGACCCCCGGGTCAGGAAGGCGGAGGAGGACGCCGTACACCAGATGCGCGTCGCCGCCCGGCGGCTCCGCAGCGCGCTGAAGTCGTTCAGGACGGTCGTCGAGGGGACCGAGAACCTCCAGGAGGAGCTCAAGTGGCTCGGTACGGTCCTCGGGGAGGCCCGTGACCTGGAGGTCATCCGCGAGCGGTTCGCGCGCGGGCTCGACGACCTGGACGACGCGCTGATCGTGGGCCCGGTCAGGGCGCGCCTCAGCTCCGACCTGCTGGACGACGAGCACGAGGCCCTCGACCGGATCAGGGACACCCTGGGCGGGGAGCGCTACTTCGCCCTGCTCGACGCCCTCGACGACCTGACCGGCACCCCGGTGCTCACCAAGGCCGCCAAGAAGCCCGCCGACACCCTGGACGTCGTCGCCGCCAAGAGCTGGCGCCGGGTCACCAGGGCCTACGACATCGCCCAGGCCATCGAGAACGAGTCCGAGCGCGAGATCGCCATGCACGACGTGCGCAAGGCGGCCAAGCGGGCCCGCTACACCGCGGAGGTGCTCGGCATGAGCAAGCTGGCCAAGCGGGCCGAGGCCGTGCAGGAGGTGCTGGGCACCCACTTGGACGGCGTCGTCGCGCAGGAGCGGCTGGCGGCCGAGGCCGCGAACGCCCGCCTGGTCGGGGAGGACACGTTCACCTACGGCGTGCTGACCGGCGTGGAGCGGGCCGGGGCCGCGCGGGCGTGGAAGGAGTTCCCCGGAGTATGGGAGGAGACCACGGCCGCCATCGCGAAGCTCCTGTGACGGGTGTTAGATGTCGTATTCGTCCGCGGCCACGACGTCACCGCCCGCGTGGTGCAGCACCATGAACGCGCCCTTGGACAGCCGCGTGAGGCCCGCCCGCTCGTCGAGTCCGGAGATCAGCTCGGGCAGGACCTTGCCGTGGCTGCAGAGGGCCACGGGCCGGTTCGAGGCCATCGCCTCCACGGCCAGGCGGAGGGAGGCCTGGCAGTCGTAGCCGTTCTCCGACAGGACGGGGTCGAGCCGGATCGGCAGGCCGGCCCGTTCCGCGTACGGTTCCAGGGTCTGCACGCACCGCCTGCTGGGAGAGCTGACCAGCTCCGTGAGGCCGAAGGCGCCCAGCACGCTCGCCAGCACCTCGGACTGCCGGCGGCCGTGCCTGTCGAGCGGCCGATCGTCGTCGTCGCCCTTCCAGTCCTGCCGGTTCCCCGCCAGGCCGTGCCGCACCAGGACGAGCGGGGTGGTCGCAGGCGACGCCTCGCCGAGCGAGCGGAGCAGCCCGGCGTCCCACTCGTAGGTCAGGCGCCGCGCGGCCTCGGCCACCGGCAGCCAGACCACGCCGTCGACCTCGTGCGTGTCGGTCCGATGCCCCTCGGAGACCATCCTGGCCAGCCAGTAGTCGACGCGCTTGGGCCGCCCGCCCTTGAGGTAGTGGCTCGACGGCAGCGACCGGCCGAACTCCGCGGTGATCCCCGTCTCCTCGGTCACCTCGCGCAGCGCGCCCGCGACGGGGTGCTCGCCGCGCTTCAGCTTCCCCTTGGGAAACGACCAGTCGTCGTACTTGGGCCGGTGGACGAGGGCGACCTCCGGCGCGTCGGGGGAGCCGCGCCAGACGACCGCCCCGGCCGCGTGGATCATGCCGCCCGGGCGGGCGTCGTGCTCAGTCATCGATCGCTCTCCACCTGCGGGTGCCGATCAGGTGGGTCTGCAGGTCCTCACCGGGGTGCCGGGCCCAGGTCCCGTCGGAGTTGAGCCACCAGGTCGCGGTGTCGTCCGACATGGCCCGGTCGAGCAGTTCGCTGAGGTAGTTGCGCTGCTGCTGGCTGGAGACCTTGACCAGCGCCTCCACCCGCCGCTCGATGTTGCGGCGCATCATGTCGCCGCTGCCGATCCAGATCTCCGGGCGCCGGCCGTGGCCGAACTCGTAGATCCGCGAGTGTTCGAGGAACCGGCCCAGCACGCTCCTGACCCTGATGTTCTCCGACAGCTCGGGGATGCCGGGGCGGAGCGTGCAGACCCCCCGCACCCACAGGTCCACCGGTACGCCGGCCCGCGACGCCCGGTAGAGGGCGTCGATGATGGGCTCGTCGACCAGGGAGTTCGTCTTCATCCTGATCCTGGCCGGCCGGCCCGCCTCCTGGTGGGAGATCTCCCGCTCGATCCTGGCCAGCAGCCCGCCGCGCAGGGAGTGCGGGGCGACCAGCAGCCGCCGGTAGGCCGAGTGGTTGGAGTAGCCGGTCAGGTGGATGAACAGGTCCGTGACGTCCTCGCCGACCAGCCGGTCGGCGGTGAGCAGGCCGAGGTCCTCGTACAGCCTGGCGGTCTTGGGGTTGTAGTTCCCCGTGCCGATGTGGCAGTAGCTGCGCAGCTCGCCCGAGGGCTCCTGGCGCACGACCAGGGCCAGCTTGCAGTGGGTCTTCAGCCCCACGACGCCGTAGACCACGTGGCATCCGGCCCGCTCCAGCTTGCGCGCCCAGGTGATGTTGGCGTGCTCGTCGAACCTGGCCTTGATCTCCACGACCACGACGACCTGCTTGCCCGCCTCGGCGGCGTCGATCAGCGCGTCCACGATCGGCGAGTCGCCGCTGGTGCGGTAGAGCGTCTGCTTGATGGCCAGCACCGCAGGGTCGGCCGCGGCCTGCTCGATGAACCGCTGCACGCTCGTGGAGAACGAGTCGTACGGGTGGTGCAGCAGCACGTCCCGCTCGCGCAGCACCGCGAAGATGTCGTCCTCGACGTGCACGACCTCCGCGGGCACGAACGGGCGGAAGCTCAGCTCGCCCCGGTCCAGGTCGGCGATCGCGTGCAGCCCGGTCAGGTCCAGCGGGCCCGGCAGCCGGTAGATCTCGTGCTCGGCCACTCCCAGCTCGTCCACCAGCAGGTCGAGCACCTCGGGCGTGATGGTGTCCTCGACCTCCAGCCGGACCGGGGGGCCGAAGCGGCGCTTGAGCAGCTCGCGCTCCAGCGCCTGCATGAGGTTCTCGGTGACGTCCTCGTCGACGTCGAGGTCCTCGTTCCTGGTCACCCGGAAGACGTGGTGCTCGACGACCTCCATGCCCTTGAACAGCTGCCCGAGGTGGGCGGCGATCACGTCCTCCAGCGGGACGAAGCGGTTCTTGGACGCCGTGACGAAGCGGGGGAGCTGGCTGGGCACCTTGACCCTGGCGAAGACCGTGTTACCGGTCGAGGGGTTGCGGACGGTGACCGCCAGGTTCAGCGACAGGCCCGATATGTACGGAAAAGGATGGGCGGGGTCGACGGCCAGCGGCGTCAGCACCGGCCTGATCCGCTCCCTGAAGAGCTTGCGCATCTCGGCACGCTCGTCACGGCCCAGGTCGTCCCAGCGCACGATCTCGATGCCCTCGGCGCCCAGCTGCGGGCAGATCCGCTCGTAGAAGCAGGCCGACTGCCGCTGCGCGAGGTCGTTGGCGATCGCCGCGATCCTGGCCAGCTCCTCGCGGGGCTTCAGCCCGCTCTTGGTGCGGAGCAGCAGGCCGGTGGCCATCCGCCGTTTCAGCCCCGCCACCCGGACGCGGAAGAACTCGTCGAGGTTGCTGGCGAAGATGGCCAGGAACCGCACCCGTTCCAGCAGCGGCAGGGCCGGGTCCTCCGCCATCTCCAGAACTCGCTGGTTGAACTGGAGCCAGCTCTCCTCTCGGTTGAGGAACCGCTCCTGGGGTAGAGGAAGCCCGTCGGGGGTAGGGCGCACGAGTTCAGCGGACATATGACCAGAATGCCCGCTTTGGTTGAACGGAACGTTAATTTAGTCTCAACGGGCGCTGTTGCTTACCCACTTGGCTCAAACTTTTCCCGCTCTTCATCAACGAGTTTCGCGTGCTTGGCGGCGTCGCGCTCGGCGATCCTGGCCTCCCTGAGCCGCGCCTTCTCAAGCTCCCTCAACTCCCGCTCGCGGGCCTTCTCCTCGTCCCTCAGCAGCCGCTGTTGCTCCCGATACTCCCGCTCGCGCACCTTCTCCAGCTCCCGCTGCTCGCGGAGCCGCGCCTTCTCCAGGTCCCTGGCCAGCTTCTCGGCCTCGCGCCGCTCGCGCTCGCGCAGCTTCTCCTGGTTCTTCAGCTCCCGCTCGCGGGCCTTCTCCAGCTCCCGGATCTCCTTGTCCGTCGGGGGCGGCGGTAACTCGGGGCGCGGAAGCGTCCGCGATCCCGCCGGGGGCGGCTCCGGCTCCGCGGCGGGTGGCCGCAGGCCGGAGGCGGAGGGCTCGGCGGGGCTCCGCGGCGGGTGGGGGTGGGACTCGGGGCGCTGCGGCGGAGAGGCCAGCCGGTGCTCCAGGCCGCGCGAGGCGGCGGTCAGCCGGGGGTTGGGATCCAGGCCTGTCAGACCGTTCCAGGCCAGGTTGACCAGGTGGGCGGCGACCTCCTGGCGCGGGGGCCTGCGCACGTCCAGCCACCACTGGCCGGTCAGCGCCACCATGCCGACCAGCATCTGGGCGTACATGGGAGCCAGCTTGGGGTCGTAGCCTCGCTCGACGAACTCGTCGACCATGACGTCCTCGACCTGGCTGGCGATGTCGTTGATCAGGCTGGCGAAGGTGCCGGTCCCCGAGGCGGCGTGCGAGTCGCGGACGAGGATGCGGAAACCCTCGCTGTTCTCCTCCACGTAGGCCAGCAGGGCCAGGGCCGCCCGCTCCAGCTTGATCAGCGAGTGCGAGGCGGACAGCGCCTCGGTGACCAGGCCCAGCAGCTTCTGCATTTCCCGGTCGATGACGACCGCGTAGACGCCCTCCTTGCCACCGAAGTGCTCGTAGACCACCGGTTTGGAGACGTTGGCGGTCGCCGCGATCTCCTCCACCGATGTGCCGTCGAACCCTTTCTCCGCGAACAGGGTCCTGCTGATCTGGATCAGCTGTTCCCGGCGTTCCTTACCTGACATGCGCCGTCGGGGTTCGCTCACGGTTCTAATAATGGCGTTCCCCTGTTTCTATATGGGACCCGGACGCCGGGTCAGGCGGCGATGCGCTTGGCGGCCAGGCGCTCGGGCGTCGGCCAGCGGACGTCGTACGCCCATCCGGCCTTCTCGAACCAGCGGATGACGCCCGCGCTGAGGTCGATCTGGCCCTTCAGCGCGCCGTGCCTGGCGCAGGTGGGGTCAGAGTGGTGCAGGTTGTGCCAGGACTCGCCGAAGGAGGGGATGGCCAGCCACCACACGTTGCGCGACTTGTCGCGCGACTCGAAGGCCTCCTCGCCGAAGACGTGGCAGATGGAGTTGATCGACCAGGTCACGTGGTGCAGCAGGCCGATCCGGACCAGCGTGCCCCAGAAGAAGCCGGTCGCCATGCCCCACCACGACCAGGTCAGCAGGCCGCCCAGCAGCGCGGGCATGACGATCGTGGTGATCGCCAGCACCGGGAAGAGCTTGTGCAGCTTGATGATGTCCGGGTCCTTGACCAGGTCGGGCGCGTACTTCTCGCGGTTGGCCCGGTCGGCCTCGAACAGCCAGCCCATGTGCGCCCAGAGCAGGCCCTTGGACACCGCCGCGAAGCCCGTGCCGAAGCGCCACGGCGAGTGCGGGTCGCCCTCCTTGTCGGAGAACTTGTGGTGCTTGCGATGGGTGGCCACCCAGTCGAGCACCGACATCTCCATCGAGAGGCTGCCCGCGATGCCCAGCGCGATCTTCAGCGGACGCTTGGCCTTGAACGAACCGTGCGTGAAGTGGCGGTGCAGGCCGACGGTGACGCCCAGCCCGGTGATCACGTAGAAGACACTCGCGATGACGACGTCGGACCAGCCGAGCCCCCATCCCCAGGCGAACGGGACGGCGACCGCCAGGGCGATCAGCGGGGCGCCGACCACCACTCCGAAGGTGAGGATCTCGGGCAGGGTCTTCCGCTCGGGGTCGACGTCTGGTTTTGGTCCCGGAGCAGGGCGTTCTTCGATGAGGGTCATGCGCTACCTCGCGGTGGCTCGGAAAGGCCAAGGACTCATATATGGCTACGCAACCGTAACCTACGCCATCGTAAGTTAGGAATACCTAAGCGCCGAATGTCTGGAACATGACTCTTCGAGATGGGTGTCGTAGCGAGTCCGTCTTTTGTTCTACCCCCCGCTGACCTGCTAAACGACGGCCTCGCGCGCGCCCGGCCGCGCGTGGGCGGGTCGCGGGCGCGCGAGCCCCGGGGCGGGCCGCCGAAGCGGGTGCCCAAACGGGGCGCGTTCGGCGGCGCGGGCTCTGTATCGTAGGGGTGCCGGGCGCGCGGGTTCCGTCTCGATCGCCCGGCCGGTCCGGCATTGGGTAATTGGCAGCCCGCAAGGTTTTGGTCCTTGTTGTCCAGGTTCGAGTCCTGGTGCCGGAGCCATCCCTTGTGTCTGATTTATTCACTCGGCTAGTCGGCTGAGTGGCTTCCCAGGGGGGAAGGTATCCTCACGTTGTCGAGCAGGTGACGATGCCGCGCCCTGGGGGTGGCCATCCGTCATCGCGCTTCGCCATGTCTCAGCCGCGACGCCGAGGGAGCCTCGTCCGTGAGTGTGCCGCGCCCGGCAGCCGTCATCGTCCTCGCCGCAGGCGAGGGTACCCGGATGAAGTCGAGAACGCCGAAGATCCTCCATGAGCTGTGCGGCCGCGCCTTGGTCGACCACGTGCTCGTCGCCGCCCGGGGTCTCGACCCCGAGCGGCTCATAATCGTCATCGGCCACGAGCGGGAGCGGGTCCAGGCGCACCTGGCCGGAACCAGCCCCGACGCGCAGGCCGTCGTCCAGGTCGAGCAGAAGGGCACCGGCCACGCCGTCAGGACCGCCCTCGAAGCGGCGGGCGTCATCGACGGCACCGTCCTGGTGACCTACGGCGACACGCCGCTGCTGCGCACCGAGACCCTCGCCGCCCTGCTCGAACGGCACGACGAGGACGGCAACGCCGTCACCGTGCTGACGGCCGAGGTGCCCGATCCGTATGGCTACGGCCGGATCGTCCGCGACGCCTCGGGGGCGGTCCTGGAGATCGTCGAGGAGAAGGACGCCGACCCCGCGCAGCGGGCGATCAAGGAGATGAACTCCGGCGTCTACGCCTTCGACGGCCGCCTGCTCGCCGACGCGGTCAAGCGGGTGTCCGCCTCCAACGCCCAGGGCGAGGAGTACCTCACCGACGTCCTCTCGATCCTGCGGGAGGACGGCCACCGGGTCGGCGCGCACATCGCGGCCGACTACGTGGAGGTGGAGGGTGTCAACGACCGCGTGCAGCTGGCGTTCGCCCGCAAGGTGCTCAACGCGCGCCTGCTGGAGGCCCACATGCGCGCGGGGGTGACCGTGGTCGACCCCGCGGGTACGTGGGTCGACGTCGACGTCATCCTCGAAGCGGACGTGGTGATCCACCCGGGCACCCAGCTGCACGGCTGCACGACGGTCGCCATGGGCGCCGAGATCGGCCCCGCCAGCACCCTGACCGACACGATCGTCGGCGAGGGGGCGCTGGTGCGCAACGCCGTCTGCGTCGACGCCGTGATCGGCCCCGAGGCCCTGGTCGGGCCGTACGCCTACCTGCGCCCCGGCACGGTCCTGGCGCGCAAGGCCAAGGCCGGAACGTACGTTGAGATGAAGAACGCGCAGGTCGGAGAGGGCGCCAAGGTGCCCCATCTGAGCTACGTGGGCGACGCCACGATCGGCGCGGGCGCCAACATCGGCGCTTCGGCGATCTTCGTCAACTACGACGGGGTCAACAAGCACCACACGACGGTGGGCGAGAGCGCCTTCGTCGGGTGCGACACCATGCTCGTCGCGCCGGTCACCATCGGCGACGGCGCGTACACGGCCGCGGGTTCGGTCATCGACACGGATGTCCCCCCGGGGGCCATCGGGGTGGCTCGCGGACGGCAGCGCAACATCGAAGGGTGGGTCGCGCGCAGGCGCGCGGGCACCAGATCGGCGGAGGCGGCGTTACGCGCCGCCGAGGCCGGGAAACAGCAGGGGAGCCAGACGTGAGTGAGCGAAGCGAGCGGCCCGGTGGGCACGGCAGCGTCGCGCGGGCATCGGTGTGCTGCCAGGCGAGGGGGACGGCATGAGCGGCATCAAGAAGACCGGTGAGAAGAACCTGATGTTCTTCTCCGGGCGCGCGCACCCGGAGCTGGCGGACGAGGTGGCGAGCCACCTCGGGGTCGACGCGGCGCCGACCACGCTGCGCGACTTCGCCAACGGGGAGATCTACGCCCGCTACCAGGAGTCGGTCCGCGGCTGCGACGCGTTCGTCATGCAGAGCCACACCTGGCCGATCAACCAGTGGATCATGGAACAGCTGATCATGGTGGACGCCCTCAAGCGCGCCTCCGCCAAGAGGATCACCGTGATCATGCCGTTCTACGGCTACGCCCGCCAGGACAAGAAGGGCCGGGGCCGCGAGCCCATCACCGCCCGACTGATGGCCGACATGTTCAAGACGGCCGGAGCCGACCGGCTGATGTCGATCGACCTGCACACCTCCCAGATCCAGGGCTTCTTCGACGGCCCGGTGGACCACCTGTTCGCCATGCCCGTCCTGGTCAACTACCTCAAGGACAAGCTCGACCTGGCCACGACCACGGTCGTCTCGCCCGACACCGGCCGGGTGCGGCTCTCGGAGCGCTGGGCCGACACGCTGGGCACCCCGCTGGCCTTCATCCACAAGCGCCGCGACCTCGAAGTGGCCAACCAGGTGAAGGTGAGCGAGGTCGTCGGCCGCGTCAGGGGCCGCACTTGCGTGCTGATCGACGACATGATCGACACCGCGGGAACGATCTGCAAGGCGGCCGACGCGCTGTACGAGCAGGGCGCCACCAACGTCGTCGTGGCCGCCACCCACGCGGTGTTCTCCGACCCCGCGGTCGACCGGCTCAAGAACTCCGGGATCTCCGAGGTCATCGTCACCAACACGGTGCCGCTCCCCGAGGAGAAGAGGTTCGACAAGCTCACCGTGCTGTCGATAGCCCCCCTGATCGCCCGCGCGATCAACGAGGTCTTCAGCGACGGCTCGGTGACCAGCCTCTTCGAGGGCGACAGCTGACCCTTCGCCCCGCACCCCGGGAATCCGTCGTCCACGCGTTCCCGGGGGACGGGCCCGGCCCCTTCCCGGGGGCCGGCCGGGACCGCGGCGCGTCGGCGTCACCGTTGACACGGTAGGGTTGTGGGATTGCGTGCGTTCGTAACGCCTTCCGCTAGGGCGGGTGAGGGGGAACGCACCTTTCCGATTCTCAAGATCCCTAGGAGATCAGCCGTGTCCGAAGTGGTAATCACCACCGAGCTCCGTGACAAGTTCGGCAAGGGCGCCGCCCGCAAGATCCGTCGTGAGAGCAAGGTCCCCGTCGTCCTCTACGGGCACGGCACCGACCCGCAGCACCTGACCCTGCCGGGTCACGACCTGCTGCTCGCCCTGCGTACGCCGAACGTGCTGATCCGTCTTGAGGGCGCGGTGGCCGAGCTGGCCCTGCCCAAGGGCGTCCAGCGTGACCCGATCAGGGGCTTCCTGGAGCACGTCGACCTCATCCTCGTCCGTCGCGGCGAGAAGGTCACCGTCGACATCCCCGTCACCGTGGTCGGCGAGGTCGCCGACGGCATCCTCGACCAGCAGCTCGTCTCCATCTCCGTCGAGACCGAGGCCACCCACATCCCCGAGGGCGTCGAGGTCGACGTCGAGGGCCTGGAGATCGGCACGCAGATCACCGCCGCCGACCTGAAGCTGCCCAAGGGCACGACCCTCGCGGCCGACCCCGAGGCGCTGGTCCTGATCGTCGCCGGGATGACGGCCGCCGAGCCGGAGGGCGAGGCCGCCGAGGGCACGGTCGCCGCCGAGGGCGAGGGCTCCGGGAGCGCCGAGTAGTTTTCTCTGCTAGATCTGTCAGGGCGGCCCGGGACCGGGCCGCCCTGACGCGCGTGTGAAGGGATGCCGATCGTGGACCGCTGGTTGGTCGTAGGCCTGGGAAACCCCGGGCCGGAGTACGCCGGGAACCGGCACAACGCGGGGTTCATGGTCCTGGACGAGCTCGCCGCGCGGGCCGGGGGACGGTTCAAGACCCACAGGTCGCGGGCGGAGGTGCTGGAGGGCCGCCTGGCGGGCGTCCCCGCCGTCCTGGCCAAGCCACTGTCCTTCATGAACCTCTCCGGTGGACCGGTCAAGGCCCTGGCCGACTTCTACAAGGTCGACCCGGCCCGCGTGGTCGTGGTCCACGACGAGCTGGACATCCCGTACGGCGCGCTGAGGGCGAAGCTGGGCGGAGGCGACAACGGCCACAACGGGCTGAAGTCGATCACCAAGTCGCTGGCGACCAAGGACTACCTGCGGGTGCGGTTCGGCATCGGCCGCCCGCCCGGCCGGATGGACGCCGCGGCCTACGTCCTGCGTGACTTCGCCACCGTCGAGCGCAAGGACCTCGCGTTCCTGGTCGACCGCGCCTCCGACGTGGTGGAGTCGCTGATCAAGGTCGGCCTGGAGCCGACCCAGAACGCCTTCCACACCGGCGACCTGAACATCTCCGGCCCGCCCAGGTAGCCGGTCCGCTCGGGTGATCGGGGCTCACCGCACGCTCCCGGGCGCCGGGCCGGGAACACGGCCGGCGTCGTCCCATGGCCGTGACCATCGAGACGGCCGTCTATCCGCGATCCGAACCCGGCATGACGGTGCCGCCTGAGGGCGCTCCGGGTTTGGTGTGGAGGATCTCGCGGGCCTGCTCCGCGGCGCGGACGATGCTCTCGGAGACGAAGTCGACGAAGCGGGCGATGTTCTCCAGGCGGGCGGCGGCCGGGGTGCCGGGAACGAGGATGCCGACGCCCTGCCGCGCGATCTCGGCGAGGTGGGCGGTGGCGTGGGCGCTGCCGATCATCGACTGGTACCAGACGTCGTCGTCGACGACGTAGCGGTCGCGGCGGCGTTCGTCGCGTTCCCGGCGGATGAGGTCCTGGCTCTCCAGGAACGTGATCGCCTTGGAGATGGACGCCGGGCTGACCTGGAGGTGCTGGACGAGCTCGGACGTGGTGAGGCTGCCTGCGTCGGCGAGATGGAGGCAGGCCAGCACCCGGGCCATCATCTTGGGCGTGCCCGCCTGCATGAGGACGGTGGTGAGCGTCTCCTCGTACTCGCGCACGGCCTCGGCGTCGCGTCCGTAGGGCTGCGGGGACGCCTCCGGCCCCTGGGGCGCGGCCTGCCTGCGCCGGTGGGCGCGGCGTTCGGTGGCGCGATGGGCCAGGTCGGCGCGGTAGGTGGTGGGGCCGCCGTTCCGCATCACCTCACGCGTGATCGTGGAGGTGGGGCGGTCGAGACGTCTGGCGATCTCCGCGTAGGCGAGGCCGTCGGCCAGCCACAGCGCGATCTGCTGGCGGTCCTGCTGGGTGAGCCTGCCTCCCGGCATCGTGATCTCCTTCGTGTTCCCCGATGCCTCCAGCATAGCGTTCACTTTCAATTCATTGCAACACGCAAGAGGGCTGCTGTTGCGTTACATGCAGAGCCATCGCAACGATTTTATGGCCTCTAGCTGCATGAATGCTGTTTTTGTGCAACGAGACTGTTGCAGTGCCATGGAATGCAACGTAGCGTTTCCAGTGTCAGAAACAACGAGCACAGGAGAGTGCGATGCAGAAGTACGACACCCCCGCCCCGATCTCCGCCGTCCTCGACATCCCCGCGGGGCGCGTCCGGTTCATCGCCGCCGACCGGGCCGACACCACGGTCGAGATCCTGCCCGCGGACGCCTCGAAGGGCCGCGACGTGAAGGTGGCGGAGCAGACCAAGGTCGAATACGGCGACGGAGTCCTGCGGATCGAGACCTCGGCGAAGAACCAGTTCCTCGGCTCCTCCGGATCCATCGAGGTGACGGTTCAGCTGCCCGCCGGTTCCCGGGTCGAGGCGAAGGCGGCCAGCGCCGAATTCCGGGTCGTCGGACGGTTGGGCGACGTCGCCTTCGAGGGCGCGCACGGCTCGATCAAGCTCGACGAGGCCGCGAGCCTCCGCCTCACCACCCTGGCCGGTGACGTCTCAATCGGCCGCCTCACCGGCCCCGCGAAGATCAGCACCGGAAAGGGCGACATCCGCGTCGCCGAGGCCGTGCGCGGCACGGTCGTGCTGCGCACCGAGGCCGGCGAGGTGTCGGTCGGCGCCGCCGCCGGAGTCTCGGCCTCCCTGAACGCCGGAACCTCCTACGGCCGGATCCACAACGCGCTCAAGAACACCGAAGGCGCCGCCGCCCAGCTCGACATCCACGCGACCACCGCCTATGGCGACATCGTCGCCCGCAGCCTCTGACCCGCGGCCCCCGAGGAGCGCCGTCGACGTGCGCGGCGCGAGGAAGGGGCGGACGAGAGGGCTCCACGCAGCCGCTGATGCGTCTCACCGACCCCAACGGCGTCGTCGTCGAGCCGACCGAATGGATCGCGCCCAGCGGCGCCTGATCCACCCCCTGGTACGGCGCCTGGACGGCGTCGCCCACAGTCGATCACTCTCTGTAAGCGAATGGAATCAAGGAGATTCAGGATGGAACACGGCAACAGAGGCTTCTCCGAAGCGGGGCTGCACAGGCTGCGCGAGGTGCTGGCACGGCATGTCGAGTCGAAGAGGATTCCCGGACTCGTCGCCCTGGTCGGCCGGAACGGTGAGACGCACGTCGAGGCGATCGGGACGATGCGCCATGACGGTGGCGCGCCGATGCGCCGGGACACGATCTTCCGGATGGCGTCCACGAGCAAGCCGGTCGCGATGGCGGCGGCGATGGTCCTGCTCGACGAGTGCCGGCTGCGGCTGGACGACCTGGTGGAGCCGTGGCTGCCGGAACTCGCCGACCGCCGGGTGCTGAAGCGGATCGACGGCCCGCTGGAGGACACCGTGCCGGCGCGGCGGCCGATCACCGTGCGGGACCTGCTGACCTCCACGTTCGGGCTCGGCATGGACATGACGGCGCTGGGCGCTCCGATCATGGGCGCGATCTTCGAGCAGGGGCTCACGCCCGATCTGCCGGAGCCGATGCCCGGGCCGGACGAGTGGATGCGCCGCCTGGGCACGCTTCCGCTGATGTACCAGCCCGGAGAGCGCTGGCAGTACCAGATCAGCCACGATGTGCTCAGCGTGCTCGTCGCCAGGGTCACCGGCCAGTCGTTCGAGGAGTTCCTGCGCGAACGCATCTTCGACCCGCTGGGGATGAAGGACACCGCCTTTCACGTGCCCGCCGACAAGATCGACCGGCTGCCGACCCTCTACGCCCCCGACCCGCGGACCGGGGAGTTCGTCGTGTGGGACGAGGCCGCGGGTGGACGGTGGAGCCGGCCTCCGGCGTTCCAGGGCGGCGGCGGCGGGCTGGTCTCCACCGTCGACGACTACCACGCCTACTTCCGGATGCTGCTGAACGGCGGGACGCACGGGAGCGAACGGATCCTGTCCCGGCCCGCCGTCGAGCTGATGACCACCAACCGCCTCACGCCCGAGCAGAACGCCGCCCGACACGCCATGGCCGTCAACAACGTCCATGTTTCGTTCGGCCAGGGGCAGCACGGCGGCTGGGGCATGGGGATGGCGGTGCGCACCTACCGCGGCGACTACGCGCCCGTCGGCCAGTTCGGCTGGGACGGCGGAAGCGGCACCTCGACGTACGCCGACCCGGACAACCGGCTCACCGGAATCCTGCTCACCCAGGTCGGGATGTCGGTCCCGGATTCGGCGCGGCTCATCCACGACTTCTGGACCACGCTCTACCAGGCGATCGACGACTGACACCGGACCCGCGTCCCGGTACGCCCGCCCTCAGCCCCCGAGGTCTGGTCCTGGCCCTGTTCGCCAAGATCAGGTCGCCCACCGGAGCCGCGGAAGGCCATCCCGGAGATCGTCGAGGAGGTGTTCGGCGGCGGGCGGGCCGAGTCGGCTCAGTCCGCGGGCTGAGCACCTGGGGCCCGTGCGCCTTGAGGGTGAGGTGAGGGGGGCCGGCGGTCGAACGCCATCAGGTTCTGCAGCAGCTCGGCCTGCTCGATCGCGTCGTCCAGCGCGTTGTGGGTGTGCGGCCGCCGGGACCGCAGGTGCTCGGGCATCTGCCGCTTCGTCGCCCAGCCGATCGGCACGCCCGCCTTGGCCGCGTACAGCGTCTTGAGGTCGATGCAGCGCGAGTGCCCGAACGGTGAGACACCGGTGAAGCGCATGAAATACCAGTAAATCCACATCCAGTCGTAGGAGAGCGGGTAAGCCGCCAGCACCGGCGAGCTGTTCCCGGACACCTCGCGGACCCACGCGGCGGCCTCCCGCATCGCCTCGGTCGGATCGCGCCCCTCGCGGACCAGCGTCTCCCGGTCCAGCCCGCTCACGGCGAGTGCCTCGGGCACGTGGTCGTCGCTGATCGGCCGCAGCTCCACGTAGAACGTGTGGGCCTGTGGATTCACCGGTTCGAAGACCTTTCCGGTCATCCGCCCGGCCACGGTCATACCCAAGCTGATCATCGAATACGGCCCCGGAATGGGACCATCAGCCTCGACATCCACAGAGATGTACGTTTCGGTCTTCAACCTTCGAGCCTCTCCCACCGCCGCTACCATTCCATAACTGTCTGTCCGTGAACGGTTACGCAGGGGGAGCGCGTGCGCGACGTGACCGCAGTCCAGGCCGTACAGGAAACCGGGCCCGGAGCCGTTCCCGCCGCGCGCAGGCGCATGCCGGGCTGGGTGCGGGAGCACCGCGCGATGGCCGTCGCCGCCGACACCTCCTGCGCCGCCCTGGCCGGAGCCCTCGCGCTGTTCGTTCGATTCGGCGAGGTTACCCCTTACGTCTTCCCGTACGTCGTGCTGAGCGCCGCCCTGCCCGCCGTCTGGGTCTGCGTGGTCGCGCTGAACCGCGCCTACGAGCCCCGGCTCATCGGCCTGGGCTCGGAGGAGTTCCAGCGGATCCTCCAGTGCGGCTTCATGCTCACCGCCGCCCTCGCCGTCTGCGCCTACCTCACCAAGATCGAGGTGGCCCGGGGCTACGTGGTGCTGGCCCTCCCCCTGACGACGCTGCTCACCCTCCTCACGCGGTACGGCCTGCGCCGTTCCCTGCACCGCAGGCGGGCGCGCGGCGGGTGCATGCGGCGGGTCGTGGCGGTGGGCCACCGGGCGGCGATCGCCGAGCTGGTCCGCAGGTTCCGCCGGGAGCGTTACCACGGCATGGAGGTCGTGGCGGCGTGCGTCCCGCGCGGCGGGATGGGCGACGTGGAGGGCGTGCCGGTCATGGGCGACCTCTCCGACGTCGCGCTCGCGGTCGGGCAGGTCTCGGCCGACACCGTGGCCGTGCTCGCCTGCCCGGAGATGGACGGGGTGGCGCTGCGGCGGCTGGCCTGGCGGCTGGAGAAGACCGACACCGACCTGATCGTGGCTCCCGCGCTGATGGAGGTGGCCGGGCCGCGGATCACCATCCGCCCGGCGGCGGGGCTGCCGCTGCTGCACGTGGACCACCCCGAGATCTCCGGCCTGCGCCAGGTGCTCAAGAACCTGTTCGACCGGGTGGGGGCCGGCCTGCTGCTGGCGGCACTGCTGCCGCTGCTGGCGGGGGTGGTGGTGGCCGTGCGGGCCTCGGGATCCGGTCCCGTGTTCTTCCGGCAGACGAGGGTGGGCCGCGACGGCGCCGAGTTCACGATCTACAAGTTCCGGACGATGCGCGCCGACGCCGAGCGCCGGAAGATCACCCTGTCCAGTGACGGCCCCGGCATGCTCTTCAAGATCCGTAACGATCCGAGGGTGACCCCGCTGGGCGCCTGGCTGCGCCGCCACTCGCTGGACGAGCTGCCCCAGTTGATCAACGTGGTCCTGGGGGACATGTCCCTGGTCGGCCCCCGGCCGCCGCTGCCCGAGGAGGTCGCCAGGTACGGTGATGACGTCCGCCGCCGATTACTCGTCAAACCAGGTATGACCGGCCTCTGGCAGGTAAGCGGCCGTTCTGACCTCTCTTGGGAGGAATCCGTACGATTGGACCTGCGTTACGTGGAGAGCTGGTCCCTCATGCTGGACCTGCAGATCCTGTGGAAGACCTGGTCGGCTGTCGCGCGAGGAGCTGGAGCATACTGATGACCGTTCGCGACGATCACATACTCGCCGCGGAGCTGGCGACGACGGCCGGCGAGAAGCTGGCGGCCCTGCGCGCTGAGCGGGGCTTCGGCGACCCGTCCGAGCTTCGCAAGGAGGGCGACGCCGCCTCCCACGTGTTCCTGATGGAGGCCCTGTCACGGTTGCGCCCGGGTGACAGTGTGCTGTCCGAGGAGGCGACCAGCGAGGAGCGCCTCGACCCGCGCAGGTTGCGCGCCGAGCGGGTCTGGATCGTCGACCCACTGGACGGCACCCGGGAGTTCGCCGAAGAGGGCCGCGAAGACTGGGCGGTCCACGTGGCTCTCTGGGAGCGCGGCACGCTGACGGCCGGAGCCGTGGCGCTGCCCGCCCAGGGCCGTACGCTCTCCACCCTCGAACCCCCGGTGCCGCCCGCCCCCGAGTCGGGCGCCAGGCCGCGGATCGCGGTCAGCAGGACCCGCCCGCCGGAGTTCGTCCAGAACCTGGCCCGCCTCGCCGGCGCCGACCTGGTGCCGATCGGTTCGGCGGGCGCCAAGATCTCCGCCGTGCTCACCGGTCAGGTCGAGGCCTACGTGCACGCCGGGGGCCAGTACGAGTGGGACTCCGCCGCGCCCGTCGCGGTGGCCCTCGCCTCCGGGGTCCACGCGAGCCGCATCGACGGCTCGCCGCTGATCTACAACCAGCCTGACCCCTCACTGCCGGATATCCTGGTATCCCTACCGGGACTGGCGCCGACGTTGCTCGCTGGAATCCGGGATCTGCACCGCTAAATCCCCCGCTAGGAGAGTCTGATGCTTCAGCGCGACTACACCACGTCGCAGCTCGACGTCCTCGAGGCAGAGGCTGTTCACATCATGCGCGAGGTCGCGGCGGAGTTCGAGCGTCCCTGTCTGCTCTTCTCGGGGGGCAAGGACTCCATCGTCATGCTCCGCATCGCGGAGAAGGCGTTCTGGCCCGCGCCGATTCCCTTCCCCCTGATGCACGTCGACACCGGGCACAACTTCGCCGAGGTCATCGAGTTCCGCGACCGCCGTGCCACGGAGCTGGGCGCCCGCCTGGTCGTCGCCGGAGTCCAGGACTCCATCGACGCCGGACGCGTCGTCGAGGAGACCGGCCGCAGGGCCTCGCGCAACCGGCTGCAGACCACGACGCTGCTGGACGCGATCGAGGAGAACGAGTACGACGCGGTGTTCGGCGGCGCCCGCCGCGACGAGGAGAAGGCCCGCGCCAAGGAGCGCGTGTTCTCCTTCCGCGACGACTTCGGCCAGTGGGACCCCAAGAACCAGCGCCCCGAGCTGTGGAACCTCTACAACGCCAAGATCCGCAAGGGTGAGCACATCCGCGTGTTCCCGCTGTCCAACTGGACCGAGCTCGACATCTGGGACTACATCCGGCGCGAGGAGATCGAGATCCCCTCGATCTACTTCGCCCACACCCGCAAGGTGTTCGAGCGCGACGGCATGCTGCTGGCCGACAGCGAGTTCATCATCCGCGACGAGGACGAGCCGCTCCTGGACATGACGGTCCGCTACCGGACGGTCGGCGACGTGACCTGCACCGGAGCCGTCCAGTCGAGTGCCGCGACGGTCGAGGCGATCATCGAGGAGATCGCCGTGACCCGGATCACCGAGCGCGGCGCCACCCGCGCCGACGACCGCGCCTCAGAGGCCTCCATGGAGGACCGCAAGAGGGAGGGCTACTTCTAGTGGACATCCCCCTCCCCGGCTCCCCGTGCCACCCGGCCCCGCACGGGCCCCTTCCCGCGCGGTCCCGCCGCGCACGCCGTACGACCTCTGGAGAGCAGCGCTAATGGACATTCTTCGCTTCGCCACGGCGGGAAGTGTCGACGACGGAAAGTCGACCCTCATCGGGCGGCTGCTCTTCGACTCGAAGGCGATCTTCGAGGACCAGCTGGAGGCCGTCGAGCGCACCTCCCGCGACCGCGGCACCGAGTACACCGACCTGTCGCTCCTCACCGACGGCCTGCGGGCCGAGCGGGAGCAGGGCATCACGATCGACGTGGCCTACCGCTACTTCGCCACTCCCAAGCGCAAGTTCATCATCGCCGACACCCCCGGGCACATCCAGTACACCCGGAACATGGTCACCGGCGCCTCCACCGCCGACCTGGCGATCGTCCTGATCGACGCCCGCAAGGGCGTGCTGGAGCAGTCGCGCCGGCACGCGTTCCTCACCACCCTGCTGCGGGTGCCGCACCTGGTCCTGGCCGTCAACAAGATGGACCTGGTCGACTACTCCCAGGAGCGGTTCGAGGAGATCCGCGAGGAGTTCACCGCGTTCGCCTCCAAGCTGAACGCGCCGGACCTGACGTTCATCCCGATGTCGGCGCTGCACGGCGACAACGTGGTGTCGCGCTCGGAGAACACGCCCTGGTACAACGGGTCCTCCCTGCTCCACCACCTGGAGCACGTGCACATCGCCTCCGACCGCAACCTGGTCGACGTGCGCTTCCCCGTGCAGTACGTCATCCGCCCGCAGCGGGCCACCGACCCCTCACTCCACGACTACCGCGGCTACGCGGGCCAGGTCGCCGGAGGGGTGCTCAAGCCCGGCGACGAGGTCATGCACCTGCCCTCGGGCCTGGCCACGCGCATCGCGTCGATCGACACCTTCAACGGGCCGGTCGACGAGGCGTTCCCGCCGATGTCGGTCACCCTCCGGCTGGAGGACGACATCGACATCTCGCGCGGCGACATGATCTGCCGCCCGAACAACCAGCCGCACGTCTCCCAGGAGCTGGAGGCGATGATCTGCTGGATGGCCGACACCGCCAAGCTGGCCCCGCGCACCAAGCTGACCATCAAGCACACCACCCGCACGGCCCGCGTCCTGGTCAAGGACCTGCACTACCGGCTGGACGTCAACACCCTGCACCGGGACGAGACGGCACAGTCGCTCGGCCTCAACGAGATCGGGCGGGTCTCGCTCCGCGTCACCCAGCCCCTGTTCGTGGACGACTACGCCCGCAACCGCCTCACCGGCGGCTTCATCCTCGTGGACGAGTCCACCAACAACACCGTCGGCGCCGGGATGATCGTCGACGCCAGGTAGGCACACCCCGCCGCCCGCGTTCGCCGCCGTGGCTCCCTCCCCGTACGCGAGGGGAGGGAGCCACGGCGGGGCCGCGGGCGGTCGCCGTTTCCTGAGCCGACCGCACCGGTGAGGGGTCCTTCCCGGGGCGGTCCGCCCGGCGACACGCGGGCGCACCGTGAGGTTCCGGTCGCCGTTTCCTGAGCCATACGCCCCCTCGTGCCCCTGTGCCCGGCGGCGGGTCGCGGGGTTCCGGCGATTCCCCGTTCAGGAGATGGGCGGCGTTACACCCGCTGGGTAGATCCTTTGTCCGTTCTCTGACCCCTCCGTTACGCTCCGCGCTAGCCTCGGCACGTTCCGTATCCGTCGGGTAAGGATTCGCGCCTGTGTCTGATAGTCCGTCACCTGCTCGGGTGGTATTTCTGGGCGGCCTCGGCCGCAGCGGGACCACGCTGCTTGAGCGCCTGCTCGGGGAGGTCCCCGGCATCGCGCCGCTCGGCGAGGTCGTCCACCTCTGGGCCAGGAGCGCGCTCGCGGACGAGGCCTGCGGGTGCGGAGAGCCCTTCGGGTCGTGTCCCTTCTGGGAGAAGGTCGGTGAGCGCGCGTTCGGCGGCTGGTCCGAGGAGCTGGCCCACCGGATGATCGCGCTCAGGTCCCGCGTCGACCGCACCCGGCGCATCCCCACCCTGGCCAGGCTCCTCGCCGAGGAGCAGGCGGGCACCGGCAGGTGGCCGACGCCCGGCACCGCCGAGCTGGACGAGTACGTCGCGATCCACCGCGACCTGTACGACGCGGCGGGCGAGGTCGCCGACTGCCCAGTCGTGATCGACTCCAGCAAGCACGCCTCGCTGGCCTTCTGCCTCGCGGCGGCCGGAGTCGACGTCCAGGTCGTCCACGTGGTTCGCGACCCGCGCGCGGTCGCGCACTCCTGGCGCAGGAGGGTCGCCCGTCCCGAGGACGGGCGTCCGATGACCCACTGGTCGCCCTCCCGCACCTCGCTGCACTGGCTGAGCGAGAACCTCAGCCTCGAACTCCTCGCCCGCAGGGGCGTCCCGGTCACCCGGGTCCGCTACGAGGACCTGCTCGACGCCCCCGCCGACACCCTCAGGCGCGTGGTCGCCAGGATCGGCCTCCCGTGCCGCCTCGACTTCCTCTCGGGCGGCTGGGCGGAGTTCTCGACGGCCCACACGGCCTCGGGCAACCCCGTGCGCTTCATGGTCGGCCGCACGGAGCTGACCAGGGACGACAGCTGGCGCGCCGTCGCGCCGCCCCGGCAGTCGCGCCTGGTCGCCGCGCTGACCTGGCCCCTCATGATCAAGTACGGCTATCACAGGAGACTTTCGTGAACACATCGGTGGGTGTCGTCATCCCCACCCGGGGACACCGGCCCGACCGGCTGCGCACGGCCATACTCGCCGTGCTCGGCCAGGACCACCCCGGTCCCGTCGAGGTCGTCGTCGTCGTGGACGGCGGCGACCCGGCCTGGGTCGCCGACCAGGTGGCCGACCTCCTGGCCAGCCGGGCGCTGACACCCGGCCGGCACGGGGCGCCCTCGCGCGGCGTGCGGGTGATGGCCAACCGGCTCACCCCCGGCCTGCCCGGTGCCCGCAACACCGGCATCGCGGCGCTCGGCACCGACATGGTCGCCTTCTGCGACGACGACGACCTGTGGCTGCCCGGCAAGGCCCGGGCCCAGGTCGCCGCGCTGGAGGCCGAACCGGACGCGCGCTTCTCCAGTTGCGCCATCGAGGTCGAGTACGGATCGCGCCGCATTCCCCGGCTGGCCGGGACCGGCCGCGTCACCTACCGCCACCTGGTGCGCTCGCGGATGGTGATGGTGCACTCCTCGACGTTCCTGTTCCGGCGCGGCGGGCTCTGGGTGGACGAGAGCGCCCCCAAGGGCCAGAACGAGGACTGGGACCTGGCGCTGCGCGCCGCCGCCCAGCATCCCATCGTGCACGTCGACCGGCCCCTGGTCCGGGTGCGCTGGGGTGGCTCCTCGTACGTGGCCCGCTGGGCCGACCGGATCGCCGGGCTGCAGTGGATGCTCGCCCGGCACCCTGATCTGGCCGTGGATCCGCGCGGCGCGGCGCGGGTCTACGGTCAGCTCGCCTTCCACCACGCGGCCCTCGGCCAGCGTCGGGAGGCGGGCCGCTGGGCCTGGCGGGCGTTCACCGCCCGTCACGGCGAGCCCCGCGCGCCCATCGCGCTCGCGGTGGCGGCGGGCCTGGTCCCCGCGCGGACCCTGCTCAGCCTCCTGCACCATCGGGGACACGGCATCTGATGGCGCCCATCACCGAGCACCCGCGTGTGATCCTCCGCCACGGTGCCTCGATCGTTCCGTCCGTGACGGACCGGGCCGCCGAGCGCCCGCCGGCGCTCGCGCGCTACGGCCCGCCGGTCATGTCGTCCGCGGTGGGGCGGGCCGTGGTCCCGGCCGCCCGGTACACCGTGACGCCGATCCCACCCCTCACCGACCACCGGTCTGCGACCGCCGGTCACGATCCGGTGCCCGGCCTGCCCGCCGTCGCAGGGCGGGCCGGAACGCCGGTCACCAGGCGGGGGGCGGCCCCGCCCGCCCCCCGCAGGCCCCGGCCCGACAAGGCCACCCGCAGGCGTCTGCGCAGGCGCGTGCGCGTGGCGGGGGTCGCGATCGACCCGATGACCGAGAGCGAGGTCGTCGACCACGTGGTCGCCGCCCTGAAACGCGGTGAGGGCGGCCACCTCGTCACCCCGAACGTCGACATCAGCCGGACCGTCGCCCGCGACGCCGGGGCCCGCCGGTTCGTCGAGCGCGCCGACCTCGCGGTGGCGGACGGCATGCCGTTGGTGTGGGCGGCGAGGCTGCTCGGCACCCCCCTTCCCGGCCGGGTCACCGGCGCCGACCTGATCTGGTCCCTGTCGGAGGCCGCCGCCTTCTACCGCCACCCCGTGTACCTGCTGGGCGGTCCTCAGGGCACGGCCGCGCAGGCGGCCCGCGAGCTGGTGGGCCGCCATCCGAAGCTGGTGATCGCCGGGGTCGGCGCCCCGCCGTACGGGTTCGAGGACGATCCCGAGAGCTACGCCAGGGTGCGCGACGCCGTGATCGCCGCCGCCCCCCGGCTCGTCTTCGTCGGGCTCGGCTTTCCCCGGCAGGAGCGGCTCATCGCCTCACTCCGCCGGGACCTGCCGGGCACCTGGTTCGTCGGCTGCGGCTCGGCGATCGCCTTCGCCGCGGGCACCGTCCGGCGGGCACCGGTGTGGATGCGCCGCGGCGGCCTGGAGTGGATCTTCCGGCTGACGCGGGAGCCGGGCAGGCTCGCCCGCCGCTACCTGGTCGACGACCTGCCGTACGCGCTCCGGCTCCTCACGGTCTCCCTCGTACGCGGCCTGTTCTCCTGAGGCCACGAGGCCACGAAGCCGTGAGGCCGTGAGGCCGTGAAGGCGCGAGGCCCTGAAGCGCCGGTGCCCGTTTCCGCGTGGCGTTTCCCGCGGCGGCGCCGTCAGTGTTCCGCGGAGGCCAGTTCCCTGACCCTGCGGGCCTCCTGCGGGCTCAACCGGGCACCGGCCTCGGCGAGGGCGCGGCGCGAGTCCATCGGCCGGTAGGCCGTACGGGACAAGCCGCTCCAGGTGAAGCCGCCGGTGCCCGCGTCCGGCACGGTCGTGCCTGAGGCGTCCGTGCCTGAGGCGTCTGCGCCCGACGTGGCCGTGCACGCGCGGCGGACACGCTCCTCGGCGCGGGCCGACCAGGTCAGGCCCGCCCACTCGTACAGGCGGCGAAAACCCGGCCGGGGGTCGCGGGCCAGGTCCTCGTAGTGGACCAGCATGATCCCCGAATGCCGGGCGGCCAGATTGGCCGCGGTGATGCCCGCCGCCCGCCACAGGGCCACGGCCTTGGCGACGCGGTCCTGGGAGCCGACCAGCGGGCGCAACGCCTCCAGGTGGGGCTGGTCGCGCACCAGCAGCGGCTGTTCGAGCAGCTCGTGGAAGTAGATCGTCCAGCCGAGCCGCTGCCAGCTGCCGACGAACGCCACCGGATCGCGCAACAGGACGATCACCCGGCAGCCCAGCCGGTCCGCGAACCACCCGGCGGAGAACAGCGCGAACGGGTCGTCCAGCAGCGCCCGGCGCCCGCCCAGCCGCCCCAGCGTGAACGCGGTGCCGTACCGGACCATCCTCGCCAGGTCGTAGGGCGACCGGTTGCGGCGCAACTCGGCCAGGAACCCGTAGCGCAGCGCGGCCGTGCGGGTGAAGGCGGGCAGCCAGGCGTCCTCGTTGTCCCGGCAGATGTACTGGAAGCGGTGGCCGACCACGGCGTCGAGGACGCCGGGAGAGTGGCCCGGGGGGTGTTCGGGGTTGAGCGGCTCGTTGACGTAGACCAGCTCCCCGCTCGCCGTGAGCATCCTGCCCGTCCAGCTCGTCCCCGTCCTGGGCAGCCCGGTGACCAGCACGGGTGTCACGGCGCCCGCCGCGTGTTCAGGTGCTCGGGACGTTCGGGCCGCGCGTGGCCGGGGCGTCCGAAACGCGCGGACCGCGCGGACCGCGCGGTCACGGTGCCCGCCGCGTGTTCGGATCCGCCGGGCCGTACGTGCCGAAGGGCCGCAGGCCGTACAGGCGGTGGATGCGCCAGAGCGGCAGCAGGTTCTTGACCACCGTGCCCCCCGCCCAGCCGAGGGCGGCGCCGAGCGAGCCCATCGAGGGGATCAGCAGCAGGTCCAGCGCCACCGCCGTCGCGACGGCGGCGACCAGGTTGGCCAGGCTGGAGCCGGTGTGCCCGGCGGAGGTCAGCACCACGTCGGCCATCCCGCACGCCGTGGCGAGCATCATCGTCGCGGCCAGCACGAGCGCCACCGGCGCGCCGCCGGTGTAGCCGTCCCCGAAGACGGCGCCGAGCAGCCACGGCGCGAGCGCGGCGTACGCCAGCCAGACCGGCCAGGTCAGCAGGACCAGCCAGAGGGTGGCCGACCGGTACAGCTCGCGGGCGCGCGGCAGGTCGCCCTCGGCGAGGGCCCGCACCAGCCTCGGCTGCGTGGCCTGAGCCAGTCCCTGGCCGGCCAGCTGACCCACGACCTTGAAACGGGTGGCGGCGGTGTAGACGGCCGCCTCGGCCGGTCCGGCCAGCAGAGCCACGACCACGACGTCCAGCCGCTGGAACACCGCCTGGATCCCGGCCGCCAGCGACCGGGGCCAGGTGTGGCGCCACAGGTCGCGGGCGGTGCCCGGCAGGTAGGGGGTCCGGGGCAGCCGCCAGCGCAGCCAGAGCGAGGCCGATACCAGCACCGGCAGGTACGGCAGCGCCCAGGCCGCGGCGAGCAGCGGCACGGAATCGCGGCCCGCGAGCACCACCGCCCCGACCAGGAGCAACTGGGCCACCGGCTGCAGCACCCCGTCCAGCAGCACGGTCGGCCGCATCGCGCCGAACCCGCGGGTCGCGCTCACCACGACGCCCGAGCAGGCCACCGCGGGCAGGGCCACCGCGAGCACCCGCAGCGCCGGGTCGGAGGCGGTGAGGATGACCGCCGCACCGGCCGCCAGCGAGAGCGACGCGACCGGGACGAGCGCCGCGCGGACGTAGCCGGAGGTGGAGCGGTAGCCGGAGGACCGGGACCTGGCGATGAAGTAGACCAGCCCGTTCCCGGCGTCCAGCCGCAGGACCGCGGCGACCGTCAGGCACAGGGCGGTCGCCGAGAAGAAGAGACCGGCCGTCTCCTGCCCCGTCCCCCTGGTGACCAGCACGACCGTCAGGAACTGCGCGACGGCACCCGCTCCCGCTCCCGCCAGCCCCGCCAGCCCGCCCCGCGCGGCCCCGGTCAGCCCCGCCAGGCGGGTGGAGGTCAGCGGCGCCACGACGGCTCCGTGCCCAGCCACGAGGTCAGCAGGGCGTCCTGCTCCTCGAAGTGGGCCGTCAGCTCGCGACGGAGCTTGCGGGACATGGGGCCCTGCCTGGCCCGGGTGTTGTGCCGCTCGAACACCGGGTCGCCGAGGTGCGGCAGCCCGAGGAACGCCAGCACGCGGTCGTAGGCGAGGTCGGGTTCGGCGAAGAACCGGCCGCTGTCGAGGACGAGCAGCCGGTCGCGGCCGACCAGCGGCTCCAGCCGGGCGAGCTGCTCGGCGTAGCGGCCCCTGGCCAGGTAGGCGTGGTGGCGGTGGGCCAGGCTCGTCGCGTGCGGCGAGGCGCACAGGGCCTCCGTCGCCCCGGCCAGCCGCTCCTCCTCCAGCCTCACGGCCCTGGCGAAGGACCGCTCCGTCTCGAAGCCCCTGGCCAGCTCGTGGGCGTGCGCGGAGAAGGCCCGCTCGACGGGGTCGCGGACCAGCACGATCAGCTTGACGCCCGGCAGGTCGCGGGCGATCCTCGGGCCGGCCAGCGGATGGAACAGGTAGTAGGGCGACGACTCGAAGGCCTGGGGCCGGTAGCCGTACCTGCGGGCCAGCCGGGCGGCCGACACCCGCAGCGGGAAGTGCGCCCGGTACCAGGACAGGCCCCGGTCGTACGCCGTGTCGAAGTAGTGCACGCCCTTGCGCAGGACGGGTTTCAGGGCGAGCGGGTGCTGGGACAGGACGCGGTACAGGGAGGTGGTGCCGCAGCGCTGCGCTCCGATGATGAGGAAGGAGGGCAGCACCCGGCTTCCCGAGGTGAGGCGACCGATGGCCTCCGACGCCGCGTGGATCGAACGCTTCAGCGCGGGCTTCACAGCAGGATCTCCTGGGAGTCGGCGAGGGGGGTGAGCCAGAGCTCCGGTGGTCCGAGGGGCGCGTGGCCGTCGGACGCGTGACGGTCGGCGAGGGCGATCAGGTAGCGGAGCGCGGTCAGTCGTGACTCGGCGGCCGACAGCCCGAACGGGGCCAGGATCCGCAGGGCCCGCGCCACGCAGGCCCTGGCCGCGGTGGCCGGATCGTCACGGCGCAGGGCCCGCTGGAAGAAGTGGTGGACGGCGTCGAAGCCCAGCGGGACCCCGGTGCCGAACCGCTCCCAGTCCCAGACCAGCAGCCGTTCGTCGGGCCCGCGCGAGATGTTCCACGGCGTCAGGTCACCGTGCCAGGAGAACCCCCGGATCGGGTCTCCGGGGAGCTGGCGCGTATGGGAGGCCGGGTCTCCCGGAGCCGGGTTTCCCCGGGCCGGGTCGTCGAGCGGAGCGCGATCCGGGACGTGGCCTCCGGGAATGCGGGCGATCTCGGCGATCGCGTCGGTGAGGACGTCGCCCGGTACCCGCCCCCGCCGTACCGGAAGCGGGGTCAGCGCCAGCACGGACAGGCCGCGCCAGGATCCGTGGTGCAGCACGGCGGGCGGGACGACGGTCTTCAGCGGCACGCCGGCGAGCAGGCCGAGCGTCCGCGCCTCGTGGGCGACGAGCTCCCGGGTCAGGTCGGTGTCGCCGATCTTCACGAAGGCGATCGGCCCGTCGGCGGCGCGCGCCTCCAGGATCGGCTTGCGGTTGGCCCGCCTGGCCGGGCGCACGCGCAGCGTGACGCGGACGGGAGTGCCGAACACCTCGCTCAGGTGGCTCTCGATGCCGTCCCGCCCCGACGGCACCGTGACCCTCGCGCCAGGGTGCCACCACGCGCGGGGAACCAGCCTGCGGGGGAGCAGCCGGTGGGGGAGCAGGGTGTACGGGCTCGGGTCGCCGGGACCGGGGAACAGCAGGTCGAGGGTCTGGTCCAGGTAGCGCAGACGGGCGCGGGCGTCGTTCATGCGGCCGTGCTCGCCATCGAATTCCTCCAGAGCAGCGCGAACGAGACGAGGTACAGGCTGAGCGGGGTGACCAGCCCGTCGTAGACGAACATGTAGAGGAGAGTGAGGATCATCACGAGGACCCCCGCCAGGCCGATCGGGCTCCAGTCACGCCAGTGGCGGCGGACGGCCCCGGCGAAGAACGCCACGTAGAGGGCGGCCCCGGTGAAACCCTGCGTGATCATCAGGTGCCAGAGCTGGCCGTCCCCGCCCAGCGGCGGGTGGCCGCAGGTGGGGCACCAGTCGCTCTTGCCGGTGGTGATCGTGCGGTGGTTGCCCGTGGCGTTGCGGGTGTTGCCGTACCCGATGAGCGGCGCGGTGCCCGCGGCGGCGATGGTCGCCGAGACGGTGAAGGCGCGGATGTCGTTGCTGTGCGGGCTGTCGAGCCGCTGGGCCACCATCGCCTGCAGCGGGCTCAGGGCGAACGCCAGGCCCCCCGCGGCCAGGGCCGCGCAGACCGCGACGCGGGCCCGCGTGCCCAGGCGCAGCAGGACGTACGCGGCGGCGACGCCGAGCCCGATCCACAGGCCGCGGTTGAGCGAGTAGACGACGGGGATCGCGGCCAGCGCGACCAGCGGGATCACGGCCAGGCGCCTGCGCGGCCCGCCGTACACCCACCAGCCGACCACGAACCAGACGAGCAGCACCGAGAGGTTGCCGCCCCAGGCGTTGGCCCACTCGAACGGCGCCTCGGGGCGCGGCGAGGCGTGGCCGAGGACCTTCTGCATCTGGGCGGCGGTGGGGTGGATCAGGTTGTGGACGAAGGAGTTGCCGCCGATCCAGCCGGGGAGGAGCATCTCGACCGGCGAGGTGAACTCGGCGCGCGGGGCGAACACGCCCAGCAGTCCGCCCGCGACGGTCGTGAGGAAGAGCGCGCCGAGCATGCGCACCAGGGTGAGCTGCGGCAACTCCTCCTCCGTCAGGTTGCCCAGATAGAGCACCATGATCAACAGTGAGACGTAGAGGCACAGGCGCATCAGGTAGCCGATGACACGCCCGGCGCCGAACTCGCCGTAGGTGCCGGGCGGCATCTCGCCGAGCATGAGCGCGCTGATCAGGTAACCCGCCAGGAGCAGCAGCCAGAGCCCGAAGCCGCGCGGCGCCCTGATCGGCCGTCTGCGCCACAGGACCAGAGCCATCGCCGGGGCCACCACGACCACCGACAGGCCTCCGAAGCCGAGCGCCCACCAGACCGGATATCCCACCAGGAGCGCGGCGATCGGCCAGACGGCCGGACGCGGACCCCTCACAACCTGCGCCCCCTCCGCCCGGCCGCCGCCTGCCGGGCGATTGGAGCGTTCCCGTACGTCCCGGGTGCGAGCGGTGCCTCCGGAGCCCCGGGCGTTGCGCGTGCCTTGTCGCCGTTCGCTCCGTGTGCTCCCGGCCGGGCGGGTGCCCGCGGGCTCTCGCCGGGCGGTTCGGGCGCGGTCGGACCACTCGCCAGACCGGCGAGAGGCCGCGCGGCCCTCCTCGGGGCGCCCTCGCGGCCCCGTACTTCGCCGGGCAGCGGCACGGGCGGGACCTGCGAGGCCTGCTCGGCGTACGGAGCCCGCGCGGTGGGGGACGCGGGAAACGAAGGGAAGTCGTCGCCGATGACGAACGCGCCGACCACGGGAACCCCGCGATCGTTCAGGGCCCGTACGGCGCCCTTCACCTCGCGCGAGGAGGTGCCGGGCACGGCGACCACGAGCACCGCGCCCGTCAGGCCGTGCGTCTCCCCGACGTTGACGGCGTCGAGGCCGGTCAGGCGCCTGAGGTCGGCGGCGGTCCGCAGGGCGGTGTCGAGGCGGTCGCGGAGCCAGGCGGTCCCCACCCCGCAGAGCAGCCCTGCCATGAGGCCGCTGCCCAGGTAGAGGGGTGGGCGGGGGGCGGTGGGTTCCGTCGGTGCCACCGCCTGGCTGATCACGGAGCCCGGGGTGACGGCGACGGTCTTGAGGGCGTCGTATCTGGCGGTGAGGCTGTGGACCTGGCGGGCGAGGACGTTCTGCCGCTGGAGGGCGAGGGCCCGCTCGGTGGTCCCCCTGCCGAGGCCGGGAAGCGTGGTGGCGACCCTGGTGAGGCTCGCGTTGATCTGCTTCAGCTTGACCAGCACGGCCCCGATCTGGGCGGTGAGCGTCTGGGTGGAGGACTCGCGGCGCTGGGCCAGGTAGGCGAGGGCGTAGGCGCTCGCTCCCGAGGCCGCGGCCTTCGGGTCGGCGGCGCTGCAGGAGATCTCCAGGACCGAGGTGTTGGGCGGCACCGAGACCTCCGCGGGACAGGGAAGGCCGCCGAACAGGTGCCGGGCCTTCGCCGCGACCACCGCGGACCGGGCCACCTGGGCCTCGGTGTCGAGGTTGAGCGGTTCGCGCTGTCGGATGGTGACCTGGTTGGTCTGCTCCTGCGAGCCGGTCGCGGTCACCAGGACCTGCCCGGAGGCGGTGTAGGAGGGCGGGGTGAGCCACAGCAGGGCGGCGGCGCCACCGGCCCCGGTGAGGAGCAGGGAGACGACGATCAGCCACCGGCGGCGGAGAAACGACGCGTAGTCCGCCAGGTCCTCGCCTCCGTGGCGGACGGGGGCGTCCGGTGACGGGCTCATATGTCGCGGGTGCCTCTCCGGCGAACAGACGCTGGGAACCCTAGGAACTATAGGTCGGGTCTCCATTTCTTCGAACCAGTACGCAAGATTTTCTTCACGCAGGTATGGCCAATCACGGAGAGATAACAACTGTTTATCCGATATTTCCCGTCGTCCGCTCCGGGGCTACGGCATGGACCGGCAAAGTGAGGGACGAGGCACGTCCGGGTGATGGGAAGGTGTTTCCCCGTGACGGACGAAGACGATCCACGAATGCGTACGCGCGACAGCTGTGAGGAACCGGTGCATCGGACAAATGCTGCTATAGAAGTAATTCCGCGCGTGGTCAGAATCGCCGGTTCCGGCCTCGTCCTGGCGCTGGGACTGGGCACTCTCGCACTGGCGGTCGCGGGGATCAGCGGGAGCGGTCAGAACTCGAACGCCGCGGGCGTCGCGGACGCGGGGAGTGCCCCGGGCGCCGCGGGTGCCGCCGGCGCGGGGAGTGCCCCGGGGGCGCCGGGGATTCCGGGTGCGCCGGGCCCGTCCGCCGAGCCGTCCCGGGAGGCCTGTGAGGTCACCGGCAGGCTCGTCCCCTCCTGCGGCGCCTGGTGGGGCGTCGCGCCGGAGATCTTCACCGGAAGGCCTCCGGGGCGGGCTCTCGAGAGGGCCGAGAGGCGCATGGGCCGGCAGGCCGACATCATGCACGTCTACCACCGGGGCGACGAGCTCTTCCCGACCCCGGAGGAGCGCGCCATCGCCCGCGACCCGGACGGCCGAAGGCTCCTGCTGGTCAACTGGAAGCCCTCCCTCGACCACACCTGGGAGCAGATCGCCCACGGGGCGCTGGACGAGCGGATCGACAGGCTGGCCGCCCACATCGTGAGGACCTTCCCCGAGAAGTTCTTCCTCACCGTCCACCACGAGCCGGAGAACGACGTGCGCGAGGCCCGTGGCAAGGGGATGACGGCGGCCGACTATGCCGCCATGTTCCGCCACGTGGTGACGCGCCTGCGGCACGGGGGCGTGACCAACGCGGTCACGGTGATGACCTACATGGGCGCGCCCAACTGGGCGTCCGAGCCCTGGTTCGAGAAGCTCTATCCCGGTGACGACGTGGTCGACTGGGTGGCGATGGATCCCTACGTCGACCACAGGGTCCACAGCTTCGACGGGCTGGTCAACAAGATCCGCCCCGAGTTTCCCCGGTGGCAGGGGTTCTACCGCTGGATGCGGGAACGCTTTCCGGACAAGCCCGTCATGCTCGCCGAGTGGGGCGTCTTCGAGCGCCACGACCGGCCCGGGTTCAAGGAGTCGTTCTTCGCCTCGGTGCGCCGGGAGATCGGCGAGTACCCGCGGATCAAGGCCCTGGTCTACTTCGACTCGCCGCGCGCCCCCCGGGGCGACACCCGCTTCGACACCACGCCCGGCGGGCGGAAGGCTTTCGGCGAGCTCGCCCGCGACCCGCACCTCAACGCCGCCGTCCCGGCGGGCTGACCCCCGCCGAGGTACGGGCCGAAGCCGTCCCGCGCGGCGGCGGGGGTCGGCGACGGGCGACACCGGATCGCCGGGCCCACGTCATCGGACCCGGATCAGCGGATTCAACCGCCCCGGATCACCGGATCCAGCCGCCCTGGATCAGCGGGTCGAGCACCTGGTGCACCGCCCGGTCCACGCTGACGCCGGTGGTGTCGATCTCCAGGTCGGCGTCGTCCGGCTCCTCGTACGGGTCGGAGATGCCGGTGAACCCGGGGATGAGCCCCGCGCGGGCCTTGGCGTAGAGCCCCTTGCGGTCGCGGCGCTCGCACTCCTGGAGAGGGGTGGAGACGTGGACCAGCAGGAAGTCGGCGCCGACGGCCTCGACCATCGCGCGTACCTCCTCGCGGGTGGCGGCGTAGGGCGCGATGGGCGCGCAGATCGCCAGCCCGCCGTGCCTGGCGGCCTCGGCGGCGACGAAGCCGATGCGGCGGATGTTGAGGTCGCGGTCTTCCTTGGAGAAGGTCAGGCCCGCCGACAGCAGGTGGCGGACCACGTCGCCGTCGAGGTAGGTCACCGTGCGGCTGCCGCGCTCCAGCAGCGCGTCGCGCAGCCCCCGGGCGACGGTCGACTTGCCGGAGCCGGACAGGCCGGTGAAGAAGACCACCAGCCCCCGGCGGTGCGGGGGCCCGGGGAGCGTCACGGGCTCGGGGCCCGCCAGGTGCTCGGTCGCGCCGTAGGCCTCGGCCACGCGCTCGCGCAGCTCCAGGTCGATGGCGGGCTCCCTGGGCGCCAGCGGCACCACCGCCACGAGCGTGTCCTCGGGCAGCCCGTCACGGGCCTTGAGCGCGGCGCGAACCACCGCGGGCCCGCCCTCGCCGTGCGCCAGCGGGAGCAGCAGGATCGACGCCTCCAGCTCCTGCGCGGTCGCCACGATCTCGCCGAGGTCGCCCAGCGGCCCGCGCATGGTGACGGCCAGGACCGACTCCCGCCCGCCCAGCTGCTCGCGGATGCGCGCCGGGGTGTGGCGGAGCCGGGCGAAAGGCCCGTGCTCGGGGGCGTCCAGGGCCTCGACCGGTCCGGCGACGAAGCCGTTCTCCCGCCCGGTGACGCTCAGCACGGCCAGCGCGGCGCCCTCGGGGTCGCGCAGGGTGATCCGGTCGCCGGGGGCGGCCGGATGGTCGTCCGGCAGGGTGAGGGTGACCGGCGCGGGCCACGGCGTGCCGTCGGCGAGCGTGCCGCGCTCGTCCACGGAGTGCGCGTCGGCCGAGCTCAGGAAGCCCGTCAGCGGCCTGAAGGCGCCGGAGAGCAGCAGCTCAAGGTCGGCCAGCTCGCGGGCGTCGGGGGTCCACTCGAAAGGCGCCGTCATCTGCTCCACCATCGTGATCGTCGGACTTCTCTGTCTCACCCGCTCACGATGGGCGTCCCTGTCGAGCGAGCCTGGGATCCACCCGCCCGGTGAATCCCAGGTGCCTCGGCCCGGTGGATCTCAGATCAATCGGGCGAAGTGACTCTGGGGCTTGCGGATCACCATGGTTATCTCGTCGTGAGACGCGGGCCGGCTCCCCCTGGAGAGGGCCTCCACCATCGAGCAGGTGGCGCGGGCAAGCTTACCTAGAGGTCCGCGCAGTGCGGGCCCGCTGCCGGCCGAGATGTCCTCGGTCACCATCAGCCCGCGCACCAGGCAGAAGGAGTGCATCCCCTCGCGCGAGGCGATCTGCTCGTAGACGGCGGGCAGCGGGCCCACGGCCCCCGGCGGGGCGAACCTGCGCCACACCGCCCGCCGCAGCCTCGACGGCGTCAGCCGGTCGCACGCCCCGTACGCCGAAGCCCGGTCGCGCATCCTGACCAGCAGCAGCCCGCCGGGGCGCAGCCCGGTGAGCAGCCGGTCGAGCACGAGTTCCGCGTGCTCGATCCGCTCCAGCAGGAACGACACGTAGACGATGTCGAACGCCCGCGGGGGCACCGGCACGGAGCGCAGGTCGCCCAGGGCCCAGGAGTCCAGGTCCTTGCGGGCGGACGTGCTCGTGCGCAACACGGGCAGGTCCTCGTCGATCCCGATGACCCTGGACTCCGTCTGGGCCAGATCGAGCGGTTCGGGCCATCCGCACCCGGCGATCAGGATGTCGAGCCGCCGGCCGAGCTGGCTGCTCCACTGCTCCCTGATCCGCTGACTCAACAAGTCGTCTCGATCGACGACCGACCTCACCTCTGACATGTAACCGAGAGTAGTCAAGTCAGCACGATTCGTCGCGCATTTACCACTCTTTGCGAGAGCGTGCGCCTGGGCAAGTAGCCTTGAGCGGGTACCCCCCGTGTCCTCCCGGCCCGGGGTTGTCGTGTTGCCGTCGTGGGGCTGTGGGCGAATCTGATGAGTCTTTCCGGACTTCTGGACCTTGTCGCCGGGGAGCCTGAGCTGGCTTCCCTTCTTCGGGACGTGCGCGGGGGCGACTCGTCCGACGTGTCGCTGGTCGCGCCGCCGGCGCTGCGCCCCTTCGCGGTGGCCGCGCTGGCGAGGGAGGGGGCCAAGGGGGCGGCCAGGACCGTTCTCGCGGTGACCGCCACCGGGCGCGAGGCCGAGGATCTCGCCGCCGCCCTCACCAGCCTCCTGGACGAGAGCGCCGTCGCGGTCTTCCCCGCCTGGGAGACGCTCCCGCACGAGCGCCTGTCACCGCGCAGCGACACCGTGGGGCAGCGTCTGGCGGTGCTGCGCAGGCTGGCCCACCCGGTCGAGGGCGACCAGTCCGCGGGGCCGCTGCACGTGGTCGTCGCGCCGATCAGGGCGCTGCTCCAGCCGATCGTACGAGGGCTGGGCGACCTGCTGCCGGTGCGGCTGCGCGCCGGAGACGACGCCGATCTCGACACCGTCGTCCACAGCCTTGTGGAGAACGGCTACCACCGGGTCGACATGGTGGAGAAGCGCGGCGAGGTCGCGGTCAGGGGCGGCCTGCTCGACGTCTTCCCGCCCACGGAGGAGCACCCGCTCCGGCTGGAGTTCTGGGGCGACACCGTCGAGGAGATCCGCTGGTTCAAGGTCGCCGACCAGCGCTCGCTGGAGGTGGCCGAGGACGGGCTGTTCGCCGCCCCCTGCCGGGAGCTGCTGCTGACCGCCGACGTCAGGGAGAGGGCGAGGGAGCTCGCCGAGGCGCACCCCTCGCTGGCCGAGATCCTGGAGCAGCTGGCCGAGGGCGTGCCGATGGAGGGCATGGAGGCGTTCGCGCCGGTGCTCGCCGGGGAGATGGATCTGCTGATCGACCACCTGCCCGGACAGGCTGCGATCTTCGTGTGCGACCCGGAGCGCATCCGGGGGCGCGCCGACGAGCTGGTGCGGACCAGCCAGGAGTTCCTGGAGGCGTCCTGGATCAACGCGGCGTCCGGCGGTGAGGCGCCGATCGACCTGGGCGCTGCGGCGTTCCGCGGCCTGGAGGAGGTCCGCGACCACGCGCGGCGGCTCGGCCAGCCCTGGTGGTCGCTCGCGCCGTTCGGCGCCGACACCGACGACGCGGGCCCGGGTCACGAGCAGGGCGGCGGGCAGGCGCTGAGGGCGCGCGAGGTGGAGTCCTACCGGGGCGACACCCAGCGGGCGTTGTCCGACATCAAGGGCTGGCTCGACTCCGACCGGGTCGTCGTTCTGCTGAGCGAGGGCCACGGCCCCGCCGAGCGCATGGTCGAGCTGCTCAAGGGCGTCGACCTGCCCGCGCGCCTGGAGCCAGGCCTCGACACCGTGCCCGACAGGAAGGTCGTCCACGTCACCACGGGCCTGGTCGAGCACGGGTTCGTCACCCCGGCGCTGGCCGTGCTGACCCACCTGGACTTGGTCGGCCAGAAGGCGTCGACCAAGGACATGCGGCGGCTGCCCTCCCGGCGCCGCAACATGGTCGACCCGCTCCAGCTCAAGGTCGGCGACCACGTCGTGCACGAGCAGCACGGCGTGGGCCGCTACGTCGAGATGGTGCAGCGGACCGTGCAGGGCGCCACCCGCGAATACCTGGTGATCGAGTACGCCAAGGGCGACCGGCTCTACGTGCCGACCGACCAGCTCGACGAGGTCACCCGCTACGTCGGCGGCGAGTCGCCCACGCTCAACCGGATGGGCGGCGCCGACTGGGCCAAGGCCAAGACCAAGGCCAAGAAGGCGGTCAAGGAGATCGCCGGAGAGCTGATCCGCCTGTACTCCGCCCGGATGGCCTCGCCGGGACACGCCTTCGCGCCCGACAGCCCCTGGCAGCGGGAGATGGAGGACGCCTTCCCGTACGCCGAGACGGGCGACCAGCTGGAGGCCATCGACGAGGTCAAGCGCGATATGGAGCGCCCGATCCCGATGGACCGGCTGATCTGCGGCGACGTGGGTTACGGCAAGACGGAGATCGCGGTGCGGGCGGCGTTCAAGGCCGTGCAGGACGGCAAGCAGGTGGCCGTCCTGGTGCCGACCACGCTGCTGGTGCAGCAGCACATGTCGACCTTCGCCGAGCGGTTCTCCGGGTTCCCGCTGAACGTCAGGCCGCTGTCGCGGTTCCAGAGCGACGGCGAGGTCAAGGCGACCATGGAGGGCATGCGGGAGGGCTCGGTCGACATCGTGATCGGCACGCACCGGCTGTTCTCGCCCGAGGTCAGGTTCAAGCAGCTCGGCCTGATCATCATCGACGAGGAGCAGCGGTTCGGCGTCGAGCACAAGGAGGCCATGAAGCACCTGCGCACCCAGGTCGACGTGCTGGCCATGTCGGCGACCCCGATCCCCCGCACGCTGGAGATGGGGCTCACCGGCATCAGGGAGATGTCCACGATCCTCACCCCGCCGGAGGAGCGGCACCCGATCCTCACCTTCGTCGGCCCGTACGACGAGAAGCAGATCGGCGCCGCGATCCGGCGGGAGCTGATGCGCGACGGCCAGGTCTTCTTCGTCCACAACCGCGTGGCCAGCATCAACAAGGTCTCGGCCATGCTGCGCGAGCTCGTGCCCGAGGCCAGGGTCGCCGTCGCGCACGGCCAGATGCAGGAGCACCAGCTGGAGAAGATCATGGTGGGCTTCTGGGAGCGCGACTTCGACGTGCTCGTCTGCACCACGATCGTCGAGTCCGGCCTGGACGTGCCCAACGCCAACACCCTGATCGTCGACCGGGCCGACAACTACGGCCTGTCGCAGCTCCACCAGCTGCGCGGCCGGGTCGGCCGGGGCCGCGAGCGCGGCTACGCCTACTTCCTGTACCCGCCGGAGAAGCCGCTCACCGAGACCGCCCACGAGCGCCTGGCCACCATCTCCCAGCACACCGAGATGGGCGCGGGCATGTACGTCGCGATGAAGGACCTGGAGATCCGCGGCGCGGGCAACATCCTGGGCGCCGAGCAGTCGGGTTTCATCGCGGGCGTCGGCTTCGACCTGTACGTGCGCATGATGGCCGAGGCCGTGCAGGAGCAGAAGGCCAAGCTGGCGGGCACCTACCGGGAGGACGAGCGCCCCGACGTCAAGGTCGAGCTGCCGATCAACGCCCACATCCCGCACGACTACGTCACCTCCGAGCGGCTGCGCCTGGAGGCGTACAAGCGGATCGCCGCGATCGGCTCCGATTCCGACATCGGCGCGGTGCGCGACGAGCTCGTCGACCGGTACGGACGGCCGCCCCAGCAGGTGGAGAACCTGCTGGAGGTCGCCCGCTTTCGCATCCGCGCCCGCCGCGCCGGGCTCACCGACGTCACCCTGCAGGGGCAGAACATCAAGTTCGCGCCGGTGGACCTGAAGGACTCCCAGCAGGTCAGGCTGCAAAGGCTCTACCCGAAGGCACTGCTGAAGCAGGCGGCCGGTACGTTGCTGGTGCCGGTGCCCAAGACCAGGCCCCTCGGTGGTCAGCCGCTGCGCGATCTGGACCTGCTCAAGTGGTGCGGTGATCTCGTCGAGGCGATGTTCCTCGAAGCCGTGCGGGTAGAGTAAGCGACGTTTGTCGTGAAGGGAACGCATGTGAAGTCGACTCGAGTTCGCGTCATCCTGGCGGTCGCCGCCGCGGGTGTCGCGCTGACCGCCTGTTCTCCGAACCAGGCCGGTGCCGCCGCCGTCGTGGGCGGGGAGCGCATCAGCTCCGGTGAGCTGGACAGGAACGTGCGCGAGTACGAGGCGGCGCTGGCCAAGGCCAACGTCTCCGCCTCGCAGCTGCAGTTCAAGGACAGCGTCCCGCAGCTCGTGCTCTTCCAGCTGGCCAACGCCAAGCAGCACGCGAAGGTCGCGGCGAGCAAGGGCATCACGGTCACCGAGGGTGAGGTCGACCAGGTGATCGCGGGCCAGGGCGGCCAGGAGAAGTTCGAGCAGCAGATGCTCCAGCAGGCCGTGGCGCCCTCGCAGGCGCGCGAGTTCATGAAGTCGCAGGTGATGATCAGCAAGCTCATCGCCAAGTACGGCGGCGGAACGGACGAGGCCGCCATCCAGCGCGGCCAGCAGCAGGCGATCAAGGACCTGCAGGCCATGCCGATCACCTGGAACCCCCGGTACGGCAAGCTGAACGAGCAGCGGAGCGAGCAGCAGCCGAGCGTCTTCGTCGACGCCGGCCGTTTCGGCGCCCCCGGTGCTCCCGGCCCCGCCGACGCGCCGCCCGCGCCGCCGCAGCAGCAACAGCAGTAGCCTCCGGGCATGCCGCTGATCGTCGTCACCACCTCGCCCCGGGTCGCCCCGGGGCTGCTCAGCCGCCACGCGTGGCGGGTCCTCGAGGAGGGCCCGGTACGCACCGGCTCCGCCGACCACCCGCATCTGCCCTACCTGGCGGAGGCGGGGGTCGACGTCGAGGTGGTCGCCCCGGACCCGGCCGCGCTGGTCCGCGAGGCCGTGTCGGCGACCGTCGTGTGGCTGGAGGCCGACGAGGCGCTGATGCGCTCCATCGGCTACGCCGCCGTGGCGCTCGACGACCCGCCGGTGATCGAGATCGTGCCGGGCTCGTACGATCTGCCGGGCGCGCGGCTGCTCGATCTGGTCTCGGTGATGGACCGGCTCCGGGTCGAATGCCCGTGGGACGCCCGCCAGACCCACGAGTCCCTGGCCCCGTACCTCATCGAGGAGGCCTACGAGGTGCTGGAGACCATCGAGGAGGGCGATCACGCGGCGCTGCGCGAGGAGCTGGGCGACCTGCTCCTGCAGGTGGTCTTCCACGCGCGGGTCGCCGGTGACGGGCCCGACGGGTTCGACGTCGACGACGTCGCCGAGGGGATCGTCGCCAAGCTCGTCCGCCGCCACCCGCACGTCTTCGCCGACACCCGGGTGAAGGGCGCGGGCGAGGTCAGCGCCAACTGGGAGACGATCAAGGCCGCCGAGCGCGCCGCCAAGAACGGCGGCGACCCGGGTTCGGCCGTCGACGGCGTCCCGATGGGCCAGCCCGCGCTCTCCCTGGTCGCGCAGCTCCTGCGCCGCGCCGGGCGCGCCGGAGCCCCCGCGGCCCTCCCCGAGGGGATTCCCGCCGACGGCCTGGGCGCCAGGCTCTTCGAGCTCGTACGGCAGGCTCAGGAGGCCGGGCTCGACCCGGAGGCCGAGCTGCGCGCCGTCGCCCGCGCCTACCGCGACCAGGTCCGCGCCCGGCCACTCTGAGGCCGGGTTCCCGAGTCCCGATCCCCCGGACGACGCGCGGCCACCTCCCGGACCCCCTCCGGATTCCCCGCGGACCTCATACGGACATCGTCCGGAGGCGTCCCGGCCGCCGTACCGGTAAGTAGGTCTCGGTAGGCTTCTGAGGCAAACTGTCCTGCGACTTTAGGAGCGCTTCGTGGCTTCCATCGAGGGCGTTACCGCCCGAGAGATCCTTGACTCCCGGGGCAACCCGACGGTCGAGGTCGACATCCTCCTGGACGACGGCAGCCAGGGGCGCGCCGCGGTTCCCAGCGGCGCGTCCACCGGCCAGTTCGAGGCCGTCGAGCTGCGTGACGGCGACGAGCGCTACGGCGGCAAGGGTGTCGAGAAGGCCGTTCTCGGCGTGACCGACGAGATCGCCGACGAGATCCTCGGTTTCGACGCCACCGAGCAGCGCAGCATCGACCAGGTCATGATCGACCTGGACGGCACGCCCAACAAGGCCCGCCTGGGCGCCAACGCGATCCTGGGCGTCTCGCTCGCCGTGGCGAAGGCCGCCGCGGAGAGCGCCGAGCTGCCGCTCTTCCGCTACCTCGGCGGGCCGAACGCGCACGTGCTGCCGGTGCCGATGATGAACATCCTGAACGGCGGCGCGCACGCCGACAGCAACGTCGACATCCAGGAGTTCATGATCGCCCCGATCGGGGCGGAGACGTTCCGCGAGGCCGTGCGGATGGGCACCGAGGTCTACCACGCCCTCAAGGCCGTCCTGAAGGAGAAGGGCTACGCCACCGGCCTCGGCGACGAGGGCGGCTTCGCGCCGAGCCTTCCCTCCAACCGCGACGCGCTCGACCTGATCCTGGTCGCCATCGAGAAGGCCGGATACGTCGCGGGAGAGGACATCGGGCTGGCCCTCGACGTGGCCGCCTCCGAGTTCCACTCGGACGGCGTCTACACCATCGACGGCAAGGGCCTGTCCGCCGCCGAGCTGATCGCCTTCTACGAGGACCTGGTCGCGAACTACCCGCTGGTCTCCATCGAGGACCCGCTGGACGAGAGCGACTGGGAGGGCTGGAACGCCATCACCCGCGCCCTGGGCGACAAGGTCCAGCTGGTCGGCGACGACCTGTTCGTGACCAACCCCGAGCGCCTGGCCCGCGGCATCGCCGAGGGCACCGCGAACGCGCTGCTGGTCAAGGTCAACCAGATCGGCACCCTGACCGAGACCCTCGACGCCGTGGACCTGGCCCACCGCAGCGGTTACCGCTGCATGATGAGCCACCGCTCCGGCGAGACCGAGGACACCACGATCGCCGACCTCGCGGTGGCCACCAACTGCGGCCAGATCAAGACCGGCGCCCCGGCCCGCTCCGACCGGGTGGCCAAGTACAACCAGTTGCTCCGCATCGAGGAGCTTCTGGACGACGCGGCCCGTTACGCGGGTCGCGCCGCCTTCCCGCGCTTCCGGCGGTAGTTTCGTCTGGCGGCTCGCGCCCGCTCCGGGCGCGAGCCACACCGCCGGCCACACCGCGGACGAGCGCCGGCCTCCCCGCCCCGCTCCTGCCCGAGGAGATCGGGGCGAGGAGATCGGACGGAGAGACCGGTGCGGAGAGGCCGGCGCCGGAGACGGACGCCGGATCGACGAGGAGAGATCGGCCCCCGCCGGTGTCGCGACCACCGTGCGGGGCACGTGGACGACACCACGAGAGCGTGGAGACGGAGGAGGGCGCATGGCGGCACGGCCGCAGCTGACGGGACGGGCCGCGGTGCTCGCGATCGTGGTGTGCGCGATCGCCATGAGCCTCGCCTACCCCATCAGGGAGTACGTCGCCCAGCGCCGCCAGATCGCCCAGCTGGAGCAGGAGAAGGCCAGGGAGATCGCCGCGATCAAGGCCCTGGACGACCGCTCCAAGCAGCTCCTTGACCCCGGCTTCATCAAGCGGCAGGGCAGGGAGCGCCTCTTCTACTGCGATCCCGGGCAGAAGTGCTATGTCGTCATGGGAGGCTCACCCTCGCCCGGTAAGGGCACGGCCGGTGAGCGGAAGACCGTGGCCAGGCCGCCGTGGTACGAGACGCTGTGGGACTCGGTCAAGGCCGCCGACAGCGGCAGGGGACAGAAGGCGGCCAAGGCCGCCGGGTGACGCCGATACCCTGGTTGTCGGCTTTCAGGGGGTGTCACGAATGGTTGATGACCGCGACGTGGCGGCGGTGGAGCGACAGCTCGGCCGGGCGCCGCGAGGACTGCGGGGGGTGGCGCACCGCTGCCCGTGCGGGCTTCCCGACGTCGTCGAGACCGCCCCGAGGCTGCCCGACGGATCGCCCTTCCCGACCCTGTTCTACCTCACGTGCCCCAGGGCCGCCTCGGCCATCGGCACCCTGGAGACCTCGGGGATGATGCGGGACATGCAGGCCAGGCTCGCCGACGATCCGGAGCTGGCCAAGGCCTACCGGGCCGCCCACGACGACTACGTGGCGCGCCGCGACAGGGCGGCCGCCGAGGACGGCCTGGAGCCGCTGCCCCGCGACATGCAGAGCACCGGGGGCATGCCCACCCGGGTGAAGTGCCTGCACGCCCTGGTCGGGCACGAGCTCGTGGTCCCGGGCGGCAACCCCTTCGGCCGCGAGGCCCTCGACGCGCTCGGCGACTGGTGGTCCGCCGGACCGTGCGTCGCCGAAGCCGTAGCACCGTGTGCCCAGGCCGTGGCACCGACCACGAAGGAGACCGAGTGATCCGCGTCGCCGCGATCGACTGTGGCACCAATTCCGTCCGCCTGCTCGTCGCCGACGTCGGCAGGGACAGGCTGATCGACCTGGAGCGCCGCATGGAGATCGTCCGGTTGGGCCAGGGGGTCGACAAGACCGGCAGGCTGGCCCCGGAGGCCCTGGAGCGCACGTTCGCCGCCATGCGCGGCTACGCCGGGCTCATCGCCGAGCACGGGGCCTCCTCGGTCCGCGTGGTCGCCACCAGTGCCACGAGAGACGCCGCCAACCGGCAGGAGTTCGTGGACGGCGTGCGCGACATCTTCGGCGTGGAGCCCGAAGTGATCACCGGCGCGGAGGAGGCGGAGCTGTCGTTCTCCGGGGCCACCCGCGATCTGGTGCGGTTCTCGTACGAGACGGGCCTGCCCGCCCCCGACGGCACCCGCCCCCCGTACCTCGTGGTCGACATCGGCGGCGGCTCGACCGAGTTCGTGCTCGGCTCGACGCATGTGGAGGCCGCGCTGTCGGTCGACATCGGGTGTGTCCGGCTGACCGAGCGTCACCTGCGCGACGCGGGTGACCCTCCGTCGGCGGAGGCGATCGAGGCGATGACCGCCGACATCGACGAGGCGCTCGACCGGGTCGCGGCCGAGGTGCCCGTGGAGCGGGCGCTGACGATGGTCGGGCTCGCCGGATCCGTCACCACCGTCGCCGGAATGGCGCTTGAGCTGCCGGAATACGATCCGAAGAAAATTCACCACTCGCGAATCGCGGCAGGTCAGGTGCATGACATCGCCGAGCGGTTGCTTGGAATGACCGTTGAACGGCGGGCGGCGATTCCCATCATGCATCCAGGAAGGGCCGACGTGATCGGGGCGGGCGCGCTCATCCTGGACCGGATAGTGGCCCGCTACGGCTTCGGCGAGGTGGTCGCCAGCGAGCACGACATCCTCGACGGCATCGCGTGGTCGATCGCCGACTCATAACAAGACCTAGACAATTCGCCTGTTTAGGGAGTATTGAGGAAAGCTTCCCGTTTATGGTTAGGTAAAGAAGCTTTAGTGGGGCTTTGCCGTGGGGCCCGGCACAGCTGTTGTCGGGGCGGCAACCGTCTCCTGAGCGATTTTGCTTCCCAACGAACGGAGCATCCCCTCATGAAGTCCGGACTAGCCAGAAAGCTAGCCGCAGCAGGAGCCAGCGCGGCCATGCTGGCAACCATGGCAGTAGGCGTGCTGGCCTCGCCCGCAGCGGCGGTCAGTGGATCGAGCCAGGCGGGGGTGGCCTCGGCCGCCGCCAAGCCGAGGCCCGTCGTCTCTGCCGGAACCCCCAAGGCATCTCCCTCGAAGTACGCGGGTGAGTGCCCCGTCAACGTGACCTTCTCCTCGAAGATCAAGGTGAAGGCCGTCAAGAGCAAGACCACGGTCGCCTACCGGTGGCTGCGTGGCGACGGCTCCAAGGGCAAGGTGAAGTCCTTCACCTTCCGTGGCAAGGGCGCCAAGAGCTTCACGGTCAAGGAGAAGGCCACCTTCAAGGGCAACGTCAAGGGCTGGCAGGCCATCCAGGTCCTGGCCCCGCGCGGCGCCACCTCCTCGAAGGGCTACTTCTCGGTCTCCTGTGGCTCCGCCGAGGACGACCACGAGATCAAGACTCCCCCGCGCGTCAGCGCTCAGGTGTGGGTCGACGAGGGCAACTGCAAGGCCGCCCTGATCGGCCGCATCCACGCCTCCGGTACCCGCTGGGTGCACTACCGCTGGGTCGTCAACGGCCACGTCGTCGACCGTGACTCCGTCCGCGTCGACGGCTCGCGCAAGGTCTTCCACGTGATCAGGCCCCGTGACGACTTCAGGGGCTGGGCCTCGCTGCAGATCGTCGGCCCGGTGGAGGCCTCCTCCAACCGCGCCTACTTCAAGATCCGGTGCGAGGACGAGTCGCCGAAGGTCTGGGCGTCCGTCGACGCCCCGTCCGCCTACGAGGGCTCCTGCCCGACGACCCGTACGTTCACCGGCACGATCAGCGCGAGCGGTCGTACCACGGTGAAGTACCGCTGGGTCAGCAACGGTGTGGCGGGCGACTGGAAGTACGCCCACTTCAGCGGTCACGGCTCGCAGCGTCAGAGCGTGTACGACAGCTGGACCACCGCGACCTCCGGCGAGTCCAAGCGCGCGATCGAGATCTACGGTGGCCCGACCACCAGCACCGTGGTGGCCAAGGTCGTCTGCAAGCCCCTCCCGACCCCCACCCCGACTCCCACCCCGACTCCCACCCCGACCCCCACCCCGACCCCGACCCTCCCCGTGTGACCTGATGGCACGGTAGGTCGAGGTAGCGCGCCCGGCGTCTGACGCCGGGCCGCGTCCCGAGTGAAACAGGCGGCGCCCGCATCCCGGCGGGCGCCGCTTCTCGTTTCCCCGCGCCCGCCTTCCGAACCGCGTCGCGAACCGCGCCCGCTTTCCCGCCCTTGCCTTCCAGCCCGCGCCCGCCTCCCGGACTCGCGTGCCCGCCTCCGCCTTCCGGAGCCCGAGTCGGGAGCCCGCCTGGATGGTTCTCGCGCCGGGCGAGCGGCAGGGAATGGGCCGGGTGGTCTCCCGTTTCGGGCACCATCGAAGGATGACCCACGTTCCTCCCGGATCCGGCTGGCCCGACGATCCCGCCCAGCCCGGCACCCCCGTCGCGCACGACCCCGTCGAGGTGCGGAAACTCGCGGGGGAGAGCCGTACCCTCGCGGAGCTCAAGGCCGCGCAGTCGGTCTGCCGGGCCTGCCCGCGCCTGGTGGAGTGGCGCGAGGAGGTGGCGACGGTCAAGAGGCGGGCGTTCGCCGAGGAGACCTACTGGGGCCGGCCCATCGCCGGATGGGGCGACGAGAGGCCCGAGATCCTCATCGTCGGGCTGGCGCCGGCGGCGCACGGCGGCAACAGGACCGGGAGGATCTTCACCGGCGACCGCAGCGGCGACTGGTTGTTCGCCTCGCTGTACCGGACCGGCCTGGCCGTACAGGAGACCAGCCTCCGGGCGGGCGACGGCCAGCGGCTCGTCGGCGCGCGGATGGTGGCGGCGGTCCGGTGCGCTCCCCCCGCCAACAAGCCCGAGCCCGCCGAGCGGTCCGCCTGCTTCCCCTGGCTGTCCCGCGAGGTCGCGCTGGTCTCGGCGGATGTACGGGTGGTCGTCGCGCTGGGAGGTTTCGCCTGGCAGGCGATCTGGCCCGCGCTGAGGGACGCCGGGTACGCCCTGCCACGACCGAGGCCGCCCTTCGGGCACGGTGCCGAGGCGGAGATCACCTCTCCCCAGGGAAGTTCCGCACATCTTCTCGGCTGCTATCACCCCAGCCAGCAGAACACCTTCACCGGCCGGGTGACCGCGCGGATGCTCGACGACCTCTTCACCAGGGCGAACGTGCTTCGCCGCTTGTGAACTCGATCACAAAGAGAAGATTGGCGGGAATTCTCCCGAGAAGGCCGGGCGTTTCTAGCCGTTAGCAGAAATTTCGGCTGGTTTGCCCGGCGTGCGGCTGGCGCGATCGGGGGCGCGGACGTATGCTTGTGAAAGGTTTCACAAGCCTCGAAACTAAGGATGGCGTCGAAGTGAACCGCAACTCCAAGCACATCGTGGTCGTCGGTGGGGGCTATGTCGGCCTCTACACCGTGCTGCGCCTGCAGCACACGCTCCGCAAGGAACTGCGCGATGGAAGCGTGCGAATCACCGTCCTGACCCCCGAGTCCCACATGACCTACCAGCCCTTCCTGCCCGAGGCGGCCGCGGGAAACCTCTCGCCCCGGCACGTGGTCGTCCCGCTCCGCCGCGTGCTCTCGAAGGCGACGATCCTCAACGGCAAGGTTTCCAAGGTCAACCACGCGGCCAAGTCCGTCACCTTCGCGCCCAACGTCGGCACGCCGCATGAGATCGACTACGACATCCTCGTCATGGCCGCCGGGTCGATCTCCCGTACGCTCCCCATCCCCGGCCTGGCCGACGCCGCGATCGGTTTCAAGACGGTCGGCGAGGCGATCGCGCTGCGCAACCGGGTCCTCGAACTCCTCGACCGGGCCGAGAGCGACGAAGACGAGGCCCTGCGCAGGCGCGCCCTGACGTTCGTCGTGGTCGGCGGGGGCTTCGCGGGCGTCGAGGCGCTCGCCGAGCTGGAGGACATGGCGGTCGACGCCGCCCGCTACTACCGGAACATCTCCCGCGAGGACATGCGCTGGATCCTCGTCGAGGCCACCGACCGCATCCTCCCCGAGGTCGGCCCCGAGATGGGCGCGTGGACCGCCGAGCAGCTGCGCGAGCGCGGCATCGAGGTCAAGATGAACACCCGCCTCGACTCCTGCGTGGGCGGCCTGGTCAAGCTCTCCGACGGCGACGAGTTCGAGGCCGCCACCATCGTGTGGACCGCCGGGGTGAAGCCCAGCCCGGTCGTCAACGCCGGAGACCTGCCCCTCGACGAGCGCGGCCGGATCAAGACGACCTCCCGCCTGACCGTGGTCGGTGTCGAGGACGCCTACTCGGCCGGAGACGTGGCCGGGGTGCCCGACCTGACCAACCCCGGCCAGTACTGCGCGCCCAACGCGCAGCACGCCGTACGGCAGGCCAAGGTCCTCGCGGACAACATCACCCGGAGCCTGCGCGGGCGGGAACTGGCCGACTACCGGCACAAGTACGTCGGCTCCGTCGCCGGGCTCGGCCTTCACAAGGGTGTCGCCAACGTCTACGGGATCAAGCTCCGCGGGCTCGCCGCGTGGTTCATGCACCGCACCTATCACCTGTCGCGGGTGCCCACCGTCAACCGCAAGGTCCGCGTGACGGCCGACTGGACCCTGGCGCTCTTCTTCAAGCGCGAGACCGTCTCTCTCGGGGAGATCGAGGAACCACGCACCGAGTTCCGCGCCGCCGCGAGGGACTGAACGGCCGGACCCTTCAGAGGGACTGAACAGCCGGACCCTTCAAGTGAACCGAACTCCCGAACCCGGGGGTGGGCGACCCGGCCCACCTCCGGATTCGCCGTTCCCGGCGGTGTGCTATTCCTTGACCGGGCCCCCGGAACCGGGGCGGTCCGCAGATTCTCGGTGGAAGTGATGCGACGGTTGCCTTGAGCAGTTACGCATGAGTGGTCCGTTACGTATGATTACGGCGCCCCCGTAGCCCAATGGCAGAGGCAAACCCCTTAAAAGGGTTCGAGTGAGGGTTCGAGTCCCTCCGGGGGCACTCATGGTGATCTGTAAAACAAGGCCCGTGACCAGTGAAAACGCGGTCACGGGCCTTTCTGTGCCGTACGGCTGTCCACGGTTGGCGCCGAACGGTCACGGCTGTTCATCCCAAATGCGTTCGTAAAACGTTTGGGGTTACCTAAATGTGATCATTTTGCTTGAGGGCCTTCGGGATTCACCGCCGGGCGAGACGCTCCTGTCCCTCGGCCGTCCTTCGAAGCGCTTCGCCCGGACGTGGGGCGGCATGGCGACGCCGTGCCCCGCCAGGCCGGCGGTCCGGGCGGCCGGCACACCGGTGGCGAACCACGTGGGTACAGCCGCGTGGCGCGTGGCGCGGGTCGCGAAGCCGCCCGGCCGGGGGCGAGGCGACCGCGCACCGGATGACCCCGGACCGCGCCGGAATCGTCGCCCCGCCGGCCCGCGTTCGTGGTCTCCTTTGTCTTGCTGACACCGCCATGGGCGGGCCGGGAGATCGCGACACCTTCCGTGGGGTGCGCACGACGCCATCGGGGTAGGCGGCTGACTCCTCACTGGGTAGCCTTGAAAGAGCGCCGTCGAGGCTCCGACCTCGCTCGATGCCGCCTGAGCGCCGTGACGTTCGTCATCCCGATCACCTTGGAGGCCTCGGCGGGTTCGCTGCCTCGTCCCGCACCAGCGAAGGGCCAATATCATGTCCAATTCTTGGCAGATCAAGCACCGGTTGTGCGAAGCGATCAACACTCATGATTTGCACCGGGTGCTTGAGTTCTACAGCCCGGACGCCGTTCTCGTCACGCCGTCAGGCGTGGCAGAAGGGTATGAGCAGATCGCCCGGTTCTACGAGCAGTTTTTCAAGGGCTTCCCGGACTTCCACCAGACGGCGTGGCTGGAGGTCGCCTGTGACGATCCCGTGGTGACGGAATGGACGTTCATCGGCACCCACCTGGGCCCCTTCCCTCTGCCCGACGGGCGTGAGCTGGAGGGAACCGGCCATCGCATCACCGTCCGCGCCTCATGTGTGGCCCGCGTCGCCAACGATTTGGTCATTTCGCACCAGGATTACTACGACCAGCTGGAGCTGTACAGCCAGCTCGGCTGCGGCTTGGTGGTCGCTCGGTGAGCCCTTTCCCATCCGGGGTCGCGGGTCACGGTCTGTCGCGGAGTTCCGGGGCGATCCGGGAGCGGCGAGGCCCGGATGGAAGATCGTCGGCAAAGTCCGAACGGGAACACCGATGTCCCACCGCCGAGAGACGGTAGGAGACGGACCCTAGGCGGAAAGAGGGAGGCGGAGGACGAAGCGGGCACCGGTGGGGTGATCGGCGGCGTACAGGTGGCCGCCGTAGCCCTGGGCGATCTGGCGGGCGATGGGCAGGCCGAGCCCGGAGCCGCCGGGATCCCGGCGACAGGCGTCGTCCAGGCGGCAGAGGCGTTCGAAGATTCTTTCGCGGTCGGCGGGGGCGATCCCGGGTCCATCGTCGATGACCTCCAGGATCGCGTCGGGCGGGGCGGTGGTGACGATGACCTCGATCACGGTGGTGGTGTGCCGTTCGGCGTTGGCCATCAGGTTGGCCAGGAGCCGGGACATCCGGATCCGGGAGGCGCGCACGACCACCTGCTGATCGAGCCGGGCCAGGACGGTGGCGGTCAGGGTCCGTCGTTCCAGCTCGTCTACGACGAGGCGGCCGAGGTCGACCGGCTCGGTGGCGGCGGGCGTCGCGGTGTCCAGCCGGGAGAGTTCGAGCAGATCGGCGACGATGTCGTTGAGCCGCTCGGTGCCTCGCAGTAATTTGCGCAGGATCTGCTGCGGATCGGTGTCAGGTTCCGAGAGTGCGGTCTCCAGCTCGGTCAGCAGCCCGGTGATCGGGTTGCGCAGGTCGTGGGAGGCGTCGAAGACGAACTGCCGCTGCCGCTCGATGGTCTCCCTCAGCGCCGACGTGGTCTGGCGTTGTTGCCTGTGGGCCTGCTGGAGTCCTTCGTTGAGGTCCTGGAGTTCGCGGGCGCGAACGTAGACGTCGGTCTCCAGCGACCCCAGCTCCGCCCGCGCGCCGGTGAGGCCGCGCTCGCCGGACCGCCATAGCAGCCGGAGGAAGCCGGTGACCTCCTCGCTACGGTGAACGATCAGCTTCACCTCGCCGTCCGGGCCGAGGACGGGCACGTTGATCGTGCTCCAGTATCGTTCCTCGAACACCCCCGGCCTGTCGCTCGCCTCGATGTCGTACCGCTGCAGCGCCATGGTGTCCGGTTCGCCGGTGGCGATGACCCGTTCCAGCGAAGCGCGCAGACGCCCCGCCCCCTGCCCGTCAGGATCGTTGGGGGTGTCCGGATTTCCGGGGAAGACGGCGAAGAAGGGCCGGCCGAGCAGGTCCGCCCGGCCCCGCCCGGTCACCTTCAAATAGGAGTTGTTGGCCGCCACCACGACGAGGTCCGGCGTCATCACCAGCAGCGGGGCCGCGAGGGCTTCGAACACCGCCCTGTAATCGATCTCCAAGTCCATCACAGCGCCTTTCCTCGACCCCCTCCACCTTCAAAGCTAGTCCAGGAGGCGGGGGCCGGGTCTGCGGCCCGATGGCTCCTGACCTGGTCGGCGGGCCTTTTGGTAAGCGGCCGCGCCCAGCACGGGTGACGGTGCGTTCGTCGGGTCCGTTCGCGGTCGTGACGCGATGCCCGTGTGTATGGGCCGCCTGTTCGGGCCCGTGACCCGCGCGAAGGGGTCGCGGGACGACTTGTCTCGCCGCCTGGGATTCGACGGCCCGCTGGTATAAAATAGTAACCATGAGGGACGAGGCGAACCTGGAGCCCATGCTCCGGGCCAACGGGATCGCCCGGCAGGTGATCGGTCACATCGGAGACAAGTGGTCCCTGCTGGTGATCGCGGCGCTGGGGCACGGGGCCCAGCGGTTCTCCCGGCTCAAGGCGCGGATCGAGGGGATCAACCAGCGCATGCTGACCCGGACGCTGCGGGCCCTGGAGCGCGACGGCATCGTCGAGCGCAACGTCTACCCGACCTCGCCGCCCACGGTGGAATACGTGCTCACCCGGATGGGGCGTGACCTGTCGGTGGCCGTGACCGGCATCTGCGAGTGGGCGCGCCGCAACCTCGACGAGGTCGAGGCGTCCCAGCGGCTTTTCGACGAGCGATCGGCGAAACAGGCGTGAGGGCCGGGAACCTGACGGGCCACCCGTTCGTTGGCAACAACGGCGGTAGCCGTACGGCCACTTGAACAACATAGATATCAGCACGATACGGCCGTGTGACAACCGATCTAATACGCTGATCGCGTAGGTCGCAGCGTGGAGGCAGCGATGGAGAGCAAGAACCCCGTATTCAGTCGGCAGGCCAAGGGCCAGCAGCAAGGCTGGGGCGTGCCGACCCCCACCCCTGACCAGCTTCAGGGTATGTACAACACGCCGTCATACGCGCCGCCCGCCCAGCGGACGATGACGATTGACGACGTGGTCGTGCGTGGTTTCATCACCCTTGGCACGCTTGTCGTCTCGGCGGCGGTCGCCTGGGTGCTCAACCTCGGCATGGTCGCGGCGATCGCCGGTGTCATCGTCGGCCTGATCCTCGCCCTGATCATCTCGTTCAGGTCCAGCACCAACCCCGTGCTGATCCTCGGCTACTCGGTCGCCTACGGTGTCGCCGTCGGCGTGATCAGCCACGTCTACAACGATCTGTACAGCGGCATCGTCTTCCAGGCGGTGGTCGGTACGGCTCTGGCGTTCGCCGCCATGCTGACCGTTTACTCCCTGCGCATCATCCGTGTGACGCCGAAGTTCACCAAGTTCGTCGTGGCCGCGGCTCTGGGCCTGATGGGTCTCGCGCTCATCAACCTGGTCGCCGGCTTCTTCATCGAGGACGGCATCGGCATCCGGTCGGGTGGCGTGCTGGCCTACGTGTTCAGCATCGCCGCGATCCTCGTCGGCTGCTTCTTCCTGCTCCTCGACTTCGACGAGGTCGAGCGCGGAGTGCGGAACGGCGCCCCGGAGAAGTACTCGTGGCTGATGGCCTTCGGCCTGACCGTCACCCTGGTCTGGATCTACCTGGAGATCCTGCGCCTGCTGAGCTACTTCTCGAGTAGCGACTGACGAACACGCCGGCGGCCCCGCCGGATCCGTCAGGCCGGGCTCGTCGAGTCCGGGTGACCGATCCGGCGCCGTCGGCGAATCCGAGGTATCGAACCGCCCCGTTCGTGATGACCGAGTTCATCACGAACGGGGCGGTTCGTTTGTGCCGGCCGTTCCGCCACCTTCCTTCGGCCGTTCCGCGACCTTCCGGCGCTCTTCACGAGCACGGCGTCATGCCTGCGGATGATGATCGTCGCGGGTCAACCCACCGCGTCAACCCACGTTCATCCCTGAGGACGAAGGGCGGCCAAAAGATCGCTGGAAGGCTTCTCGTAGCACGTCAACCACCTACGAGGAGATGACCGATGCCTGCTTTCCCGCGAGATCCCAAGCTTGGCCGTACCGGATGGACGATCGTCGGCCTGGGGGTCGCCGCCACCCTGCTGGCACCGGCCACCACGTCGGCGGCGGCCGCCGGGCCCGGATCGCACGGGCCAGCCGCGAAGGCGCCGGGCTCGTCGGCGTCCATCGGCGGGTCCGCTCTCGCCGATACGGCGGGCGCGTCCGCGACGGCCCTCAGGATGTCGCTGCCGAAGCCCACCGGGAGATATCCGATCGGCACGGTCGCCCTGCACCTGGTGGACCGGTCGCGCCCCGACTCCCTGGTGACGTCCCGGCCCTACCGCGAACTCATGGTGAGCGTCTGGTATCCCGCTCGCGGCGCGGAGAACTTGCCCCTCGCGCCGCAGATGCCACCGCTTGCCGCGGCTGACTTCGATCAGGATACGGCCTCCGACCTGGGCATCAAGCCGGGCGAGGTGAACTGGGCCGCGACGAGGACGCACGCCAGGACGGGCGCGCCGGTGGATCGGAGAGCGGGAGCCCTTCCCGTCGTCCTATACTCCCCGGGACTCGACGGCCCGCGTACCCTCGGCACCGTCCTGGTCGAGGAACTGGCCAGCCGCGGTTACGTCGTCGTCACGGTCGATCACACCTACCAGCCGGACCAGGTCGAGTTCCCCGGCGGCAGGGTCGAACGGGCCAGGCTCCCCCCGGTGCCGGACAAGGAGGCGTTCGAGAAGCTCACGAAGGTCCTTCTCGCGACTCGCGTCGAGGACATGAGGTTCGTGCTCGACCGGCTGGCCCGCCTCGACCGCGGGCACAATCCCGACGAGGAACGCGCGCCACTGCCGGCCGGGCTGTCCGGCGCACTGGACCTGTCCCGTACCGGAATGTTCGGCCACTCCTTCGGCGGAGCCACGGCCGCCCAGCTCACGCGTGACGACCGGCGCGTCGACGCGGGGATCAACCTCGACGGCACGCTTTTCGGACCGGTCGTCCGAAGCGGTCTCGCGAAGCCGTTCCTGCAGGTGGCGGGGGAGCCGACCACACGGGAGAGCGAGCCCACCTGGAAGTCCTTCTGGGACAGGTCGAGCGGCTGGAAGCGCGAGGTGCGGTTCACGGGGGCTCAGCACCTGTCTTTCATGGATGTTCAGGCGATGATCCCGCAGGTCGCCGGGAAGCTGGGGAAGGTGCCCGTGGCGGAGATCATCGGGACGATCGATCCCGAACGCTCGGTCACGGCCCAGCGCGCCTACGTCACCGCGTTCTTCGACCTGCACCTGCGGGGACGGCACACCCGCCTCTTCGACGGCCCCGCCAGGCGTTACCCCGAGGTGAAACTCATTCCGTAGAACGGTGCGACCGGGCGGGCCGACCCCGCCGGCGCTGCACCCCAGGTCGTACCGGCACCTTCCCCGGGTTGTACTGGCGTCTCCGCCTCAAGGGGGAATCCGGCCCGGCGACCGGTACGTATCGTTGAGTCGGTGTTCGGCGGATCGCGTGCCCTGGGGGCACGTCACAGAGCCCTGAAGGACGTCCTCGTCCTCGGGCCGTTGGTGCTGCTCTGCCTTGTCCAGGTGATCTACCACGGCGATCCGAGCGCGCCGGGACCCGGTACGGGTGGCTTCTGGGGCGTCCTCGCGCTGGTCGCGGTCCTGCTGGCGCCGCTTCTCTGGCGGCGGAGACACCCGCTCGCCGTCTTCGCGATCACGGCATCGGTGAGCTTCGCGCAGTGGGCGGCGAGCGTCGACATGGTCGCCGCCAACAGCGCGGTGCTGATTGCGATGTACGGAGTGGCCTCTCGGCGCCGGTTGCGCTGGGCGATCGCCGCCGGAGCGGTCGCCCAGCTCGGCATACTGCTCGTGGTGTTCCGGCCGAACGAATCCGCGTTCGTGCTGGCCAAGGAGTACGCCGCGTTCTCCGTGTTCGTCATCGCGATCTGGATCGCCGGGATCTACGCCAACACCCACCGCCGGTATGTGGAAAGCCTGGTGGAACGGGCGGAACAGGCGGAAAGGGAACGCGACCAGCGGGCCCTCATCGCGGCCACGGCGGAGCGGGTGCGCATCGCTCGCGAGCTGCATGACGTGGTCGCGCACAACGTGAGCGTGATCGTCATCCACGCGGACGGCGCCGGATACGCCATCGAGAGTGATCCCGAACGGGCCCGGCAGGCCCTGGGGACCATCTCGACGACGGGCCGCCGGGCGCTTGCCGAGATGCGGCGGCTGGTGGGCGTGCTGCGCGACGACACGGGCGCGGAGGAGTCGCACTCTCCCCAGCCCGACCTGGCGCGGCTCGGCGAGCTCGTCGAGCAGGCTCGCGCGTCCGGGCTGCCGACCGAGCTCGCCGTGTCCGGAACCCCCCGTGACCTGCCCGAGGGAGAGCAGCTGGTGATCTACCGAATCGTCCAGGAGGCGCTGACGAACACCCTCAAGCACGGTGGACCGGGCACACGGGCCACCGTCGAGGTGGGGTTCGGCCACGACGAGATCAAGCTCATGATCGCTGACGACGGCCAGGGGGCGTCCACGCTCCGGATCGAGGGGGGCCACGGTCTGGCCGGCATGCGGGAGAGGGCGGCGATATACGGCGGAACGATCAGAGCGGAGCCCCGGGCCGGCGGTGGCTTCCAGGTGCTCGCCCGTATCCCCACAGGACGCGATGAATAACGCCGAAAGGATCAGACCCGGCAGTATGAGGGCGGATGTCGCCGAGGCGGAGTGAGACGCCATGATCCGGGTCGTGCTGGTCGACGACCAGGAACTCGTACGGGCGGGGTTCCGGCTGGTCCTGGACTCCCAGCCGGACATCGAGCTGGTCGGCGAGGCCGCGGACGGTGTGGCGGCGATCGAGGTGCTGCGGGCGACCAAGGCCGACGTGGTGCTCATGGACGTGCGGATGCCGCGGATGGGCGGCGTCGAGGCGACCGGGCTCATCCGCGCCAACGCGGTGGCGGGGGTGCCGAAGGTGCTCATCCTCACGACGTTCGACCTGGACGAGTACGCCTTCGCCGCGATCAGAGCGGGAGCCTCGGGCTTCATCCTCAAGGACGCGTTCCCGGAGGAGCTGTTCAGCGCCATCAGGTCCGTGCATTCGGGAGGTGCCGTGGTCGCGCCGAGCACGACCCGGCGCCTGCTGGAGCATTTCGCCGCGCATCTTCCGGTCGGTGACACGACCGGGCGGGACGCGCACGTGCTCACCGCGCGGGAGCGGGAGGTGCTCCTCCACGTGGCGCGTGGCCTGTCGAACACGGAGATCGCCGCTCGGCTGCGACTGGCCGAGGCGACGGTGAAGACGCACTTCAATCGGATTCTCAGCAAACTGGATCTACGCGACCGGGCTCAGGCCGTGGTGTACGCGTACGAAAGCGGCCTCATCACGGTGGATCGACCGAAAGAACGATGACCCTGTGGCGGCGGGGCCGCGTATCCCGATCGCCTCGGTGGCGGGCGGTGGGGGAGGTCAGGAGCGGTGGGCCGTCCGTCGCCGATCCGGCCAAGGACGGCGGCACCGGGCCCGTTCCGGCGGGGTCTCCCGTTTTTCTGGGCGGACATGTGAGTGAACGGAAGGCAACGGGGGATAGACGAACCGCGACGGAAGAGAGCATCTCGGGGCTTGCTATCTGGGCTTTCGTGATGCACTGTCGAGCAAAGGAGCCTATCCGTGGAGGTGCCCATGTCGTTGAACCACTCACTGGAGACGCAGAGCAAGCTGATCGCAAGGGTCCCGGACATCACGGGACGCGCACTCCCAGAGTGGTTCCAAGCAATCGACAACGGCCCGTCGTTCCTTCGCTGCGATGAGCGTGCCACCTGGCTCGCCGATGAGCACGGGCTGACCCACGGCTACGCCGCCGCCATTGTGCACGAGCACGAGCGGCATCGCCGTACCCGTTACCTGTAAGTCGTCTATCTCCGTGAAGCCCGCGCCACCCCGGTGGTGCGGGCTTTGATGTACGGGCCATGATGGGGTCATGGATCATGACAAGGCGCGCGGGTTCATCCGCGCCAACCACCGCGCGGTCATGCTGACCTCGCACGCCGATGGACGCCCGCAGCTCTCTCCGGTCACCGTGGGGCTCGACGCCGAGGGAAACGCGATCGTCAGCACCAGGGAGACCGCGGCGAAGGTGCGCAACCTCCGCAGGAACCCGCAGGTCTCGCTCTGCGTGACGACCGACGCCTTCTTCGGCCAGTGGATCCAGATCGACGGCGTCGCGGAGATCGTTTCCCTGCCCGAGGCGATGGACCTCCTGGTCGGCTACTACCGGGACATCTCCGGTGAGCACCCCGACTGGGACGACTACCGGGCCGCCATGGAGCGGGAGCGGCGGGTGATCCTGAGGATCGCGATCACCCGCGCCGGCCCCGACGTGCACGGCTGAGCCGCCCCCGGAACGGGGACACCGCGGCCGGGCCAACGGGTGCCCGGAGCCCGGCCGGGGGCGCCGGGTTCAGCTGAGGCGCTCCAGAACCATGGCCATGCCCTGGCCACCGCCGACGCACATGGTCTCCAGGCCGATCGACCTGTCGTGGAAGGCCAGGCTGTTGATCAGCGTGGAGGTGATGCGGGCACCCGTCATCCCGAAGGGGTGGCCGACCGCGATGGCGCCGCCGTTGACGTTGAGCCGGTCGATGTCGATCCCGAGGTCCTGGTAGGACGGGATGACCTGGGCGGCGAACGCCTCGTTGATCTCGACGAGGTCCACGTCGCCGATGGCCATGCCCGCCCTGGCCAGGGCCTGCTTCGAGGCCTCGACCGGGCCCAGGCCCATGATCTCGGGGGACAGGCCGGTCACGCCGGTGGAGACGATCCGGGCGAGCGGGGTGATGCCGAGCTCGGCGGCTCTGGTGTCGCTCATCACGATCACGGCGGCGGCGCCGTCGTTCAGCGGGCAGCAGTTGCCCGCGGTGACCGTGCCGTCGGGGCGGAAGACCGGCTTGAGCTGGGAGACCGCCTCGTAGGTGGTCCCGGCGCGGGGGCCGTCGTCCCTGCTCACCACGGTGCCGTCGGGCAGGGTCACCGGGGTGATGTCCTTCTCCCAGAAGCCGTTGGCGATGGCCTTCTCCGCCAGGTTCTGGGAGCGGACGCCGAACTCGTCCTGCTCCTGCCGGGAGACGCCCTTCAGCCCGGCGAGGTTCTCCGCGGTCTGGCCCATCGCCACGTAGACGTCGGGCACCTGGCCGTCCTCGCGCGGGTCGTGCCAGACCCCCTTGCCGCCCTCGGCGGCACTGACCGAGCGGGCGTGGGCGTCGCCGAACAGCGGGTTCATCGTGTCGGGCCCCTGGTCGGAGCTGCCGTTCTTGAGGCGGGAGACGCACTCCACGCCCGCGGAGACGAACACGTCTCCCTCGCCGGCCTTGATCGCGTGCAGGGCCATCCGGGTGGTCTGCAGCGAGGACGAGCAGTAGCGGGTCACGGTAGTGCCCGGAACGGTGTCCAGGCCGAGCAGGGTGGCGACCACCCGGCCCATGTTGAAGCCCTGTTCGCCGCCCGGCAGGCCGCAGCCCAGCATGAGGTCGTCGATCGTGGTCGGGTCGAGCTGGGGGACCTTGGCAAGCGCGGCCTGGATGATCTGTACGGTCAGGTCGTCGGGGCGGATGTCCTTGAGGGACCCCTTGAAGGCGCGTCCGATGGGCGAGCGCGCGGTCGCGACGATGACTGCCTCGGGCATGTGGCTCTCCTGGGTTCGTGTCTGCTCCTCCAGCGGAGCGTACCGTGCGGTATGCCCGAAGCCACGCCCCGGGGGGCGTTGAAACAGAACTTTGTACGGGACGCACAAGGTCCCCGTCCCGCCGTGAGATCGGGACGGGGACCGTCACGAATCGGCCGTCTCGTCGGTCGCGGATGTCAGCCGTACATGCCGGGGGAGGTGCCGTCGCCGTCCTTGATCCCGTGGAGGCCGCCCTTCTCGTCGCGCCACATCCGCCAGCCGTTCTGGCTGCCGGTGAACCAGAGGGGCGGGGCGCCCGAGCCGGACACCCGCTTGCCGTCGGCCAGCCTGTACTCGCACAGCGAGGCCACCGAGTAGAAGCCGGAGTTCTGGCCCTTGAGCGCGAGCGGCTTGGGGTCGGTCACGCAGAAGGACCAGGCGCGCTCGTTCTTGACGTCGGCGTCACGGCCGCTGGGGAGGTCGAAGACGTTGCCCGGCTTGTCGTGCCGCAGGAAGCCGACCTTCTCCATGCGGGGCGGGAAGGCCAGCCACCAGCCCGACTCGGGAACCTGCTCGGCGGAGATCTGGCCGAGCACCCGGCCGCTGCCGGCCTCCAGGCGGGCGAACCCGCCGTACCGGCCCTCCTGGTCGACCGGGCGGACCACCGGCGCGAAGCCGGGGCTGCCGCTGGGGTAGACGCGGACCACCGACGGGCGCATCCAGTTGACCGTGCCGTCGGCGAGCTTGACGGAGAACAGGCCGAAGGCGGAGACCTTGCTCGTCTTCGGATTTGTGTAGGGGGCGACGTATCCGACGAGGTTTCCCGCCGTCGCGCCGAAGGACCAGCCTCCCGACAGGTCCACCCCGGGGCCGAGGGGCTGCTCGACGGGGACCCGCCAGACGGTCTTGCCGGTCTTCAGGTCGTGCGCCTCCAGGACGGGGTGGCGGGCCAGGCGGAGGAACACCACGCGCGAGGCGTCGGACCACTCGGCCTCCGCGATGCCGGGGATCTTCCACATGGTCCGGCCGGTGGCCGGGTCGAGGACGACGACGCGGGCGCTCGCGAGCGCGGTGTTCTCGGACACGCACACGAACGCCCCGCACCGCTGCGGGCCGAAGGTGGAGTGCACCGGGCGGCTCCACCTGCGCGCCCCGGTCCTGGCGTCGAGGCCGACGAGCGTGGCCTTCCAGCGGCCCCGCCTGGCGGGGTCGATCGTCACCGCGACGGCCCGCCCCGCGGAGGTCTCGACGATCGCGGGGGCGGGCACCCCCATCCCCGGCAGGCGGCCCGCCATGGTCGAGGGGTGGGCCCACAGCTTTCTGCCCGTGGCGAGGTCGAGGGCCACCGTCTCCAGCGTGCCGTCGGGCTTCATGGAGGTCGTCGTGGCGACGCCACCGGCGGTGGTGGTGCGGCTGACCGCGTTCACCTCGGTGTTGTGCCAGGTGGGATGGTCGGGGGTGGCCGCTTCAGTGCCGGAGCAGCCGCCCAGGGTCAAAGCTCCGGCGAGCACCAGGGCCGGTTTCGCGAGGGGCCGGATCACGGGTATTCCACTCCAATGCGGGCGAGGCGTTACGGCTTCGCAGCGGAGGGTGACCGTGTTCAGTCGTCGTTGGGCCGCATTCCCGGCCTGCGGCCGAGCATGGTCACCCACCGTCCGTGAGGTCCGGTCGCTCGTCCGGCGACACGGGTCGCGGAGACCTCGGCGCCGGGCTCCTCCGCGGCCTTGGCCGCCGCGAGGTAGATCGACTCAGCGCGCCGGGCCCGTGGCTCGGGCCAGAGTTCCAACGCACTGCATACGGAAGGTAGCACCGCGTAAGCAACCTGGAGATAACCTTGAGCAGATGGGTGATAACGATCAAGGCCGAACATCTCCGCGGGGTTCGTGTCGAACTCCGGTCCCAGCAGGTCCGCGAAGGCCACGGTGCGCCCGCCCGCCTCGACCACGGCGACGGTCTGCGCGGCGGCCAGCTGGCGGCTCCACCGCCGCGTCAGCCAGCGGAGCGGCTGCGCGATCGGCCGGACCGTGCCCAGGTCGGGGCAGGTGCCCACGACCACCTCCGCCCCGGCCTCCCGCAGCCGCCTGACCGCCTTCTGCAGGTGCCGCACGGCCTGGGCGGGCCTGCTCTGCGAGGTGACGTCGTTGGCCCCGATGAAGATGACCGCGATCTCGGGCCGGGCCTTCAGCGCCTCGTCCACCTGGTCGGCCAGCTCCGCGGAGGTGGCCCCCGACCTGCCCGCCACGGCCAGCCGCACCGGCCGCTCGGCGATCACGGCCAGCCCGTTGGCGATCAGCACGGCGGGGGTCTCCGCAGGGTCGGAGGTGCCCAGGCCGACGGAGGTGGAGTCGCCGAGCATGACCATCCGGAGCGGCTCGCCACCGAAGGCCCCGTACACACCGTCCGACGGCGGCCCCTCCATGCCGTGCGGGCGGCCGACGGCGCGGCGGGCCACCAGGGCCTCGGCCAGCAGCAGCCCGTAGGTCGCCGCGCCGAGCGCGGTGAGGCCTCCTCCACCCAGCGCGGCCGCCGCGGCGATGCGGCGGGCGGCCCTCGCCACACCCGGTGTCCAGATCACGTGGCGTCGCTCCCTCCCTACGGGGCGGTAGCGTTGCCTTTGGTAACACAGCCGCGTCCCCGCCACCCCCATGGGACCACGGCGATCACGACAACAAGCCGACCGAGCTTTGGTATTTCGAGGTGATATCCCGGTGCGCGTACATGACTCGCTCGTCGAGCTGATGGGTAACACCCCTCTCGTCCGACTGCACAAGGTGACGGAGGGCGTTTCCGCCCAGGTGCTGGCGAAGGTGGAGTATTTCAACCCCGGAGGTTCGGTGAAGGACCGCATCGCGGTCCGGATGATCGACGCCGCAGAGCGGTCGGGGGAGCTGAGGCCGGGGGGCACGATCGTGGAGCCCACCTCGGGTAACACCGGGATCGGCCTGGCCATCGTGGCCCAGCAGCGGGGATACCGCTGCCTGTTCGTGGTGCCCGACAAGGTGGCCCAGGACAAGATCTCGGTGCTGCGCGCCTACGGCGCCGAGGTCGTGGTCTGCCCGACGGCGGTCTCTCCTGACCACCCCGACTCCTACTACTCGGTCTCCGACCGGCTGGCCAAGGAGACGCCGAACGCCTGGAAGCCGGACCAGTACTCCAACCCGCGCAACACCGAGAGCCACTACCACTCCACGGGCCCGGAGATCTGGGAGCAGACCGAGGGCAGGATCACCCACTTCGTGGCGGGCGTCGGCACCGGGGGCACGATCAGCGGCACCGGCCGCTACCTCAAGGAGGTCTCCGGAGGCCGGGTCAAGGTCATCGGGGCCGACCCCGAGGGCTCGGTGTACTCCGGCGGCGCCGGCCGGCCGTACCTGGTGGAGGGCGTCGGCGAGGACATCTGGCCCGCCAACTACGACACCACGATCTGCGACGAGGTCATCGCGATCTCCGACAAGGACTCCTTCAACATGACCCGGCGGCTGGCCCGCGAGGAGGCGCTGCTGGTGGGCGGCTCCTGCGGCATGGCGACGGTCGCGGCGCTGCGCGTGGCCGAGCGGGCCGGGCCGGACGACGTGATCGTGGTGCTGCTGCCCGACGGCGGCCGGGGCTACCTGTCGAAGATCTTCAACGACGAGTGGATGGCCGACTACGGCTTCCTGACCACCTCCAGCGAGGAGGGACTGGTCAAGGACGTCCTGACGCGCAAGAGCTCCGGGATGCCGGAGTTCGTGCACACCCACCCGCACGAGTCGGTCGACACGGCCATCTCGATCATGCGCGAGTACGGCGTCTCGCAGCTTCCGGTGATGAAGGAGGAGCCGCCGGTCATGGCCGCCGAGGTGGTCGGCTCGATCCTGGAGCGCGACCTGCTCGACGCCCTCTACCGGGGCCGGGTGCGGCCGACCGACCCGCTGTCCGCCCACATGTCGCAGCCGCTGCCGACGATCGGCGCGGGCGAGCCGGTCTCCATCGCCGTCGAGGCGCTGGAGAAGGCCGACGCCGCGGTCGTCCTCGACGACGGCAAGCCCGTCGGCCTGATCACCCGTCAGGACCTGCTGGCCTTCCTCGCCAACCACTAGCCCGCCTCCGCCCCGGCCCCGGAGGTCTCCGGGGCCGGGGCGGAGAGGTCAGAGCGGGAACTCCGCCATCACCTCCCAGGCCCCGGAGGGGGTGGGCCCGGCCATGAGGCGGCCACCGAGCGCCTCGACGCGCTCGGCCATCCCCACCAGGCCGAACCCGCCGCCGAGGCGGGAGATCCTGACGTCGCCCATCGAGCCGTAGTTGCGCACCCGCAGCCGTACGGCGCCCCCGGTGGCCGAGGTGCCCGCGCCGGTCGAGGTGCCCGTGGAGGCGTAGGCGGCACGCCGGCCCCGCGGGTCCTGGCCGTTTCTCGTCCTCATGCGCACGCTCTCGGCCCAGGCGCGCAGGTCGGAGCCGTCGGTGAGCTTCAGGTCCGCCTCGACCCAGCCGGTGCCCGGCGCGTGCCTGCGGACGTTGGTCAGCGACTCCTGGAGGACCCGGTGCAGGGTGGTCATCACCTCCGGGGCCACGGTGCCCTCGGCGATGCCCTGGCCGATGTCGAAGGTGACCTGGGGGCCCGCGGCGGAGAAGCGCTCGACCATCGTGCGCATGTCCATGAGCGTGCTGCCCGGTGAGCGGGCGGCCTCGTCCTCCGCGCGCAGCACGCTGACCAGGCGGCGCATCGAGGTCAGCGCGTCGGCCCCGGCGTTGCCGATCGCCTCCAGGGAGGGGACCACGGCCTCGGGCTTCTGCTCGGCGACGACCTTGGCGGCCTGCGCCTGTACCACGATCCCGGTGATGTGGTGGGCGACCAGGTCGTGCAACTCCCTGGCCAGCTCCAGGCGCTCGGACCGCCGTACCGTGTCGACGGCCTCCCTGCGGCGCTCCAGCTGGAAGCGGAGGTAGGCGCCGATGCCGGCGGCGAAGGACCAGCAGACGAAGAGCAGGAAGCCGACGGCCACCGTGCCCTCCGGGCCCACGGAGTTCAGGCGGCTGGCGGTGGCTTCGAGCACCACCATCGCCGCCAGGGAGAACAGCGCGGCCCGCCGCACCGGCTCGATCGCGCGCAGGCCGCCGACGGTGAGGACTAGCAGCGACCCGATCTCCGCCGCACTGAGGCCGCCGTCGCCGTTGGCGATCCCGATGATCAGGGAGGACACGAACGACACCGTCAGCAGGGTGACGAACCCGCCGACCCGCCAGCGGCGGCGTCGCACCACCGCCACGACGCCCACCAGGCCGCACAGGGGGTTCAGCAGTATCGCCGGGGTGGGGCCGCTCGCCGCGGTCGCCACCACGTCGATCAGCAGGAGCAGGAGGAGCCAGCCGATCAACGCGATCTCGCTGAGTCGTTTGACCCAGTAGACCAGCCGGCTCGTTTCTCCCACGGTCCCCGAGCCTAGGCCTCAGGGGGGACATGTCATATCGGCCGTTCGGCTGAACCGTTCCCACCGGAACCGGCCCTTCAGGGGAGGCGGCGCCCAGGGCCCGTCGCCGATCCTGGAGAGGTCGAAGGGGGAAAGAGATGACCATCATCGGGATCGTGCTGCTGGTCGCGGGGCTCGTGGTCGGCGCGGCTTTGACGCTCGCCGACCCGGTCCTGCTGTCGCGGATCGGCGGGGAGCACGACGAGGGAGTGGCGGAGAGCCGTGGAGAGCGGCTCCCTGGGCCCTGGAGTCCCCGCTGTTACGAGTAGCGTTGACCCCATGAACCATGGATTCGAGACGCTGGCCATCCACGCAGGTCAGGAGCCCGACCCCTACACCGGGGCCGTGGTGCCGCCGATCTACGCGGTGTCCACCTACAAGCAGGACGGCGTGGGCGGGTTGCGCGCCGGATACGAGTACAGCCGGTCGGCCAACCCGACCAGGACCGCGCTGGAGGAGGCCATGGCCGCCGTCGAGGGCGGCAGCCGTGGCCTGGCCTTCGCCTCCGGCCTGGCGGCCGAGGACACGGTGCTCCGCACGGTCTGCGAGCCGGGTGACCACGTGATCATCCCGAACGACGCCTACGGCGGCACCTACCGCCTGTTCGCGAAGGTCCACAAGCGTTGGGGGCTGCACTACGACCCGGTGCCGCTGGGCGACCTGGCGGCGGTGGCGGCCGCCGTGACCCAGAAGACGAAGATCATCTGGGTGGAGACGCCCACCAACCCGCTGCTCGGCGTCGCGGACATCGCGGCCCTGGCCCAGCTCGCGAGCGAGTGCGGCGCGCTGCTGGTGGTGGACAACACCTTCGCCTCCCCGTACCTGCAGCAGCCGCTGGCACTGGGCGCGGACATCGTCGTGCACTCCACCACCAAGTACGTGGGCGGCCACTCCGACGTGGTCGGCGGCGCGCTCGTCGCGCGAGACGCCGGGCTGGGCGAGGAGCTCGCCTACCACCAGAACGCGATGGGCGCGGTGGCCGGGCCGTTCGACGCCTGGCTGACGCTGCGCGGCCTCAAGACGCTCGGGGTGAGGATGGACCGCCACTGCGAGAACGCGGAGCGGGTGGTCGACCTGCTGCTCGCCCATCCGCGGGTGACCTCGGTGCTCTACCCGGGCCTGGCCGACCACCCGGGCCACGAGGTGGCGGCCAAGCAGATGAGGCGTTTCGGCGGCATGGTCTCCTTCCGGATGGCCGGGGGAGAGGCCGAGGCGGTCGAGGTGTGCAACAGGGCCAAGCTGTTCACCCTGGGCGAGTCGCTCGGCGGCGTGGAGTCGCTGATCGAGCACCCCGGCCGGATGACCCACGCCTCCGTGGCGGGCTCGCCGCTGGAGGTTCCCGGCGACCTGGTGCGCCTGTCGGTCGGCATCGAGTCGATCGACGACCTGCTGGCCGACCTCACCCAGGCGCTGGCCTAGGAACGGGCGCGGAGAGGGAGACGCGGGCCCGCGGCGGGTCCGGGCGGGGCGCGGCGGGTCCGGGCGGGGCTGCGCGCCGCTCGGACGAGACGGAATCGCCCGGCGCCGCCGACGCGGCCAAGGTGGGTTCGGGGCGGGCCGCCGGGCGGCTCAGGTCGGGTTGCCCCAGACCATCAGCGCCAGGATGACCATCCAGATCAGCACGATCACGCCGGAGAGCGCGGCGATCCGGCCGGTCTGCACCTTGGCGTCGTCGTCCGGGCTCTCGCTGGCGAGGACCCGGATGGCGGTGCTCTGATCCCGGTCCACCATGATCAGCAGCACCGCGGCGACGATGAAAAGCGTCATGGATATCGACAGGTACGGCTTTCCGAGGAATTCGCGGCCAAGCAGCAGCCCGAACAGGAAGACGCCGACGGACGCGAAACCGTAGATGCGCGTGGTCTTGTGCAGATAGCGCAGGACGTCGACGTTCTTGGCGCGGATGAATCTGGGGGTGGACATCGTGGCGGCGGTGATCGGCCCCAGAGCGAAGATCGCAAAACCGATGTGCAGCCAGAGCAGCAGGTCTGTCATGCGCCAGACATTAGTATCCGGTGATCTCGTCTGGGTACAGCTCGCGCGGCGTCACTCGCCGGCGGGGTCTTCCTTAATGATCGTTTGAAGGATGTTCCGGCACAGCGGGCAGGCGTGCTCCGGATCCTTCGCCTTCCGGCAGATGCTGTGGTCGACCTTCAGCCCCAGCAGCCTGCGCGTTCTCGCGGTGGCCCTGCCGGGCGCGTCACCGGTGATCGTGAAGCGGCCGTCCTCGACGTGAATGCTGATCACCACGGCCACGAGGACGATCAGAAAGCCCGCGACGACGATCGCGCCGACTGTCGTGGCCATTATCCACATGGGGCCCTCCGGGACGTGGAGAACAAGCGTTTCCCGGATGCCGCCGCCGTTCAAGACAGGGCTGGGTCACTCGCCTTCGACGGTGTCGTGCCTGTCTCGGGTGTGCGGGACCATGCACAACTCGAAACAGACGCAGACGATGAGCATCAGCGCCACGAGAATTCCCGCGAGCATCGGGCTCACTTCCTCCCCTTTCGAAAACCGTGTTTTTCCTTTACTGGGTAGACGGGGTTTGCTTCAACGCGGTTGTTACGAAAGGGTCACGGTTGAGGTAAGGGGCGGTATCGGTCGTGCGAGATTACCGATCTTCACATTCCGCTCGGAGCACGTCCGCGGGGTGAGTAGGATCGGGGGCGAGCTCGTTCCCGTGTGATGAGATCGGCGGCGCCGAAGCCGTGGTCGTGCCGGGCGGGCGTTCCATCGGACAGAGTAAGACGGCACAAGGGAGTGCCCGCCGTGGGTGTCAAACATGTTGAGCCGTACACCGAGGAGTGGCGGGACCAGCCGTCCCGCTACGCCGGCCTCGTCGTCGAGGCACTGGGTGACCAGGTCGAGAGCTGGTGGCAGGGCCCCTGCGACCCGCGCACCGTCACCATCCGCCTGACGGGCGGCGACGCGCTGGTCTGGGACGAGGAGAGCGGCTGGCGCCGTGGCCGATACGTCGGCGGCGACTCCGCCACCCCCACGGTCCTCGCCGACGACCGCTATCTCGGCGGTGGCCTCCTGCCCTCCCCCGCGCGGGTCCCCTCCGCGATCGCCGACGCCCGCGCGGGCGTCGGCAACAGCACGGCGTGGCGGCCCTGCTACCGCTCCTACCGCCACTATCGCGACGGTTTCGATCTGGCGCTCGACGGCTACGTAGCCTACGTCAGCGCTTAAAACGCGCCGCCCCGTACGGGGGGACCGGCCGATCTCCCCGTACGGGCACTCAGCGGGTGCGGCGAGCCCGCAGGAAGTCGCTGACGACGTACTCTCCCAGGCGGTCGGCGCCGGGGGAGAAGACCCGCCCGCCGTTGCGCCGCCCGACCTCGTTCACGAACTCCTTCAGGCGCTCGTCGTCGGCGAGCATGAAGACGTTGAGCGTCGCCCTGCGCCGGGTCATCTTGTCGACCTCGGCGAGTGTCAGCTCCAGCGTCTCCTGGGTGGGCGGCCACTCGAAGGCCGCCGAACCGTTGCGCCGCAGGTGGGCCGTGGGCTCACCGTCGGTGACCACGAGCACGACCGGCTCGAAGTCGGGGTGGCGGTCCAGGTGGCGTCCGGCGATCAGCAGGGCGTGGTGCAGGTTCGTCCCCTGGACCATGTCCCACTCCAGCCCCGCCAGCTCGTCGGGCTGCAGCACCCGGGCGTAGTTGGAGAAGCCGATGATCTGCACCGAGTCCTGGGGGAACTTCGAGGCCACCAGCGCCTGCAGCGCCATCGCCGTCTGCTTGGCGGCGGCCCAGGTGCCGCGCAGCGCCATCGAGTAGGACAGGTCGACCAGCAGGCACACCGCGGCCGCCGTGCGCCGCTCGGTCTCGGCCACCTCGAAGTCGTCGACCGACAGGGTCACCGCGCCGCCGCTCCCGCCGCGCCGGACCCCGTTGATCACCGTACGGACCACGTCGATCGGCTGCTCGTCGCCGAACCGCCAAGGCCGTGAGGAGCCGGTGAGCTCGCCGGCCGAGCCCGCGTCCACCTGGTCGTGGTCGCCGCGGCGCCCGCTCTCCAGGGAGGCGAAGACGCGGCGCAGCGCGGTCTCTCCCAGGCGCCGTACGGCCTTGGGGGTGAGCTCCAGCTTGCCGCGCCGGCGCAGGAGGTAGCCCTGCTGCTCCAGCTCGCGCTCGACCTGCTTGAGCGCCTCCAGGTCGTCGACGGCCGACCGGCCCAGGGCCCGCCGGATCGCCGCCTCGTCGATGTCGTCCATGCGGGCGCCGGGGTAGTCCTGGCGGAGCGCGGCCTCCAGCTGGGTCAGGTCGGCGAGCTCGTCCAGCGCGCCCACGGCGTCGGACATCCCCATCGGCTCGTCGCCGCTCAGCCGCTCCGGGGTGTTCCAGGCCAGATCGGGGCGGCGGGCGTAGAGGGACTCGCCCAGGCGGCGCATCTGCTCGTCCAGCCCGGCCTGCTGGAGGGTCTGCTCGATCAGCTGGTCGAGCTCCTCGCGCTGGGCCGGGGTCAGGGAGGCCAGCAGGCGCTGGGTGGCCGCCGCCCGCCGGGCCAGGGCGTCGACCAGCTCCTCCAGGTTCCGTGGCGCCTCTGGGAACATGTCCCCATATTTCGACATGAACTGCTCGAAGTCGGCCTGGGTGTGCTCACCCCGGGAATCCCGGTCGAGCATGTCGTTCAGGTCGGACATCATCTCCCTGACCCGCTCCATGGCGGCCGGGTCGGGGTTGGCCAGAGACTGCCGCATGCCGCGGAACTGGCTGTCGAGCACCTCCCTGCGCAGCAGGTCGCGCAGCTCCTCGAAGGTCCGCTGGGCGGCGGCCGAGCGCCACCGGTAGGTGCCCAGCTCCCGGATGGCGCTCGCCGTGTCGTCGGGCAGGGCGGCCAGCTCCGCCTCGCGCAGCCGGGCCTCGTCCGAGGGGTCGGGGAACAGCTCGGCCCGCTCCTGGCCGATCGCCTTGTCCAGCAGCGCCCTGGCCCGCTCCAGCGTGCCGTCGAGCCGGCCGCGCTCGCGCAGCTCGCGGCGGCGCCGCCGCACCTCGCGGAGAAGATCCTCAAGGCCGCGACGGTCCTGCGCGCCCGGCAGGCCCTCCTTGAGCAGGTCGCGCAGGGCATGGGAGGGGTTGGAACCGGACAGGATCGCGTCGCCCATCCGGTCCAGCGCCGAACGGACGTCGTACGGCGGGGCGAGCGGGTCGGGCCCGTCCCGGTATTCGCCATAGCGATAGCTCATGCAGACACCTCAGGTGCGGTAAACCGTCGTGCCGTCCACCTCGTCCTTGGACAGCCGGCGCAGGAGGTAAAGGCCCTCCATGGCGAATTCCAGCGCGGCGGCGGCGTGTCCGGGGGACTCGTCGCCGATGCCGAGCTGGGACATGATCCTTGCCAGGCCCGGAACCGGGCCGACCCTGCGCAGCAACTCGGCCGCGGGGACCGCCACCCCCGACTCGACCTGGACGCCCTCGGAGAACTTCTCCAGGAGCGGGTTCAGGTCGGCGCCTCCGAGCGTGCCGCGGAACGTCTCGGCCACCGCCCTGCGCAGCAGGTGCGAGAGCACCTCGGTCTCCCGGCCCTCCTCGCTGACCTCGAACTCCACCTTGCCGCGCAGCGTGTGCACGATCCCCGGCAGGTCGGCGACCCTGGCCACCGCGTGGTCCTCGCCGGTCAGCGCCGCCCGCCGTACGGCCGAGGCCGCCGCGGTCTCGGCGGCGGCGATGGAGAAGCGGGCCGAGACCCCCGAGCGCGCGTCCACCGCGGTGGACTCGCGGACCAGCCGGGTGAACCGGGCGATCACCTCGATCAGGTGGTCGGGCAGGTCGGCGCCCACCTCGCCGAGCGCGGCCTCCTGGCGGATCAGGACCAGCTCGGTCTCGATCGACAACGGGTAGTGGGTGCGGATCTCGGCGCCGAAGCGGTCCTTCAGCGGGGTGATGATCCGGCCGCGGTTGGTGTAGTCCTCGGGGTTGGCGCTGGCGATCAGCAGGATGTCCAGGGGCAGGCGCAGGTTGTAGCCCCTGACCTGGATGTCGCGCTCCTCCAGCACGTTGAGCAGCGACACCTGGATGCGCTCGGCCAGGTCGGGCAGCTCGTTGACGGAGAACACCCCGCGGTTGCTCCTGGGGACCAGGCCGTAGTGGACGGTCTCCGGGTCGCCGAGCGTGCGCCCCTCGGCGATCTTGATCGGGTCGATGTCGCCGATCAGGTCGCCGACGGAGGTGTCGGGGGTGGCCAGCTTCTCGCCGTACCGCTCGTCCCGGTGCTTCCAGGAGATCGGCAGCTCCTCGCCCGCCTCGTCGGCCAGGCGGCGGCAGCGGACACAGGAGGGTTCGTAGGGATGGTCGTTGATCTCACAGCCCTCGACGACGGGGGTCCATTCGTCGAGGAGCCCGGTCACGGTGCGGATCAGCCGGGTCTTGCCCTGACCCCGCTCACCGAGCAGGACCAGGTCGTGCCCGGCGAGCAACGCTCGCTCCAGGTATGGCAGGACGGTGTCGTCGAAGCCCACGATGCCGGGGAACCGCGGCTCTCCTGCCCGCAGGCGGGTCAGGAGATTCTCACGGATCTCGGCCTTTACCGTACGGTGAATATGGCCGCTCGCGCGCAGCTCGCGCAGAGTACGTGGCTCTGGGATTTGAGGCACGGGATCGAGCCTACGTCCACAACGCCCGATGCGGCACTCTCATCCCTCTTTCGGATCTTGGCGATTGCGTGGCGGCCAACGTGAGTGCTTGTGTCGGCAGTGGGGAGAATCGCTCCAAGACAAGACATCGGGTGGCTCCCGGATCAAGGAGCCGGGCCGGCCTCGGAAGGGGCCGCCACGTGGGATCTCCGGCGTTCACGGTTTCGCGGCGCCGACGGACCTCGCGGCAGTTCACGACAGGCCTCACGGCAGGCTTCAGGGCTTCAGGGTGAGATCCGGACGAGATCCGGGCGCTCCCGGCGAGCCACCGGACACGGGACAAGAGGGAGGGGCGAGACGAGTGGCGCTGATGACGAGCCGTTTCGCCGACGGCCTGGCGGTGGGGTCCGATCTGGTCTCCGCGGCCGAGAGCGCGGTGCGCCAAGCCCTGTCCGGCCTGTCCGGACCGGCCGACCTGCTCTGTTTCTTCATCTGCGGGGACGATCCCGACGACGTCTCCCGCGCCGGGCTGCGCGCGATGAGCATGGCGCCCGGCGCCGCCGTCCTCGGGTGCAGCGCCACCGGGGTCATCGGCGACGGGCAGGGGGTCGAGGTCACCCCGGCGGTGAGCGCCTGGGCCGCCTCCCTCGGCGGGGCGCGGCTGACGACCTTCGTGCTCGACACGCTGAGGACCGACGACCGCTTCGTCGTGGTCGGCCTGCCCGACCGCGCCCCCGACGATCACGCGGCCATCCTGCTCGCCGACCCCTACAGTTTCCCCACCGACGGCTTCGTCGAGCGCTCCGAGGAGGTCATGGGAAACCTCCCCCTGATCGGCGGCCTGGCCAACGCGATCCAGGGCCGCGGCGCGGTCCGGCTCTTCGCCAACGGGGAGATCCACACCGAGGGGGCCGTCGGGGTGCTGCTCAGCGGCGCCCTCAACGTCAGCACCGTGGTCAGTCAGGGCTGCCGCCCGATCGGCCCGACGATGGCCGTCACCTCCGTCGAGGACAACCTCCTGCTCGAACTCGCCGGGCAGCCCGCCCTGGCACGGCTGGAGGAGATCGTCAGCGCCCTGGACGAGGACGACCGTGACCTGGTCGCCTCGGGGCTGCAGATCGGCATCGCCATGGACGAGTACGCCGAGAAGCACGAGCGCGGCGACTTCCTGATCCGGGGCGTGCTCGGCATCGATCCCGAGCGGGAGGCCGTGGCCATCGGTGACATCGTCGAGATCGGCCGTACCGTCCGCTTCCAGGTCCGTGATGCCGCCACCGCCGACGAGGACCTGTACGAGCTGCTGGACGCGCACCGCGAGGAGTTCGGCCGGGTGGACGGCGCCCTGCTGTTCTCCTGCAACGGCCGCGGCTCGGCCATGTTCGGCAGCGCCGACCACGACGCCGTCGCCGTCCGCGACACCCTGGGTCCCATCGGGGTCGCCGGGTTCTTCGCCGCCGGAGAGGTGGGCCCGGTGGGCGGCCACAACCACGTCCACGGCTTCACCGCCTCGGTCCTGGTCTTCTCCTCCCACCGGCCGGCCGGCCACCCGTGACGTCGGCCGACCCTGAGCTGCTCGTCGCCGAAGCCGGCGATGAGTTCGGGGCGCGACGGCTGCTCACCGGGTCATCTCCTTCTGCCGGATCCCGGAACGGGCGGCTTCCGGTCACGGGTGGATGATCTTAGCGGTCGAGGGGAGGCCGAAGGCCCGGCGGGCCTCGTCGCCGGTTCTTTCCGCCAGGCCTGGGGAGCCGTGACCACCGAGTTCGTGTGCCCTGGGCGCGCCGTCGGGGGAGAACATCGCGCGGATGGAGGGCAGGTTCTCGGCGCCGTCCCCGGCCTCCCTGACGTGCCGGACCTCGAAGCGGCCTCCGGCGGCCTCCAGCGTGACGAGCAGCGGGACCCTGAAACCGGTTCCCGACAGGAGCGCGTCGCCGGAGCGGGCGAACTCCTCGCACATGGCCACGACGCCGACCAGGTAGGCGTTCGCGCTCTTCCTGCGGATCTCGACGAGCTCCTCGTGACAGAACATCCGCGGATCGAGCTCGGGTCTCTCCTGGGTCAGGAAGGTGTTCCCGACCCGTTCGGGAGCCGTCTGCAGGTGGTCGTCGACCACCCGCAGGAAGGTCGCCCGCGTGGAGGCGTCGAGGGTGAGGACCTCCTCGCGCGCCAGTCCCGTCAGATCCGGCCGCCGCGGCTCCCAGGCCTGCAGGCCCGCCACTCCCAGAGCGACCAGAAGGCAGACCGCCGTCGCCACAACGAGCCGTTTCACGAGGAGATCATCGCCCGGCCCGTCGAGGGACTTCCACCGGTTCCGTCAGATCACCCGCATCGTGCGCGGCGCCGCCACCCGCTGCTCACGATCAGGGGTGGGGGCGGGCTTCGTGTGGGGACGAGGGCGGGCGCGCACGTCGTACGATGATCCGCATGTCAGACCCACAGGTGGCCTACGACGACGTGGTCGCCGCGCGTGAGCTGCTGGCCGACGTCGCCCTGCGCACCCCGCTGCTCCACTCCCACGTGCTCTCCGAGATCATCGGCGGGCCTGTCCACCTCAAGTGCGAGAACCTGCAGCGCTCGGGTTCGTTCAAGATCCGGGGGGCGTACGTCAGGATCGCCGGGCTGACGGAGGAGGAGCGGCGGCGGGGGGTGGTCGCGGCCAGCGCGGGCAACCACGCGCAGGGGGTCGCGCTCGCGTCGGGGCTGGTCGGGGCCAGGGCGACGGTCTACATGCCCCAGGGGGCGCCGCTGCCCAAGGTGGCCGCGACCCGGTCGTACGGCGCCGAGGTGCTCTTCGCGGGTGACACCGTGGACGTCGCGCTGGAGCGGGCGAGGGAGCACGCGGACCGAACCGGGGCCGTGTTCATCCACCCCTTCGACCATCACGACGTCATCGCCGGGCAGGGCACGATCGGGCTGGAGATCGTGGACCAGCTGCCCGAGGTCGGCACGATCGTGATGTCGCTGGGCGGGGGCGGGCTGGCGGCCGGGGTGGCGCTCGCGGTCAAGTCGCTGAGGCCGGGCGTGCGGATCGTCGGGGTGCAGGCGGAGCGGGCCGCCGCCTACCCGGCGTCGCTGGCGGCCGGGCATCCGGTCGAGGTCAGGCCCGCCTCGACGATGGCCGACGGCATCGCGGTGGGCCGTCCGGGCGAGCTGCCCTTCGAGCTGATCCACTATCTGGTCGACAGCGTCGTCACCGTCACCGAGAGCCAGATCTCCCAGGCGCTGGTGCTCTGCCTCGAACGCGCCAAGCAGGTCGTCGAGCCCGCGGGCGTGGCCGGAGTGGCCGCGATCCTGGCCCACCCGCACGTCTTCGAGCCGCCGGTGGTGGCCGTGCTCTCCGGGGGCAACATCGACCCGCTGCTGCTGGCCAAGGTCCTTCGGCACGGTCTGGCCGCCGCGGGGCGCTATCTCACCCTGCGGGTCCCGCTCTCCGACCGGCCGGGCGCGCTGGCGGCGCTGCTGTCGCGGCTGGCGGAACTCGGCGCGAACGTGCTCGACATCGTGCACGAGCGGCTGGGCATGCACCTGGGGGAGGTCGAGGTCCAGCTGCAGCTGGAGACCAAGGGGCCCGTGCACTCCGAGGAGGTTCTGGGCTCCCTGCGCGTCGAGGGATACAAGATCATCGTCGCGTGATCCGCCGAGGTGGGTCGCCCCCGCGTCCCCCGCCTTACGAGGCCTTACGAGGTTTTGCGAGGCCCACGAGGGGCCCGGCTTACGGGGGCGCGAGGGCGTCGCGGCGTTTCGAGGCTCGCCGCCGGGGCACCGGGGCGCCGGGGCAGGTCACGTCACCGGGTGGACGGCCCTGTCACCAGGTCGTCGGCTTCCGCGGGGTGAACAGCCAGGCGTCGAAGAGGGCTCCGAGCTTCTTGCCGGAGATCTTCTCGGCCATCGCGACGAGTTCCGGGGTCGTGACGCTCCCGTACTTGTGCGCGGCGTTCCACTCCTTCAGGAGCCTGAAGAACGCCGGGTCGCCGATCCGCTGCCTGAGCGCGTGCAGCGTCATGCCGCCCCGGGTGTAGACGGAGTTGTTGAACAGGTCGTTCGGCCTGGCCTGGCCTGGGGCGTAGCTCCAGATGGGGTCGTCGGCCCCGGCGCTGTAGTGCCTGCGGAAGAGCTGCTCGGCGGTGGCCTGGCCCTCGTGCTCCGACCAGAGCCACTCGGCGTAGGTCGCGAAGCCCTCGTTGAGCCACAGGTCCCTCCACCGCGTGATGCTGAGACTGTCGCCGAACCACTGGTGGGCCAGCTCGTGGGCGATGATGGCGTCGTCGGGGGCGAATCCGCCGTACATGGGCTTGGTCTGGTTCTCCAGCGCGTAACCCGCGGGGAAGTCGTCGACCACGCCTCCGGTGGAGGAGAAGGGGTAGGGGCCGAAGACCGTGCTCCAGTAGTCGGTGACCCTTCCCGACACGTCGTACAGCTTCCGCAGCGAGCCGCGGAACTTCGGGTCGACGGCCGCCACGTTCTTCAGGCCGCCGGGGGTCGTGCCCTGGAGCATCTCGAACTTGCCCAGCGTCATGGTGGCGAGGTAACTGGCCATCGGGTGGCTCTCCCGCCACCGGAAGGTCGTCTTGCCCCCGGCGGTCTTCGGCGCGCCGACGAGCTCGCCGTTGGCCAGCGCGGTCAGCCCAGCGGGCACGGTGACCTCGAAGTCGTAGCTCGCCTTGTCGGAGGGGTGGTCGTTGCCGGGGAACCAGGTCTTGGCGCCGTTGGGCTGGCACGTGACGAACGCGCCGTCCCGGGTCGGGATGAAGCCGTACGTGCCCAGGTTGGAGGAGCCCCGGACGGGTTCGGGTTCGCCAGCGTACGCGACCTCGACGGTGAACACGGCGGCGCTCGAGATGGGCGCGGCCGGGGTGACGTTGAGCTCGGTCCCCGACCTGTCGAATCTCGCGGGCTTGCCGTCCACGGTGATCCGGCCGACGGTGAAGCCGGAGAGGTCGAGGTTGAAGCTCGCCAGGTTCTGGGTGGCCCGGGCCTGGATCTGGGTCACTCCCGACAGGTGCTTGGTGGGCGGGTCGTAGCTCAGCCTGAGCCCGTAGTGGTCGACGTCGTAGCCGCCGTTGCCGTCGGTGGGGAAGTCGGCGTCGCCGATCCCCGGGGCGCCGGGCAGGGCCTCGCGACCGGCGGCGACGTCGGAGGCCGAGGCGACCGGCTTCAGGGGACTCACGGTGGAGGCGACCGGCTTCGCGGGACTCGCCGGAGGGACACTCTCCCCGTTCGACGCCGAGCAGGCGACCGTGCCGACGGTCCCGAGCGTGCAGAGAAGAGCGGCGGTCGCCGTGGTGGCCAGCCGTTTGGACGCCATACGTTAAAGCCCCTTTCCCGGCCGCACGGCCGAGCCCGTGGAATGGCACATTACGCGACTGACCTGCGGCGATCAGGCGTCTATGACAAGCGTTCTGGCCGCGATGTCGTGCACGGCCTGCTTACGTGACCAGAAAAGGATGAAAGCCACGTCTATCCAGCCGAGGCAACAGGTGGAGTACATGAGCCACGTCACCAGTTCGCGGAGCGCGACCTGCCCGACACCGGCTCTTTGACCGCTGATGTCCGCCACGCGTAGCCGGAAGATCTTCTTGCCGAGCGTCTGACCGTTCCAGAAGGCGGTCAGCAGCCAGTAGTACAGGAAGCCGATAACCGCCACCAGGAGAGTCTCCGCGTAGGGTACCTGCACCGATAGACCACTCGCCGCGCCCGTGATGGTGCTGACGGTCCGGTAGGTGAAGGGCGAGGAGATGAGCCCGACGACGAGAAGGTCGAAGATTCCCGCGAAGAGGCGGCGCCAGCGCCCGCCCAGCCTCATGGCGCCCGGCCGGGGAAAACCGCTGGGCGGCTCGCCCGCGGAGGCGTGACCGAAACCGGGGTCGGGGCCGGGCCCGTGGCGGGGGCCGGGGCCCGGCTCGTGGCCGGGAGAGGGGCCGCGGCCGGGGAAGGGCTCGTGCCCGGGGAGGGGCTGGTGACCGGGCTCGTGCCCGGGATCGGGCTTGTGGCCGGAGGCGGGATCGTGCCCGGGGTCAGGCTCGTGACCGGGACCGTGACCGGGACCGGGACCGGGACCGGGACCCGGGCCTTCGTGGCCCGGTCCGGGCGACGCGGGATCGGACCACGGGTCCGATCCCCGATCGTCCGGCGGTGGCGGTACTGATCCCATTCAAGGGTGATCGCCACAAGGCCGCCATCGCAAAGCCAAGGACGGTTATGGGTTGCTCCCGAGCCCCGGCAGGCCCCGGACGGCCCTGGTCGCGGGCCGCTCCGGGGCGCGGTCGGTCCAAGGTCGGGCCATGGTCGGCCATGGTCGTCGGGGCGCTCCGAACGTCGGCCGGCCTCGGGCGCGGGCCGCTTCCGGGCCCTGGACGGGTTCCCTGTCCCTGGTCGCGGGCGCTCCCTGGCCGGACGGCCTCGATCGGCCCCCGGTTACAGGTTGCCCCGCAGGTCCTGCTCGCGCTCGATCGCCTCGAAGAGCGCCTTGAAGTTGCCCTTGCCGAAGCCGAGCGAGCCGTGCCGCTCGATCAGCTCGAAGAACACCGTCGGGCGGTCCTGCACCGGCTTGGTGAAGATCTGCAGCAGGTAGCCGTCCTCGTCCCTGTCGACCAGGATCCCGCGCTTCTTCAGCTCCTCGATCGGCGCGCGGACCTCGCCGATGCGGGCGCGCAGCTCGGGGTCGTCGTAGTAGGAGGCGGGGGTGTCCAGGAAGCTCACACCGGCCTCGCGCATGTGGTCGACGGTGCCGAGGATGTCGTTGGTGGCCAGCGCGATGTGCTGGACGCCGGGGCCGCCGTAGAACTCCAGATACTCGTCGATCTGCGACTTCTTCTTGGAGATCGCCGGCTCGTTGAGCGGGAACTTCACCTTGCGGGTGCCGTCCGCGACCACCTTGGACATCAGCGCCGAGTATTCGGTGGCGATGTCGTCGCCGATGAACTCCGCCATGTTGGTGAAGCCCATGACCCGCTTGTAGAACTCCACCCACTCGTCCATCTTGCCGAGTTCCACGTTGCCGACGCAGTGGTCGACGGCCTGGAACAGGCGGCCGTTGCGCACGTCGGGGGCCGCCACCAGGGGCTTCGCCGCGACGTAGCCGGGCAGGTACGGGCCGCTGTAGTTGGACCTGTCGACCAGGGTGTGCCGGGTCTCGCCGTAGGTCGCGATCGCCGCCGCCACGACCTTGCCGTGGTCGTCCTCCATCACGTGCGGCTCCACCAGACCCCGGGCGCCCTGGGCGAGCGCGTGGGCGTAGGCCGTCTCCACGTCGGGGACCTCGATGGCGAGGTCGATCACGCCGTCGCCGTGCTCGGCCACGTGGCGGGCGACCCCGGTACCGGGACGTACCGCCCCCCGGAACTCGAACCTGGCGGAGCCCGAGGTGAGGACGTACGCCACCTCGTCACGGCTGCCGTTCTCCGGGCCCCGGTAGGCCACGAGCCGCATGCCGAACGCGCTGGAGTAGTAATGGGCGGCCTGCTTGGCGTTGCCCACCGCGAAGACCACGCAGTCCATACCGTTCACAGGAAAGATGTCACTCATGCGCATACTGTCTGGTTTTTTGGGCTGTTTGTGCAACACTGTCTTCAAAGACTGCACAATATGTGCACCTACTCGCCGGTCACCGCGGAGCATCTGTACATCATGACGATCGACCAGCTCGACGCCCGGCTCATCGCCCTGCTGGCGGCGGAGCCCCGGCTCGGGGTGCTGGAGTGCTCGCGGCGGCTCGGTGTGGCCAGGGGGACCGTGCAGGCGCGCCTCGACCGGCTGGTCTCCAGGGGGGTGGTCACCGGGTTCGGCCCGGACATCGCCCCCGCGGCGCTCGGCTACGACGTGACCGCGTTCGTGACCCTGCAGATCCGCCAGGTCAGCGGGCACGATCCGGTCGCCGACCAGCTCGCCGCCATTCCCGAGGTGCTGGAGGTGCACACGATCACCGGCGGCGACGACATGCACTGCCGGGTGGTGGCGCGCAGCAATGCCGACCTGCAGCGGGTAATTGACCTGATCGTTGATGTCCGGGGCGTGGTCAGGACGTCATCGGTGATCGCCTTGGACACCCCTGTGCCATACCGTGTTCTGCCTTTGGTGGCCGATGTCCCGCGCAAGGGGAAGGGCTAGCCGTACCATGCCAAGCAGGGGCCAGACACCGTTATCCATCGTTTACCCTTAACGGTCCGCACCGTCGGGGGTCAGCGGCGGGTCCTATCGGGGGGTCACGCGTGTTAAAGGGCGGGACGAGCAGTCCCAGGAGGAAGCTCCTGAGGATCACACTCATCGTCTTCGGCGTCGGGGTCATCTCGGCGATCGGCCTGCTCGGCGTGGTGTGGGCGATCACCCCCATCCCCGACAGCACGCAGCCAAGGGCCACCGCGCAGGGTTCGGTGATCTACTACCGCGACGGCAAGACCGTGCTGGCCAGACAGGGCGTCAACCGCAAGAGCGTGGCCCTCGACAAGGTGCCGAGGAGCCTGCGGGACGCGGTCATCGCGGCGGAGAACCGCTCCTTCTACGAGGACCAGGGCGTCTCCCTCTCGGGCACCTTCCGCGCCATGTGGTCCACGGTCAGCGGCCAGCAGCTCCAGGGCGGCTCCACGATCACCCAGCAGATGGTTCGCAACTACTACAGCGGCCTCAGCCAGGAACGTTCCATAGTCAGGAAGCTCAAGGAGGTCATGATCTCCTTGAAGGTGGACCAGTCGAAGTCCAAGGACTGGGTGCTGGAGCAGTATCTCAACACGATCTACTTCGGCCGGGGCGCCGACGGGGTCCAGGCGGCGGCCGGAGCCTACTTCGGCAAGGACGTGAGCAAGCTGACCCTCGCCGAGGGCGCCTACCTCGCCGCGGTGATCCAGCAGCCCTCCAGGTTCGCCGACCCGCAGGGCCCCGACCTCTACGCGGCCAGGGACCGCTGGAGGTCGGTGGTCGACGGGATGGTGGACACCGGGGCGATCACCTCGGAGGAGGCCGCCGCGGTGACCTTCCCCAGCCTCCGCAAGCCCAAGGCGGTCTTCGCGCCCAAAGGGCAGGAGGGCTACATGCTCGACCAGGTGACGGCCGAGCTCAAGCGCAGGGGATACACCGACGAGGTCATCAACCAGGGCGGGCTGAAGATCGTCTCGACCTTCGACAAGAGCCTGATGGCGGCCGCCGAGCGCGCCGTCACCTCGGTCCTGCCTGACGACACCCCCAAGAAGGTCCGCACCGGGCTGGCCGCCGTCGACCCCGCCACCGGTGAGGTCGTGGCCTTCTACGGCGGCCGCAGCTACACCGCCAACAAGTTCGACAACTCCTTCTCCGCCAAGGTGCAGGCCGGGTCGACGTTCAAGGCCTACACGCTGGCCGCGGCCCTGGACAACGGCTTCGGCCTCGACACCAGGGTCAACGGCAACTCCCCGCTCCGGATCGCCTCCGCGGACATCCCCAACTCGGGCGGTTACTCCTACGGCGAGGTCAACCTGGTCAAGGCGACCCAGAACTCGGTCAACACCGCGTTCGTCGACCTCGCCCAGAAGGTCGGCCTGAACAAGGTCGTCAAGGTCGCCGAGGAGGCCGGGATCCCCGGCAAGCAGCTCGACCCGCACCGGGGCGCCGCCACGCTCCCGCTCGGCGTGGCCTCGGTGAGCGCCGTCCAGAACGCCTCGGGCTTCGCCTCCTTCGCCGCCGAGGGCGTCCACCGCGAGGCCCACGTGATCCGCTCGGTCACCGACGCCGAGGGCAAGGTCGTCAAGAGCTCCACCAAGGGGAAGCGCGCCTTCGGCGAGCAGGCCGCCGTCGACGCCACCTACGCGCTGACCCAGGTCGTCGAGGCGGGCACCGGCTCCGGCGCCCGCCTCTACGACCGTCCCGTGGCGGGCAAGACGGGCACCACCGACGAGTCGGCGGCCGTGTGGTTCGCCGGGTTCACCCCGCAGCTGGCCGTGGCGGTCGACATGTTCCGCGACGACAACAAGCCGGTGACGGTGAACGGCAGCGCCCTGTACGGCGGTTCCTACCCCGCGCAGATCTGGCGGGCCTTCATGACCGAGGCGATGAAGGGAAAGCCGGTCAAGGAGTTCAAGGAGCCGTCCAACTACGGCTACTCCGATCCGTACGGCGACTACGGCTCCGACGACCGGTACGGCGACGAGCAGGACGGCGGCCAGGACACGGTCACGCCCGGTCCCGACGAGCTGGGCACTCCCGGCCCCGACCAGAGCGCGGACCCCGACCAGACCACGACCCCGGAGCCCGACCAGACCACGACCCCCGAGGACGCCGACGAGGGACCGGGCGGTCCCGGCGACGGCCCCGGGCCCGGCCGGGGTGAGGACCCCGGCGACGAGGGCGACGGCGGTCTCGGCCCCGACGATTTGGGGCGCAGGCTCGGCGACCCCGTCCAGGGCATCTGACTCCGGCCGGGACATCTGATCCCGGCCGGAGCAACCGGTCCCGGCCGCCCTTTACGCCCCGTTCGCCAGCTCGGCTCGCAGGGTCTCGGGGGTGGTGACGGGCATCCTGCAGGTGAAGCCACGGCACACGTAGGCCGCGGGCTCGCCGCCCACCAGCCCCCGGCCGGCCAGAAGCGGGACCTCCCCGGCACCGAAGCCGAAATCAGGACCAAAATCAGGACCGGAATCGGCGCCGGGACCAGAACCGGTGGCGGAATCGGGCTCGCCGAGAGCCACGACCAGACCGGGCAGGGATGACAGCAGGGCGGTCCTGTGCAGGGCGGCCGTCGCCGGATCGCCCGCCGGGCCCACGATCGCGACCTCGATCGGGCCGGACACCGCCGCCTGGGCCGCGGCCAGCCCCCACCCGGCGAACCGCGCGTGCCTGTCGGCCAGCACGGTGACCGTGCCCAGGGCCGCCTCGGCCGCCTCGCGGTGCCTGGTCGAGCCGGTCAGCGCGGCGTACGAGAGCAGCGCGCCCGCGGCGGCGAACTGGCCGGACGGGGTGGCGTTGTCGGTCGCGTCCCGGGGACGCTGGAAGAGCCGCTCGGCGTCGTCGGCGGTGTCGTAGAAGCCGCCGGAGCCGTCGGAGAACCGCTCCAGGACGGTGCCGAGCAGCGATTCGGCCCGCTTGAACCAGCGGACCTCCCCGGTCACCCCGTACAGGGCGAGCAGGCCCTCGGCGAGGTCGCCGTAGTCTTCCAGGACTCCGGCGTTGGTCCCTGGCCTGCCGTCGCGGGAGGTGCGCAGCAGCCGGTCGCCGTCCATGTGGAGCTCGTCGACCAGCACGGCCGCCGCGCGCGCCGCCTCGACGAGGTCGGGCCGCTCGAACAGGGCGCCGGTCTCCGCGAGGGCGGCGACGGCCAGGCCGTTCCAGGCGGCCACCACCTTGTCGTCCCGGCCCGGCCGCACCCGGCCGGCCCGCGCGGCCAGCAGCGCGGAGCGTACCCGGGCGAACCGTTCGGCGTCGCCGGGATCGGGGTCGGCGAGGAGCTGCAGCACCGAGGTGCCGTGCTCGAACGTCCCGGTCACCTCGAACAGCTCGATCGCCCAGAGCCCGTCCTCCTCGCCGAGGACCTCGCGGAGCTCCTCGCGGGTCCAGGCGTAGAACTTGCCCTCCACGCCCTCGCTGTCGGCGTCCAGGGCGGAGGCGAAGCCCCCCTCGGGGGTGCGCATCTCGGCCAGCAGCCAGTCGGCCGTCTCCAGCGCCACCCGCCTGCCCAGGTCGGAGCCGGTGGAGCGCCACCAGTGCGCGTAGACCCGCAGGAGCAGGGCGTTGTCGTAGAGCATCTTCTCGAAGTGCGGAACCACCCAGTCGGCGTCCACGCTGTAGCGGGCGAACCCGCCGGCGAGCTGGTCGTAGATGCCGCCCCGGGCCATGGCCTCCAGCGTCCGCCCGGCCATGGACGTCGCCGCGTCGGCGGTCGCCCGCCGGTCCTCACCCTCCGTCCCCTCCGGGGCGGCCGCGCCGTACCTCAGCAGGAACTCCAGGGCCATCGACGGCGGGAACTTGGGCGCCCCGCCGAAACCACCGCGCACCGGGTCGAAGGTCTCGGCCAGGCTGTGCACGGCCCGGGTGAGCGTGTCCGGCGTGGGCAGCGGCCCGGACGGCAGCGCCGACCGCTCGTTCAGCGCCTCCACGATCTTCGAGCCCTGTTCCAGCACGGCCTCCCGCTCGCCGGTCCAGGTGCTCGACACCCCGGCCAGCAGCCGCTGGAACTGCTGCCTGGGGAAGTAGGTGCCGGTGTAGAAGGGGTGGCCCTCCGGGGTGGCGAAGACCGTCATCGGCCACCCGCCCTGGCCGGTCATGGCCTGGGTGGCCGCCATGTACACCGCGTCGACGTCGGGTCGCTCCTCGCGGTCGACCTTCACGTTGACGAAGTGCTCGTTCATCAGCGCGGCCGTGGCCTGGTCCTCGAAGGACTCGTGGGCCATCACATGGCACCAGTGGCACGCCGAGTAGCCGACGCTGATCAGCAGCGGCACGTTCCGCCGGGCGGCCTCGGCGAACGCCTCCTCACCCCATTCGAACCAGTCGACGGGATTGTCCGCGTGCTGCAGCAAGTAGGGGCTCGTCGCGTCCCTCAAGCGGTTCATGAAGACCCTTTCCTGCGTACGCGGTACGTGCGTTCTCCTCGCGAGGCGCGCGGAGGTCGCGTGTCGTGTTTCTGCCCGCACGATCCTTCTCACACTAAACCGGGAGGGGGATGACCCCGCGAGCGCGCGCCCCCGGGTGTCGTGCGCGGCTGTGGCCGAGATTTTAGGCCGAGGATGACATGCGCGGGTGCGTCGCTCCCCCGCGTCCGCCGATCGCTCTGGTGGGGTTGCCGGAGGACCCCCACCACATCCCGTCGGCGGGGGCGCCCCTTCTCCTCGGCGGGCGGCACGCGGCTTCGAACCGACCGGCCGTACGTGAGGCGGACGGGACCTGGCCGGGAGTGAGGGGGCCGTGATGGCGAACAGGTCGGCCAGGACGGCCGGGACTGAGCGGCTCGCAGTGCCCGGCACGGTTCTGGGCATCGGGCTGGGAGGGTTCGTCGACGGCATCCTGCTGCACCAGATCCTGCAGTGGCACCACATGCTGTCCAGCACGAACACCGACAACATCGGGGTGAGGTACTACTCGCCGGACACCGTTCCCGGGCTGCGGATGAACACGCTGTGGGACGGGCTGTTCCACGCGTTCACCTGGCTGGCGGTGCTGATCGGCCTCGGCCTGCTGTACTCGCGGGTCCTGCACTCCCGCGGCCGGGTGTGGAGATCGCGGGCGCTGTGGGGCTGGATCTTCCTCGGATGGGGGGCGTTCAACCTGGTGGAGGGCATCGTCGATCACCACGTGCTGGGCATCCACCACGTGCGGACCGGCCCGTACCAGACCTGGTGGGACCTGGGATTCCTGCTCCTGGGCGCGGCGCTGGTGGCCGGCGGGTGGCTGCTGCGGCGCGGTGCCGGCCCGGTCGACCTGTGCGGCGCGGGCGGGCGCGGGCCCGCCGCGTCGACGCCGTGATTCTCCTGGCGCACGAGGCCCACCCCGCCGACGTCGCGATGCTCTTGGCGCACGAGGCCCACCCTGCCGACGCCGTGATCGCTCTGGCGCACGAGGCCCACCGGCACGGCGGCGGGCTGGCGGAGGCACTGCCACTGGCGGCCCTGGCCGTTCTGGCCGCGGTGGGGGGCGGGTACGCGCTGCTGGCGGCGCGGCGCGGTCGCGAGCCCAGAGGCTGGAGCCGGTGGCGGACCGCGGGTTTCCTCGCGGGCGTCGCGCTGGTCGCCGCCGCCGTGACCGGGCCCGTCGCCGCGTTCGCCGAGGCGGACTTTCGCGGGCACATGCTGCAGCACCTGCTGATCGGCATGCTGGCGCCGCTGGGCCTGGTGCTGGGCGCCCCGGTGACCCTGCTGCTGCGCTCGCTGCCGCCGGTTCACGGGCGGCGCGTCGGCGCCGTGCTGCGCTGCCGGGCGGTGCACCTGTCGGCCGACCCGTGGATCGCGCTGCTGCTCAGCGTGGGCGCCATGGTGGCGCTGTACTGCACCCCGCTGTATCGGATCACCTCCGAAGGCACGCTGCCGCACCACCTGGTGCACGTGCATTTCCTGCTGGCCGGTTGCCTGTTCGCCTGGGTGATCGCCGGTCCGGATCCGGCGCCGCGGCGCCCGCCGGTACCGCTCCGGCTGGTCGTGCTGGGGGTGGCGATCGCCGTACACGCCACGCTGTCGCAGCTGATGTACGCCGGGCTCGTCGTCGACGTGCCGGTGCCGGTCGCACAGCTGCGCGGAGCCGCGGAGATCATGTACTACGGCGGAGACATCGCCGAGCTGCTGCTGGCGTTCGCGCTGGTGAGCACCTGGCGTCCCACGCGGGCCACCGCACCCCGCGGGGCGCACGCCCCGGCCACCGCGTCCGGCCTCCCCTGACCTCTCTCCCGATGCGCCCCGGCCCTCTCCTGGACACGGGCGGAGAATGGCGGCCGGCGAGACGTTCGCGCCTGTCAGGAGCGTGTCGTACGGCCTTCCCCGCGCCCAGAACGGCCCCGCCACCTCGGGTGCGGGAGGTGACACCGGGCGGGAAGGTGTGTTCACCGCGCTTCGGGCGTAGGCTCACTGGGCGTGGATCTCGACTTCGTCTGTGTGCACGCCGGAAGGGCGGCCTCCGAGCTGACCCGGCGTGATGTTGCCCGCGCGCTGCTCGCCGTGCCGTCCGGGGTGGCGCTGGTGGCGCTGCCCGATCTGAGGCGGGCGCTTCTGGCGGCGGGTAACCCGCTGTCGGTGCCCTTCTGGGACTCCGCGAAGGCGACGCTCAGCGCGATCGAATCCGGCGGCGCGACCGTGGGGGACGTACAGCGCTGGATGGAGTCCACGGGCACCGAGCCGCTCCTGCTCACCCCAAGCTTCTTCGTCTGGCCCGAGGAGGACGAGCGGGGGCCGGTCGGCGAGGAGATGTTCCGCCGGCTGGTCGCCCACCTGGAGGAACGGGTCGCCGCGGGGGAGATCGACCCGGACGCGCTCGCCCGGGGCGACGAGCAGGCCAGAGAGGCCTACGCGGACCTTCAGGAGCGCTGGCTCACCGGCCCGCTGCCCGACGGGCGGGTCCCGGGGACCGCGGTCTCCGACGAGCAGGACGAGGAGCTGTTCGCCGCCTGGGACGAGGAGGAGGCGTTCGCCCTGGGCGAGCTGCGGCGCATCCTGGCCGAGCTGCCCGACCCCGAGCGGCCCGTCAGGGAGCTGCGGGCCGCGGCCACCCGGCTGCGCGAGGTGCTGGCCAGGCCCGGCTATCCCGGCAACGTGCTGCGGGCCTGCGCCGGGTACGAGGGGGAGCCGCTGCCGGCCGACGACGAGGAGCTCTGGCTGACCGTCACGGCGGGCATCGCGGGGCCGATCTCCGACCTGCCCGAGGAGGAGGACCGGCTGGAGGTCTTCTCCGACCTCGACGGCGAGCTCAGCCACGAGGACTCGGTGCTGGCCGCCCTGTGCGCGATCCACCACGCCGACTGGCTGGCCGTGGTCGCCGCCCTGGCCAGGCGCGGCCCCGGGGTGCTGGCGTCGCCCGAGCGGATCGCCAGGCTCATCGCCGAGTCGGAGGACATCGACGTCGATCTGGACGAGCCGGAGGACCTGGAGGCGGCCGAGACGCTCTTCAGCTCGGTCACCCCGCTCTGGGCGTGTCTCGGGATCGTCGACAGGACCGAGGTGCTCACCACGCTGGGCCGGTGGGGGCTGCCCAAGGCGCTGGAGCGCGCCTGGTCCTCGACGGACGCCCTGGGTGACTGACGGGCGTTCTCGTACGGCTCAGGGGAGCGGGTGAGCGTCCCGTGCGACTTGGAGGAGCCGATGAGCCTCGCCCGTCCGGTGACCGGCGGGCGGGGTCCTCGCGCGGCTCACGGAGGGAGCGGCGAGGTCAGGTCTCCTCGTCGAGGAGGTCGACGTAACCCTCGGGCACCAGATCCCGGTACTCGTGGTGGCGCCGGATGTAGCGGGCGACGAACGGGCAGAGCGGCACGACCGACCGGCCGGACGAGCGGCTCGCGTCGAGGGCCGCGGAGACCAGCCTGCCGCCCAGGCCCTTGCCCTCGTACTCGGGGAGGATCTCGGTGTGGGTGAAGATGACCTTCCCGGCGCGCAGGCGGTATTCGGCGAACCCGGCGACCTCGCCGTCCAGCAGGATCTCGAAGCGGGAGGCTCCGGGGTTGTCGGAGACCTCGATGTCGTCGGCCATGCTCGTCCTCGCTTGTTCTCCGGGGGCTCGGCTCGGCCGGTCCCGCTCTTCCGCGTGTACGCGTGGTGGCCGGTCAGGGCCGTGGATCTTGGAAAACGGGCGACCGCCACCCCGGGCCGGCCGGGGAAGCGCGCCGGGCCGGCGGGGTCAGGGAGCGGTCGGCGTCGTCGTGCCGGTGGTGCCGTTCCGCTCCCTCAGCTCGGCCTCGGAGGGCACCTCGATCCTGGAGATCTGCTTTCTCATCGATTTGACCAGCAGGTAGAGGGCGAGACCGAGGCCGGCCACGACGAGGAAGCCCAGGAGGCCCGGGCTGACGTCACCCTTGGTGACGGTGTCAAATGCAATCACATGTCAAGTTTGCCACCGCCACCCCATGGTCGTGTCAGTGGCAGGCGTGCGAGATCGTGTCGGCCGGGACCTCCGTGTGGACGCCCGTGAACAGGTCGTCCTCGGGAAGCTCGACGTCCACGAGCGATCGAGCCAGGTGGTAGTCCTCGGTCGGCCAGATCTCGCGCTGCAGGTCGCGCGGGCAGACGAACCAGAATCCGTCCGGGTCGACCTGGGTGGCGTGCGCCAGCAGCGCCTCGTCGCGGAGCTCGAAGTAGTCGCCGCAGGGGATGCGGGTGGTCACCGGCCACTTCTGCGGGCGGTCCTCCCAGCGGGAGATCCACTCGGCGTACGGGGAGCCGATGCCCTTGGCGTTCATCGCCTCGTGCAGCGCCTCGAACCGGTCCTTGGTGAAACCCATGTGGTAGTAGAGCTTCAGGGGCTGCCAGGGCTCGCCGGTGCCCGGGTAGCGGTCGGGGTCGCCGGCCGCCTCGAATGCCTCGACCGAGACGCGGTTGGTCATGATGTGGTCGGGGTGCGGGTAGCCGCCGTCGTCGTCGTAGGTCAGGATCACGTGCGGCCTGAACTCGCGGACGGCCGCCACCAGCGGCTCCGAGGCGATCTCCAGCGGCTGCAGGGCGAAGCAGCCCTCGGGCAGCGGCTCGCTCTCGTCCTCGGGCAGGCCGGAGTCGACGAATCCCATGAAGCGCTGCCGCACGCCGAGGATCTCGCGGGCGCGCTCCATCTCCAGACGGCGGACCTCACCGATGTTCTCAAGGATCTCCGGGCGATCCATCTTGGGGTTCAGGATCGACCCTCGCTCGCCTCCGGTGAGCGTACAGACCAGCACATCCACGCCCTCGGCCACGTAGCGCGCCATGGTGGCGGCGCCCTTGCTCGACTCGTCGTCGGGATGCGCGTGAACGGCCATCAGCCTGAGCGGTGCACTCACGGGCTCGGTGTCTCCTTATGTCGGTCGCGCTTCGGATCGTCGTCGGTCGCCTCGCGGACGGCCCGCCTGGCCGTATGTTCCGCTCCGCTCGACGTGGTGCCCCGCGCGCCCTCGGCTTACGTCACTCTAGGGAGAGGTTAGTTTCTCTTGGGCGGTCGCGAGGGCGAGGCCCCCGCAGGGGACAATTGTCTCGGATAACACCGAGGTAGTGCAGGGAGATTCCGTCATGGCCACCAGCGAAGCCGAGAAGGGCCGTCAGGACGGTCCCGTTCTCGGCACCCCGGGCGATTTTCCCGACCGCCCGGAGGTCAGGGGGCGCTTCGTCGTGCACGTCGTGATCGCGATCCTCTGCGCCGTGTGCGCCGGGGGGTGGGGATACGTGATGTGGGCGGCCAAGGGCAACACGGAGGTCATCGACCAGGTCATCGCGTTCGATGCCACCCGCGGCGATTCTCTGCAGATCACCTTCGAAGTGGTCAAGCCATCCGACCGAGCGGCGCTCTGCCGCCTGCGGGCCACCGACGTCCACCACGTCGAGGTCGGTAGCAAGGAGGTCAATATTCCGGCTGGTGAGGGGTATGTTCGGCTTACCGAACGGCTAGAGACCAGTGCTCCAGCCACTTCCGGCCATGTCCAGTACTGCTATCTCGTATAGTGAGACATTTGGGGAGGCGGTCGAGGGGTTAACTTGTTAGCCTTTCGAGATTCGTCCGACCGCAACCCCAAGCACCAAGCACGAAGCCCCCGAGGAAGCAAGGAGAACCCGTGGCCGACTCCCACAGCGAGAGCGTCACCTGGCTCACTCAGGAGGCGTACGACCGCCTGAAGGCTGAGTTTGAGCACCTCTCGGGGCCCGGGCGTGTCGACATCGCCAAGAAGATCGAGGCAGCACGCGAAGAGGGCGACCTGAAGGAGAACGGCGGCTACCACGCCGCCAAGGACGAGCAGGGCAAGATGGAGGCCCGCATCTTCCATCTCCGCCAGATCCTGGACAGTGCCAAGGTCGGCGAGGCGCCCCGCACCGAGGGCGTGGTCGGTCCCGGAATGACCGTCACCGTCCGCTTCGAGGGCGATGACGAGGAGGTCGCCTTCCTGCTGGCCTCACGTGAGGAGAGCGGCGCCCCGATCGACGTCTACTCGCCCAAGTCGCCGCTCGGCGCGGCGATCAACGGCAAGAAGATCGGCGAGAAGGCGACCTACACGATGCCGAACGGCCGTTCCAACACGGTCGAGATCCTTGAGGCCGTGCCGTACATCGGCAACTGACCTCCCCATACTCCGATCGATTCGCTGATCCGCCGGGACGGGCGTCCCGGCGGATTGCCGTGTGTCGGAGGATTTGGCGGGATTTCGCTAGTCTTGCGGCCGTATTGCAGATAGGGCGCTTTTCAGTGGGTTCGCGTGCATCGGGGGGCCGTCTACGGCACCCTCGTAGGGCTGGAGTCCGTGAAGAAGGGGAGATCTCGTGTTCGATCGTCGGCCACGTGTCTCCGACCTGATCCGGGAGGCCCGGCAGGACCTCGCCTACAGCCCCCGTCTCCGCTACAGCCACCGCACCGCCCGCCTGATGAGGCGGGCCGTCCCGGTCCTGGCCGTCCTGCTCGTCTGCGTGCTGGCCACCGGCCTGATGATCTTCACCCAGATGCCGGAGGCCGATCCGGAGACGGTCACGATGCGCAAGTCCGTCGCCACCGTGCCGACCCAGGTGGCGAAGCCCGCCCAGAGCGGGCCGGGCCAGGGCGTGCCCGAACCGGTGGCGCCGCTCACCTCGATGCGGCAGCCGCACCTGTTCGTCGTCGCCAACAGGCCGCTCAGCGCGACCGTGGTCGCCAGGATCGCCCAGCTCTCCGGGGTGCGGGCGGTGGAGCGCGCCGACGCCGCGGAGGTGGTCCTGGACGGCAAGCCGGTGCAGACGCTCGGGGTGAACCCCTCGACGTTCCGCGCCTACACCCCCAAGCCGACCGCGCGCTCCGACAGGCTCTGGCGGAACGTCTCGGCGGGGGAGGTCGCCGTCTCCTTCGTCCTGGGCAACGACGGGGGCATGCCGCTGGGCAAGACCTTCACCACCGCCGGGCGCAACCTGCGCGTCGGCGCCTACGCCACGATGGGCATGGGCGCCATCGACGCCGTGGTCTCCCGGCCGACCGCCCGCGCGCTGGGCATCCCGGAGAACAACGCGCTCGTGGTGAGCGCGCCGAAGACCGACTCCGCGAGGCTGCGCCTCACCCTCCTGCGAGCCCTGCCCAAGGGGGCGCAGGTCGCGGTGATCAACCCGGTGCTGACGGCCCCCACCAAGACCATCGGCGAGACCACGACCTGGTCCGCGAGCTCCTTCATGAGCGCCGCCCAGGTCACGACCGCGCTCACCGCCGCGATCGGCAAGCTCGGCCGCCCGTACGTGTGGGGCGCCGAGGGCCCGGACAGCTTCGACTGCTCGGGTCTGGTCCAGTGGGCGTACCAGCAGGCGGGGATCAAGGTGCCCCGGGTGACGCACCAGCAGTTCGTCTCCGGCCCCCAGATCCCGCTCTCCCAGGCGCAGCCCGGTGACCTGCTGTTCTGGCGGCACGACCCCACCAACCCCGGCTACGTCTCGCACGTGGCCATTTACTGGGGAGACGGCAAGATGCTGCACGCCCCCAGGACCGGCGACGTGGTCAAGCTCGTCCCCGTCAGCACCCGCAACTTCGCCGGGGCCGTGCGGATCAGCCCGGGGGTCGCCGCCCGGGTCCGCTAGCCCGCGCTCGTTCCTCCCGGGGTCGCACGTGTTCCGGCGGGCTTACGGGACGCCGGGGTCGTACGTGTCCCGGCGGGCTCGTGGGGGGTTTCGCGGGGTTTTTACGGTGTCCCGCCGAGCGTTTTTACGGTGTCCCGCCGAGCGGGAGGCCCGCGGCGAGCTGGGTCAGGGCGGCGTCGAGGAGGTCGGGCAGGTTCTCCGAGGGGTTCGCGGCCCAGCGGCCGACGGCGGGGAGCATGGCGCCGATCACCGCGGCGGCGAAGGTCTCCACGGCGAGGTCGCGAGGGTCGCGGCCGGTGCGGGAGGCGAGCTCCGCGCACATCGCCGTGTGCGTTCCGGCGGCGGCCTGGAGCTGCCTGGCCCGCAGCGCGGGCACGGAGAGGACGAGCCGGGCCCTGGCGGAGGCCCGCGCGAGGTCGCCGGGGTCGAAACCCTCGAACGCGGCTCGTACGGCCTGCCGGAACGCGTCGACGGGTGGTGCGTCCGGGGCGATCCCGCGGAGGGCGGAGACGATCAGCGAGTCGTACTCACTTCGCACGACCACGTCCTCCTTGGAGGGGAAGTAGCGGAAGAACGTGCTCGGTGACACCTCCGCGGCCTCGGCGATCTGCTCGACGGTCGTCGCCTCGTAGCCCTGTTCCGCGAACAGGCGCAGCGCGTGCTCCTGGATCGTCCATCGGGTCTTCGCCTTCTTGCGCTCGCGCAGCCCTTCGGGGCGGGGTCCTTCGAGAGGCAGCCCCTCGGGACGCGGTCCTTCGAACGGCAGCCCTTCGGGACGCGGTCCTTCCGCGGGGAGGCCTTCGGGACGCGGCGGTGAGCTCATGCGCTGATTCTCGCGTCTGGGAGGCCCCGCCGACACCGTTGTGGGCGCGGACGTCCTTCCCGGGGGAGGCCCGGTCGAGATCGCCCTCGTCGTGAACGCGGAGCGGTTGAAGTCGTCGTCGCGGACATGCCCCCGGCTTGCCGGGAGGCTCTCGCCCGGTCCCGGCGCCGTACTGTCCCCGTCCGACGAAGCGATGTAATCTAAATTACATGGAAAATGATGAAGCAGTGGAGAAGTTGCGCGGCTGGTTCTCGGGAAGGCTGCCCGAGGAGTGGTTCGAAGGCGGCGTCGACATCGTGCTCGACCGCGAGGAGATCGCGGTGGTCGGCAGGCTCCGCCCTCCCGCGCTCGGCGACGACGTCTCCGAGGTGGAGCGCTCCGCCGCCATGGAGGGCGGCATCCTGCGCTTCCGCGAGGAGAGCAGGGAGCGGCGCGTCGAGATCGCTCTGGAGGCCGAGCACCGCTTCCGCAGGAAGGTCTCCTGGGGGGTCGCTGTCGGCGACGAGACAGTGATGTTCACCACACTCTCGGTGCCCGTCATGACCCGGCTCAAGCAGTCGGAGCGTCAGGTGCTCGACACCCTCGTCGCCGCCGGGGTGGCCCGCAGCCGCAGTGACGCGCTCGCCTGGTGCGTGCGCCTGGTGGGCAACCACACCGACACCTGGCTGGCGGATTTGAGGGACGCGCTCCAGCACGTCGACCGCGTCAGGGCCGCGGGTCCGGGCATGAATTCCTGATCCTGGGCAGCGGAAATGGTCAATGAATTGGTCTGAACCTGTTCGCAAATTGGTTTAGACCTCTCTCATTGGCCTATACCACTGCTGGAACGGCTTTTTTAGATTTACTTCTTTTGGGTAGGGGTTTCAAAACCTTACGTCTCCTGCCAGGCCATACGCCGTCGGAGACGTCGGGGGTGGAGCGTCATGACGCGTGATCGCATGAATTCAGTGGTCTATGCCAATTGGATTGAGCGCGGTTCGGTCGTCAATGATGTTTTGGCCCCGAGAAGTGTAAAGGAGCCCCAGCAGTGTCCGTTACCGTAGATGTCACCGCCGTCAGCCCGACCAGCCACGAAGAGCTCGCCGGGTGGGTCAAGGAGATCGCCGACCTGACTCAGCCGGACCGGATCGAATGGTGCGACGGCTCCGAGGCCGAATGGACCCGCCTGACGAACCTGCTGGTCGAGCAGGGCACGTTCACGCGCCTGGCCAAGCGGCAGAACAGTTTCCACGCCGCCTCCGACCCCAGCGACGTCGCCAGGGTCGAGGACAGGACCTACATCTGTTCCGAGCGGCAGGAGGACGCGGGTCCGACCAACAACTGGATCGCCCCCGCCGAGATGCGCCGTACCTTCGGCGAGATCTTCAAGGGCAGCATGCGCGGCCGGACGATGTACGTGGTGCCGTTCTGCATGGGCCCCCTGGGAGGTGAGATCTCCCAGCTCGGCGTGGAGATCACCGACTCGCCGTACGTCGTCGTGTCCATGCGCGTCATGACCCGCATGGGCGAGGACGCCCTGCGGCTCATCGAGGAGCGCGGCGGCTACGTCAAGGCCGTCCACTCGGTCGGTGCCCCGCTGGAGCCCGGCCAGAAGGACGTGCCGTGGCCGTGCAACCCCACCAAGTACATCAGCCACTTCCCCGAGACCCGCGAGATCTGGTCCTACGGCTCCGGGTACGGCGGCAACGCCCTGCTCGGCAAGAAGTGCTACGCCCTGCGCATCGCCAGCACGATGGCCCGCGACGAGGGCTGGCTGGCCGAGCACATGCTCATCCTCAAGATCACCCCGCCCGCCGGGGAGACGCGCTACGTCGCGGCGGCCTTCCCGAGCGCCTGCGGGAAGACGAACCTCGCCATGCTCCAGCCGACCCTCCCCGGATGGAAGGTCGAGACGATCGGCGACGACATCGCCTGGATGCGCTTCGGCGACGACGGGCGGCTGCGCGCGATCAACCCCGAGGCGGGTTTCTTCGGCGTCGCCCCCGGCACCGGCGAATCCACCAACGCCAACGCGGTCAAGACGCTCTGGGGCAACAGCATCTTCACCAACGTCGCCCTCACCGACGACGGCGACGTGTGGTGGGAGGGGCTCACCGACCGGCCCCCGGCGCACCTGACCGACTGGAAGGGCCGTGACTGGACGCCGGACTCCGGCGAGCCCGCCGCCCACCCCAACGCCCGCTTCACGGTCCCGGCCGCGCAGTGCCCGACGATCGCTCCCGAGTGGCAGGACCCGAAGGGCGTGCCGATCTCCGCCATCCTGTTCGGCGGGCGCCGCGCCAGCGCGGTGCCGCTGGTGACGGAGTCGTTGAGCTGGCGGCACGGCGTCTTCGTGGGGGCCAACATCGCCTCGGAGAAGACCGCCGCCGCCGAGGGCAAGGTCGGCGAGCTGCGCCGCGACCCGTTCGCGATGCTGCCCTTCTGCGGCTACAACATGGGCGACTACTTCGCTCACTGGCTCAGGATCGGCCGGCGGGAGAACGCCGAACTGCCGCGCGTCTACTACGTGAACTGGTTCCGCAAGGACGACGAGGGCCGGTTCATCTGGCCCGGCTTCGGTGAGAACACCCGCGTGCTCAAGTGGATCGTCGAGCGCCTCAACGGCCAGGCGGAGGCGGTAAGGACTCCCATCGGCCTGCTCCCCGCCAAGCTCGACACCGAGGGCCTCGACGTCTCCGACGAGGACATGCGGACGCTGCTGAGCGTCGACAAGGAGATCTGGAGGCAGGAGGCGTCGCTGATGCCCGACTTCTTCAGGACCTTCGGCGACCGCCTGCCCGGGGAGCTCTGGGAGGAGCACGAAGCCCTCGTCGCGCGTCTGGGCTGAGGTGCCGCCGGGCTGAGCGGGGGCACGGGCGCCCGGCCGGGCCGCGCGGGTCCCGGGCCGCGTCCGCCCGCGCCGAGCACCCGGGCGGGCTGCCCGCGCCCGTGCTCTTCGCCCCCGCCAGGCCATCCGGGGGAGGGGGGACGGCGCGGCCGGGGTCACCGATTCCGGCCGCGCCGGGGCCTGTGACCCGCATTTCGCCTGGTGACCGACATCTCACCGAGTCGCCGTCGAAGTCAGGCGAAACTTCTGCCAGGCTGTGCGCGTCTACCTGGGTACGCGGGACGTCGCTCCCGCGGCCCACCTTTCCCCCCGAGGAGGCGGACATGGAGTTCTCGCTGTTCGTCATCGCCTGCGTCGTCGGCCTGGTCATCCTCTCCACGGCCTTCGCGTTGAGCCGTGAACACCGCAGGGTTCGCTCGGCCATGATCGGCCACTACGGCGGCCCGCCGAACCCGTACGAGCTCGCCTATCTCTCCGGGGGGCCGCGCCGCGTGATCAACACCGCGCTCGGCCTGCTGGCCAGGGCCGGGGCGATCCGGATCTCGCGAGGCGGCCAGGCCAGCCTGGTCGCCGGGGCCCAGCCGTCTCCCGACCCGATCGAGTACGCCGTCATGGAGACGCTCCACCTGCGCGGAGGCTCGGCCCCCGTGGGCGAGGTCCGCCGCGCGGTGGCCGAGGGGCAGAGCGTCGACGGCCTGCGCTACCGGCTGCTGGGGCTCGGCCTGCTCGTGCCCGAGGGCGCGCTCGACCACGCGCAGGCGCTGCTGAGCCGGCTCCAGGTCACCTCGATCATCGAGATGATCTTCGTGGCGGGCATCCTGCTCGCCGGAGCCACCGGGGGATGGGGCACCTTCGCGCTGCTGGTGGGCCTGGTCTCGGTGATCGGCGGTTTCTCCGTCCACACGCGGCAGAAGCGGGCCCTGCGCGACGTTCTAAGCCACGCCGGCCACCAGATGCTCGCCTCCGCCCGCGGAACCTACGCGCGGGGCGCCCGTCCACTCACCCCCGATCTGGCCTTCGCCGTCGGCATTCCCGTCGCCCTGTACGGCCTGAGCGAGCTCAACGAGCCCGGCCTGGAGGAGGAGCTCCAGCGCCAGAACACGACCGGTTCGGGCAACTGCGCCACGGGCGCCTGTGGCGGCGGTTCCCTCGGCGGTGGCGGCGACTTCGGCTCCGGTGGCTGGGACGGCTCCGGCGGGTCGGGTGACTCCGGCGGATCGAGTGACGGTGGTGGCGGATCCAGCTGCGGAGGAGGGTGCGGCGGTGGCGGTTGCGGCGGGTGAGCGGCACCAGGCCACGGCGGTGACGGCGGTGACGGTGGCCGGAGCCGTCCGAGCCGCTGAGGACGCCGAAGACACCGAAGACACCGAAGACGCGGTGGTGGCCGGGCGGCCGGCGGGTCCGGACGGGGGTGCCTCCGATGGCGGCTGAGCCTCCGGCGCTGGGCGTGGGCATCGGCTGGCGGCCGGAGATCGACCTGACCGTGGAGCGGCTGCCCGGGGTCGACTTCGTCGAGGTCATCGCCGAGAACGTCACCCCCGCCCGGCTCCCCGAGTCGCTGCGCGTGCTCCGCGCCCGCGGGGTTCCGGTCATCCCGCACGGTGTCGGGCTGGGCATCGGCGGCGCCGAGCCCCCCGATCCGCGGCGGCTGGCCCACCTGGCCGACTGCGCCCTCGCCCTGGACGCGCCGCTGGTCAGCGAGCACCTCGCCTTCGTGCGGGCGGGCGGGATGGAGGCCGGACACCTGCTTCCCGTCCCGCGCACCCGGGCCGCGCTCTCCGTCGTCGCCGAGAACGTGCGGCGGGCGCAGGAGGCGCTTCCCGTACCGCTGGCCCTGGAGAACGTCGCGGCCCTCTTCGGCTGGCCGGAGGACGAGATGACCGAGGCCGCCTTCCTCGGCGAGCTGGTGGAGATGACCGGCGTCGGGCTCCTGATCGACGTGGCGAACCTCTACACGAACCAGGTCAACCTGGGCCTGTCGGCCACCGCCGCGCTGGACGGCCTTCCGCTGTCCGAGCTGGCCTACGTTCACGTCGCCGGGGGCCACTCCCACCAGGGGGTATGGCACGACACCCACACCGCCCACGTCCCGCAGGACGTGCTGGACATCCTCTCCGAGCTGTGCGCCCGGGTCGATCCGCCCGGTGTACTGCTCGAATGGGACGACGACTACCCCAGTGACGGCGCCCTGGAGGGGGAGCTCGGCCGGATCCGCGACGCGATGGCCCGTGTCTGACGACGCGGCACGTGAGGAGCTGGCCAGGGCCCAGGCGGCCCTGGTGGCGGCCCTGGTGGCCGGGAAGGAGGCGCCGAGCGGGTTCGACCGCGAGCGGCTGCGGATCCAGGAGTCGAGCCTGATCTCCAAGCGGCGCAGGACGGTGGCCAGGCTGCGGCCCGACCTGGCCGTGCTGCTCGGCGACGGCTTCGCCGGTGAGTTCGACGCGTACGCCCGAGGCCGCCCCAAGCCGCAGGGCGGCTCCCACGCCGACGCCCGTGACTTCGCCGACCGCCTCCGCGCGGCGGGACGGCTGCCGGAGGAACCCGTGGCCCCCGAGCCCGCTCCCGCGCGCCGCCGATGGTCGCTCTTCGGCAGGCGCCGCTGAACCGGGTGCGCCGAATCCGGCATGCTGATCGGGGCGCGCCGGACCGGGTGTGCCGCGTCAGGCGTGCCGGGGGCCGGGGGCCGGGGGTCGGGAGTCGGGCGTGCCGAGGCAGGTGCCGCTGAAACTTTCGCTCCTCCCTGTTCGTCCACTGGGTAGTGAACCTCACGCAGGGGCGTCATCCCGGAGGCCGTCATGCAGACCGTACAGATCATCGTCGTCGTCGGTTTCGCGCTTCTGGTGGTCGCGGGGGCGATCGCGCTGCGCCTGGCCGCGCATCCCTCGCGCGTCTACGAGGGGCCCGAGCTGACGCCGTACGAGCTGGCGCTGCTCGCGGGCGGCCGGTTCCGGGCGGTCGACACCGCGCTGGCCTCGCTGGTCGTGGGAGGGACGGTCCGGGCGCGGCGCGACGGGGGGCTGACCCAGGTGTCCGGCCAGGTCGGCGTGCTCACCCAGCCGGTGGAGACCGAGATCCTCGCCCTGCTCCAGGGGAAGGGGGGTGGCGTGCCGGTCTGGGAGATCAGGGACGCGGTGTCCCGGGGGCCCGCGGTGGCCGTGCTGATCGCACGGCTGAGGGACCTGGGGCTGATCGACGCCCCCGGTTCCGGCCGGGCGGACCCGACCCACCCCAATCGCGCGGGCAAGACCGCGCTGGCCCACTACCGCCTGCGTTACCGCGAGGACAGGTTCCTGCCCCCCCGGGCCGGCGACCACCTCGACCGTGACGAGCTGAACATCCTGGGCGTCGCCCTGCACGGCCTGAAGCGGCTGAAGGAGGGGCGGCTGGCGGCGACCCTGTCCATGAGCGGCCCGCCACGTCGCGCCTCCCGTTCCGGCACCTCGTCGTGCTCCTCCTCCCACGGTTTCCACGGGAGCGACGGCGGGGGCGGCTCCGACTCCGGTTCCAGCTGCGGGGGCGGGGGCGGTTGCGGCGGCAGCTCCTGAAGATCCCGCCCGGGACGCGGGCGGCGGCACGGGAGGGGGGCGGGCGGCTCGCGGGCGACGGCACGGCGGGACGGCGGGACGGCACGGCGGGGCGGCGGCCCCGAAGGGGTCCTGTCCGGCGGGGGCACGGTCGGTTAGGTTGGGCCGGATACGTGCCGATACATGATCGAGTGCCTGCATCGGAGTGACCGTGGGGAAGTTCGTCGATCACGCGACGTGGCCGTTGCGGCCCGAGGACGAGGGGCCGCACCCGGCCGGTCCCGAGCCGCTGTGGAACGAGTCCGTCTATCTCGACTTCGCGGCCGAGGACGGCTCTCTCGCCGGTTACGTCCGGCTGGGCCTGTATCCCAACTGGAACCGCGCCTGGTACTGGGCGTGCCTGGTCGGCAGGGACCGGCCCACGGTGCTGCTGGCCGACCACGACGTCCCGCTGTCCGTCCCCGGGCCTCCCTCGTGGGACGAGGCGGGGACGCGTCCCGGTGTCCTCGCGGTGCGCGGTGAGGGTTTCCGCGCCGTCCACGACGTGACGGCCCCCATGCGATCCTTCCGGGTGACCCTCGACGCCGGGGCGGCGGCCGTCCTGGACGACCCGGCCGCGGCGTACGGGGACCTCGGGGGCGCCGAGAGGACCTCGCTGGCGTTCGACCTGGAGTGGCGGAGCGGCGGCGACCCGTACCCCTACCGCTTCATGTCCCGGTACGAGATCCCCTGCGAGGTCGCGGGGACGATCCGGATCGGCGGGATCGGCGGGGCCGGGGGTGAGGAGATCGCCTTCTCCGGGTACGGCGAGCGTGACCACAGCTGGGGGGAGCGCGACTGGTGGGGGATGTCGTGGCTGTGGAGCTCCGGGCGGCTCGACGACGGCACGTTCTTCCACGGCATGCGGGCCAACGTCGGCTTCGAGATGCCCTGGCCGTGTTTCACGGTCCCGCCGGGCGGGGCGACCGAGGAGCACGTGGGCTTCGGCGCGGCGAGCGAGTTCGGCGAGGACGGCTTCCCGTCCCGGGCGCGGCTGGAGGTGCCGGGGCTTCCGATGACGGCCGTCCCGCTCGCCTTCGCCCCGGTCGCCATGACGTCCCCGGAGGGGGAGATCGCCCGTTTCCCGCGTGCCCTGTGCCGGTTCGAGGCCGAGGACGGGCGATCCGGATACGGCTGGACCGAGTGGCACCAGCCGCCCGGCTGGCGGGGACATGGATGGCGTTGATCACGTTTTGGCGGACTGAGCGGGGATACCCTCTCTGAGGTGGGGGGACTGCGTTGTCTTGATGGTTCTTATCTGACCGTTACGCCGGTGGCGTGCCGTGACAGTGTCGGCACTCCGTACGAGATCACCCTGCGGCTCCACCGCGACGGCGCGCTGTACGGCACGGTGGGCGAGCGGTGCGGCTGGTTCCTGACCCGGCTGGCGCGGGGGGTCGCCGAGGCGCGTGCGGGTCACGAGGCCCGTTGGCCCGACCCCGACGACCGCTTTCCCGACGACACGGAACTGTTCGCCTTTCGTTACCGAGCCAGGAACGGCGTCGTCGGCGGGGGCGAACTCCGCTGCCAGCTGCGGACCATCCCGGTCTGGGTCCCCGGGCGGCGAGGGCCCGGCGGAGAGTGGCGGCTCACCAGAAGGGCGTTCCTGGAGGCCTGGGGTGGCGGCGGGGTGGGTATGCGTGCCGTTCTGACATCCTCTGAGCTGGGCGTCTTCGTGGAGGCGCTCGTCGCGGAGGCCGAGGATTGCCTGGGGTCCCACAAGCCGGGCAAGCCCGCCAGATCCCTGTAGAGGGGGCGGAGGGGTCCGCGGGGCGGCGATAATTGCCTGTCAGTGCTCATTTCGTGGCGGGTGCTGAGGGAGGGGCTCCAATGGGCGTGCGCGATCTCGTCTACCGGGTGTACGAACGCCGGCTTGAGGCGAAGCTGTCCCGTCAGAAGGAGATGGCCCCCCGGCACGTCGGCGTGATCGTCGACGGTAACCGGCGCTGGGCGCGCTCGATGGGCATCGACGACGTGAGCCGCGGGCACCGCAAGGGCGCGGACAAGATCTCGGAGCTGCTCGGCTGGTGCCGCGAGGCCGGTGTCGAGGTCGTCACCGTGTGGCTGCTGTCGAGCGACAACATCAACCGCTCCAAGGACGAGCTGGACCTCCTGATGAAGATCATCGAGGACGTTGTCCAGGAGCTCGTGGCCGACGGGTGGCACATCAAGCCCATGGGGGCGCTTGACCTTCTGCCTGATCACACGGCCCGTGTCCTCAAAAACGCAAAAGAAGCGACATCACATCGTCCCGGTTTGATTGTGAACGTTGCTGTTGGGTATGGAGGAAGGCGTGAGATCGCTGATGCGGTGCGCTCCCTTCTCCAGGAGCACGCGAGCAAGGGCGCGAGTATCGAGGACCTTGTCGAGGTCCTCGATGTCGAGCACATCGCGGAGCATCTCTACACGCGCGGCCAGCCCGACCCGGATCTGGTCATCCGGACATCGGGAGAGCAGCGGCTCTCGGGCTTCTTGCTCTGGCAGAGCGCTCACTCCGAATTCTACTTCTGCGAGGCCTACTGGCCTGACTTCCGCAGGGTCGACTTCTTGCGGGCTCTCCGCTCCTACGCCGCGCGACACCGCAGGTACGGTTCCTGAAACTCCACATGAACGACCCCTTTCGGTCAGTCTTAAGCAGTTGGAAGTCGGGCATTCAGGACGTACCGTAAGAAGTAGGAGAGCACAGCTCGCCTACGCCGGAGAGGGCCCGCCTTTGCGTCACGACCTGCTGAGGAGGGCCGGTCAACGGTCCCTGCTCGACGTTCTCGTGAGCGGGCCCGGGGCCGGTCCGCATCCCAGCTCATGGCAGGGCGCCGTCCTTGGCGCCCGGGGGAGAACGCGTGGCAAACCCTTCGTCCTCACCCACGTCGCCGGCAGTTCAGCGGCGCACGTACGTCCTGGACACCTCGGTGCTCCTGGCGGATCCAACGGCGATGAGCCGTTTCGCCGAGCATGAGGTCGTCCTCCCGATCGTCGTCATCACCGAGTTGGAGGGCAAACGCCATCATCCAGAGCTCGGATACTTCGCGCGCAAGGCGCTAAGGTCCCTTGACGAACTCCGGGTGACACATGGACGTCTGGACGAGCCCATGCCGATCGGCGAGGGCACCATCCGGGTCGAGCTCAACCACAGTGACCCGTCCATCCTGCCCGTCGGGTTCCGGCTCGGCGACAACGACACCCGCATCCTGACCGTGGCGAAGACCCTCGCCGCGGAAGGCAAGGACGTGGTGCTGGTCTCCAAGGATCTCCCCCTGCGCGTGAAGGCCGCCTCCATCGGGCTCGCCGCGGACGAGTACCGCGCCGAACTCGTGGTCGAGTCCGGCTGGACCGGCATGGACGAGCTCCAGGTGACCTCGGAGGACGTCGAGACCCTCTTCGAGCACGGTACGGCCGACATGGCCGACGCCCGTGACCTGCCCACCCACACGGGCCTGCGCCTGCTGTCCAGCAGGGGCTCCGCGCTGGGCCGGGTGCTGCCCGACAAGTCGGTGCGGCTGGTGCGCGGCGACCGCGAGGTGTTCGGCCTGCACGGCCGCTCCGCCGAGCAGCGGATCGCGCTCGATCTCCTGATGGACCCCGAGGTCGGCATCGTCTCGCTGGGTGGCCGGGCGGGTACCGGCAAGTCGGCCCTCGCCCTCTGCGCGGGCCTGGAGGCGGTCCTGGAGCGCCGCCAGCACCGCAAGGTCATCGTCTTCCGTCCCCTGTACGCCGTGGGCGGTCAGGAGCTGGGCTACCTGCCCGGTTCCGAGAACGAGAAGATGGGCCCGTGGGCGCAGGCGGTCTACGACACCCTGGGCGCGGTCACCACGCCCGAGGTGATCGAGGAGGTCATGGACCGGGGCATGCTGGAGGTGCTTCCGCTCACCCACATCCGTGGCCGGTCGCTCCACGACGCCTTCGTCATCGTGGACGAGGCGCAGTCGCTGGAGCGCGGGGTGCTGCTCACGGTGCTGAGCCGGATCGGCGCCAACTCCCGGGTCGTTCTCACCCACGACATCGCCCAGCGCGACAACCTGCGGGTGGGCCGGCACGACGGCGTCGTGGCGGTGGTGGAGAAGCTCAAGGGGCATCCGCTGTTCGCGCACGTCACGCTGACCCGCTCGGAGCGCTCGCCGATCGCCGCACTGGTCACCGAGATGCTGGAGGACATCACGATGTGACCGGCGTCTCGACGCCATGGCCGGAGCGCGGTCGCGGGTGCCCTACGAGCCCCGCGGCCGCGCTCCGCGCCGTCACGGCGCGGGGCTTCTCTGGCGGTACGCCGGGCTTCTCGCGATGAAACGCCGGGCGCCCGCGGTCGGCGGCCGTACGTCCGGCGTCCGCAGGGTCTCTCAGGCGGGCGGTCGTGCGTCCGGTGCCCGCGGCGGTGGCGCGGGGCTTCTCAGGGCGGCAGCCGCACGCCGGGCGCCGCGAGCTTGCGGTACTCGAAGCAGCCGCGGTCGCCCATCGTCTCCGGGGTCCCGGGGAAGAGCCGGGTGACCTCGACGCTCCAGATGCTCTCCTGCTTGTTCTGCCGGATGGTGCAGGTGATCTGGGCGAGGGCCTCCTTGGAGACCTTGCCCTCGCCCGTGATGATCACGTTCAGCCGGTAGCCCAGGTTGTCGTCAGGCTCGTTGCGCTGGTCGGTGTTGTCGGAGTAGCGGGTCGTCTTGGTGTCGTAGTGGCTGAAGTCGTTGAGCGCGCTGGTCAGCCCCGCCTTCGGCGGCTGCTTGCCGGCCCGGAACAGGGTGTCGATGATGTTCTTGGCCGAGTCGGAGACCACCGGGATCTTGACGGGCTCCAGCCGGCCGTCGCGGAGCAGATAGACCGTCACCCACGTGGGGCTGTAGCTGATCACCGGCGGGCGGCCGTAGTCCTGGACGTCGGTGGGGGAGATGCCGCATCCGCACAGCACCAGGGCCGCGGCGAGCAGGCAGGCGAGCCGTCTCGTGCCACGTGCGGTCAGGGCGGCCGGGGCGCGCGGGCCGGTGAGCCGTCTCGCGCCACGTGTGGCCGGGGTGTGCGGGCCGGTGAGCCGTCTCGTGCCGGGTGAGGTGAGGGCGGTCAGGGCGTGCGGGCGGGTGAGTCTTCTCATGCCGGGGGGAGCCAGACCGTGAAGAGGGTTCCCGGCCGCTGCGCGCGGACCGAGATCGTGCCCCCGTGCAGCTGGGCGTTGGCCCGCGCGATGGACAGGCCGAGCCCGCTGCCGTCGCCCCGGGCGCCGGCCTTGTAGAAACGGTTGAACACGAAGGGCAGGTCCTTCGCCGGAATGCCCTTGCCGTGGTCGCGCACCTTCACCTCCAGGCCGTTCGCGGTGCTGCGGGCGGTCACCATCACCGGGAGCTCACCGTGGCGCAGGGCGTTGCCCACCAGGTTGGCCACGATGACGTCGAAGCGCCTGGGGTCGACGGAGAAGGCCAGTCCCTCGGGCACGTTCACCCGCACCTGGTCCGACCAGCCGCGCATCTCCAGGCAGTCGCAGACCACGTCGACGATGTTCACGGTGTCCACGTTCAGCGTGGCCGTGCCCGAGTCGAACCGGCTCGCCTCGATGAGCTGCTCGATCAGGGTCCGCAGCCGCGCGATCTCGCGCAGCACCAGCCGTACGGCCGCCGCGGGATCGGGCGGCAGCCGCTCGGCCTCCTCGGAGAGCATGTCGGTGACCGCGGTCATCGCGGTCAGGGGGGTTCGCAGCTCGTGCGAGACGTCGGCGACGAAGCGGCGGGACATCGCCTCCAGCGCGCGCAGCTCGGTGACGCTCCGCTCCAGGGCGGCGGCGGTGTCGTTGAACGTGGCGGTGAGCTCGGCGAGCTCGTCCTGGCCGTGTACGGGCAGGCGGGTGTCGAGGTGGCCGGCGCCGAGCGCGCGGGCCGCCGAGCCGAGCCGCCTGACCGGCAGCAGGAGCTGCCGGGCCGACACCAGGCCCAGGGACAGCGCGATGATCAGCATGGCGACGCCGGCGACGGCCAGCGGCTGCCGCAGGCCGCTCAGGAGCCGCTCCTCCTCGATGAGGGGGGCGAACACGAAGACGGTCATCCCGGTGGGCTGGGCGGTGTGTATGGGCTCGATCCGCCAGACGGGGGTGCCGATGAGCAGCCACATGTCGCCGCCGACGGTCATGCGCTTGGCGACCATCCGCTGGGTGGCCCTGGCGGCGAGGTCACCGGGGACGTTCTTGGTGCCGAAGTCGCCGTCGGGGTAGAGGTAGTCCTCGTAGCGGACCACCACCTTGCCGCCCTGGGGCCGCAGGCTTTTCTGCAGCGCGCTGATCTCCTCGTCGGTCGGGGGGCTGTCTCCCGGCCAGAGGGCGCCGATGGGCACCCTGATGCCCTCCAGGGTGTCGCGCACGTCGCTCACGGCCACCTGCTCGGCACGCCCGATCATGCGGCTCTTGACGAACTCGTAGCCGATTCCCGCGACGACCGCGGAGGCGGTGACGGCGATGAGGGTGAAGGTGATCACCAGGCGCCCGCGCAGGCCGGTGTACATCCGCCGCATCGAGGGAGGGAACATCCGCTTCACGGCGGGCTGAACCGGTAGCCGAATCCCCGTACCGTGTGGATGAACTCGGGCTCGGCGGGGACCGCCTCGATCTTGGCGCGGACCCGCTGGACGCAGGCGTCGACCAGTCGCGAGTCGGCGACGTGGGTGTGGTCCCAGACGGCCCGCAGCAGGTATCTGCGGTTGAGCACCTGGCCGGGGTGGCGGACGAGTTCGAGCAGGAGCCGCAGCTCCGTGGGGGTGAGATGGACCTCGCGGCCGCCCAGCGCCACCTTGAGCGCGCCCCGGTCGATGACCAGATCGCCGAAGGTGATGCGGTCGGAGGCGACCGACTCCACCCGGCGCAGGACGGCGCGGATGCGGGCGTCCAGCACGCGGGGCTCGACCGGCTTGACCACGTAGTCGTCGGCCCCGGCCTCCAGCCCCACGACCACGTCGAGGTCGTCGCCCCTGGCGGTGAGGAGGATCACCGGCAGCTGGTCGAGCCTGCGGATGCGGCGGCACACCTCGACGCCGTCGATGCCGGGCAGCATGACGTCCAGAATGGCGATCTCGGGGCGGCGGGACTTGATGTGCTCAAGCGCCTCCTCGCCGCTGGCGTACGCGGTGACGGAGTGGCCCTGCCGGGTGAGCGCGAGCTCCAGCCCGGTCCGGACCGAGGGGTCGTCTTCGACGAGGAGGATGCCTGCCACCGGGTAATCATTCTCCCAAGGCTCGGATGGATCTGCCGGGTCACAAAACCCAGACATAAGGCAAACAGTACCTGAATGAGGTGGTCAGACCACGATTCGGGCGCTTTCATGATCACTCAGTCGGCCCAAGTGGCTCCACAGGGCAAAATGTGAGCAAAATCACTCCCATGATTTCATTGCCCGGAAAGTGCTCGTGGCCTGGTGGTTAGGTCGTGAGAAACCCCGGCGGGTCCGGCCGGACGCAGACCAACTCTCCCGTTCCGGTTGCGTACCACCCCCCTCCGCACGGCAAGCTCATAGGTCGTGAGTCCAGGATCACAGCAACTAAAGGAGCGCTCGGCGCCCCGCGGCCGCCGTACGAACCGCAGGGCGGCCAGGGGGAAGGCCCCCGCCGAGCCCAGTTCGAAACGCGGTATGACCTCCAAGCGCGTGCTGATCCTGGGCGCCGCGCTCGTCGTCCTGGTGGGCGGAGGCGCCTTCACCGCCTACACCGCCGTCCAGAACGCCTCGGCGCCGCCGACGCAGCCGCTCACCCTGGATGAGATGGCGCAGATGCTCGGCTCCGACCCGTTCGGCTCCGACCTGGAGTCCGACATGCTGAAGGCCCAGGCCGCCCAGGCGCTCAAGGCCGACAAGATCGCCGCCGAACGCGACAACCGCAAGATGCTCAACCCGGTCAAGATCGTTGACGAGGCGCCGGGCGGTGGCGGCTTCAACCCCCAGCAGCTTCCCCCGGGCACCTCCAACCCGACCGGCAACAGGGCACTGGGCAAGCAGATGCTGGAGGCCAGGGGCTGGGCCGGCGAGTGGGGCTGCCTGGAGAAGCTCTGGATGAAGGAGAGCGGCTGGAACGAGCGCGCCATGAACACCTCCAGCGGCGCCTACGGCATCCCCCAGTCCCTCCCCGGCCACAAGATGGCCAGCGCCGGAGGCGACTGGCAGACCAACGCGGCCACCCAGATCGAGTGGGGGCTCAGCTACATCAAGGGCCGCTACGGCTCGCCCTGTGGTGCCTGGGCCCATTCCCAGGCCAAAGGCTGGTACTAAGAGACCAGGAGTCGGCAAGTCTGGCCGTCTCCAGGCGCCGCGCGCCGCACCCTTGGCCGCATGGACGTGAAGGTCAGCGTGGTGGTGCCGGTGCACAACCCCGGTGATGGCGCCGACGCCTGTATCCGGTCGGTGCTGGAGCAGACGATGGCCTCCGAGGACTACGAGGTCATCTTCGCCGACGACGGTTCCGACGACGGAATCCAGCAGCGTCTCGACACCCTGGCCGCGGTGCGGTCGAACGTCAGGGTGCTCCACCTTGAGCGGACCGGGTCGCCGATGCGCGGCCGCAACGTCGCCCTCATGGTCGCCAGGGGCGAGTACGTCTACCTGCTGGACCAGACCGACCGCCTGGAAAGGGCCGCTCTGGAGCGAATGTACCTGCGGGCCGTGCGGACCGGCGCCGACATCCTCCTCGGGCGGCTGATCAGCGACCAGAAACCGTCCTCCACGGTCTTCGACGCCGACCGCGAGCACGCCGACATCGTCACGGACCGGCTGCTCACGCTGCTCACACCGCACAAGCTCTATCGCAGGGCCTTCCTCGACGCGGAGGCGCTGAACTTCCCCGATCCCGGCGGGCGCCTGGCCGAGCAGGCCTTCGTGCTCCGCGCCTACCTGCGGGCCAAGAACGTCGTCGTCATGGCCGGCCAGGTCTGCTGCCACGTCACCCAGCGGTCCGACCCGCGGGAGGACCCCTACGTCTGGGCCGCGGAGCTGCGCGAGCTGCTCGACATCATCGACGACGAGGTCCCCGAGGGCCGCCGGCGCGACCGGATGTACGCCCAGTGGTTTCGCACCGCGGTGCTGCGAAGGCTCGGCGGGAGCAGGTTCGTCACCTCCTCCACGGACCGGGCGGCCACCTTCACGACCCTGCGAGAGCTGGTCGTCCAGCGCTTCCCACCCCGCCTCGACCTCCTGCTGCCCGTCCAGCTGCGGGCCCGCGCCGCGCTGCTTCGCGCGGGGCGCCTCGACCAGCTCGTCCTGCTGGCCGGAGCCATGCGAGGCGTCCGCCTCCAGGCGGACCTCGACGACCTCACCTGGGACGGCGGCGCGCTCACCATGGGGCTCACCGTGGAGATGACGCAGGCCGACGGCACCCCGATGCGCTTCGTCCCCTACGGAGGCGACGGGCTGCTCTGGGAGCCTCCCGTACCCCTCGACGGGCTCCGCCTGCCGCCCGAGATGGCCGACGTCAGCCAGGCCGCCGCCAAGGCGCGGTTCGAGGTCTACATCAGGCACGAGGACACCGGGGCCATCCACTTCCTGCCCTCGAAGTGCTCGATCGTCCGCTGCCGCCATCGCAACGGGGTCAGGCTCCAGGTCACGGGAACGGCCAGGCTGGACGTCGACTCGGCGGCCACGGACGGTCCGCTGCGGCCGGGACTCTGGGAGATACACGTGCGCATGTACGGAGGTGCGCAGCAGGCGCACACCCGGGTGACCGGGTCGCCGCTGAACTGCACCGGGATGGTGGCCGACTGCTCCAAACGGCTGATCGTCCCCTGGTGGTCCGACAGCGGAGAGCTGGGGATCTGCGTGGAACCGCGCTCGTTCCCCGAGTCGATCGTCCTGGTCTCACCGGGTACGACGGTCATCAGGCAGCGCAAGCACGTCTTCGTCGTCGTGCCCGTGCCGTACGTGCCGCCGAGCGGGGGGCCGCCCGCGGAGCTGGTGTTCCGCCAGATCGCGGGCAGGGAACGCGAGGTCGCCGCCCCCGCGCTGGTCGAGCCCGGTGTCCCCGGGGAACTGGCCGGGCGGCTGATCGCCAAGATCCCGACCCGGCTGGCGTACCGGGAGGGGTTCCTCGCGCCGGGCGTCTGGGCGCCGTTCCTGCGGGTGGACGGCACGGAGACCGGGCTCCGCTTCAAGGTGGAGATGAACCGCGGCGGCCGGGTGGAGATCCACAGGTCCGCCGCCAAGCCCTCCGAGCCCTGGTACCCGCTGCTGAAGCGGATCGCGCTGCGGATACCGCTGGTCAGGCACGCGGTCCGGGTGACCAGAAGCGTCCAGCGGCGCTACATGCTCAGCTGAAACTCCGCACGGCGCCACACGGCCCGCGAGAGTGGTGTGGCGCCGTGCGGAGATGTCACACGCCCAGCCGGCACTCGTTGGGCAGGTCGCCGGTCGAGGGCCTCGGCAGGGTCGCGCTCGGCGGCGGGCTCTGCCTGCGCTCCACCCAGCCCTCCAGGGTCTCGAACGCGCTGCGGAAGCACGGCAGCAGCGGGCGGAGCTTGTCGGGGTAGGCGGCGTAGAGACCGTCCACGTGGGTGCCGTCGGTGATCCGGTAGTAGCGGAACGGCCGGTGCTCGCCGACCATGTCCGCGTAGACGTCGCCGGAGCGGGAGATCGGCAGCAGCGTGTCCAGCGTGCCGTGGATCGTGATCAGCGGCTTGCCGATCCGGCCGGTGAGCCCGATCTTCCGCACCGCCGCGTACGGCTTGCGCGCGTCGTAGTCGTAGTCGGCGTCGCAGGCCGGGGTGCCCGAGGAGCAGAAGGGGGTGCCCGCGTCGGTGTCGCCGTCGAAGGAGGGGTCGAGCTCCTCACGGTAGAGGCGCTGGGTCAGGTCCCAGTAGTACTGGTAGTGGAACGGCCACAGGAACTCCGAGCCGCGGGCGAAACCCGCGTCGTACATCGCCTGGGTGTCACCCGCCGGATAGGCCCGCAGCGCCGGGGGCAGGTAGTTGACGAGGTTGTCGCCCTTGACCCGCCAGAGCGTGCCCTCCCAGTCGATCCCGCCGTCGTAGAGCCAGGCCCGGTTCTCCAGCTGCCAGCGGACAAGGTATCCGCCGTTGGAGATGCCCGCGGCGTAGGTCCGCTTGGGAAGCCTGCCGTAGCGCTGGGCGACGACGGCCTTGGCCGCGACCGCGACCTGCGTGACCCGGTCGTTCCACTCGGCGACCGCGTCACCGGGCTTGCGGCCGTCCTTGTAGAAGGTGACGCCGACGTTGCCCTTGTCCGTCACCGCGTAGGCGTATCCCTTGGCCAGCGCCCAGTCGGAGACGGTGAAGTCGTTGGCGTACTGCTCCCGGTTGCCGGGGGTGCCGGTGACCACCAGGCCGCCGTTCCAGTTGTCGGGCAGCCGCAGGACGAACTGCGAGTCGTGGTTCCAGCCGTGCGTCGTGTTGGAGGTCGAGGTGTCGGGGAAGTAGCCGTCGACCTGGATGCCGGGCACGCCCTTCGGGTTGACCGCCCCCGCCGGGTGCAGGCCCGCCCAGTCGGCCGGGTCGGTGTGTCCGGAGACGGTCGTGCCCGCCGTCGTGAGGTCGTCCAGGCAGGCCTTCACCTGGTGCTCGGCACCCGGCACCGCCACCCGGTCCAGCCGGGCGCAGTGCGCCGGTGAGGTCTCCGCGCTCGCCGCGGGCGCCCCGGCCAGCAGGGCGGCGAAGGTCACGGCGCTGAGCCCCACGGCCCACCCGCGACGCGCGGCGTCGCCGTGAACCCGTGAGGTCGCGCCGGGGACCGGACTGAGGAAGGGCCGGGTCCCAGCGGCCTCACCGCGACGTGAGGCGTCGCCATCGATACTGCGCATCGTCAACTCCGCTTCAGGTGGTCAGAGAGGGCGGCGCGGAACTCGGCGGGCCGCTCGATGTGCGGGCTGTGGCCGCAGTCCAGGACGATCTCGGTGTAGGGGCCGTACCGCTCCAGGGCGGCGCGGGTCTGGGTGACCATCGGCTGCGCGGGGGTGCCGGGCGAGCCGGGGACGGCGCCCAGGGCGCCCAGGTGGGCCAGGTCGAACAGCGAGGTGTCGGAGACGATCACGTCGGCCTCGCCCCTGATCCACAGGATCGGCGGCTTCGGGTCGATCGTGTGCAGGTCGTCGAGCCGGAAGTGTGTCGGGGCGAACGAGTTGAGCACGCCCCGCGTACCGGGACGGACCCCCGGCCACTCCTCCGACGCCACCGCGTCACCCGGGTAGTGGTCCTCGCCGACCCTCGTGGACAGCATCGACGCGACCAGGGCGTCCTCGTCCTCGATCACCGTGCCGGGCTTCACGTACGTGGTCCGCATCACGTTTCTCGGCGAGACCGGGGAGTCGTCGGAGGTGTCCCCGGCCGCGAGCAGCTTCACGAAGTCGGGGTTGGCCGCTCCCGCCCCGCCGCCCGTGCCGTCGGGGTGGTTCAGCACGCCGTCGACACCGTGCGTGCCGCCGAAGCCGTACGGGGAGATCGGGTTGACCAGGGTCACGCTCCGCACGGCGGACGGCCGGTCGCGCAGCGCCTGCAGCACGACACCGCCGCCCATGCTCCAGCCCACCAGGTGCACGCCGTCCAGCCCGAGGGCGTCGAGGAGGGCGAGCACGTCGTCGGAGTAGTCCCGCAGGCCGCGGGTGGCGTCGACCGGGGCGGGCTCGGTGTCGCCGAAGCCCCGCAGGTCCACGGCGAGCGGCCGGTGACCCGCTTCGGCCAGGGCGAGCATCGTGTTCCGCCAGAAGGCGGCGCTCGACACGTTCCCGTGTACGAACAGCACCGTCCCGCCGCTCTCCGCGGCGCTCCCGGTGTCCCCGGTGTTCTCGGTGTTCCCGTCGTTTCCCGCGACCGACAGGACGTTCTGTGTGATCCGGCCGGTGGGCACCGGCCGGTTCTCGATGCGCATCAGATGTCTCTCCGTACGGGTCAGCGGGTGGTCGGAGCCTCGTCGTGGGTGCCGATGGTGACGAGGTCGCGTCCCCTGGTCTCGCGCGAGAGGTACACGGTGATCAGGGTGAGCACGGCGGCTCCGGCCACGTACAGCATGATCGGGAACGACGACTTGTAGGCGTCCAGCAGGGCGACCGCGATCAGCGGGGCCAGGGCGCCCGCGACGATCGAGGCGAGCTGCGAGCCGATCGAGACGCCCGAGTAGCGCATCCTCGTGGCGAACAGCTCGGAGAAGAACGCGGCCTGCGGGCCGTACATCGCGCCGTGCAGGATCAGCCCGACGGTCACCGCCAGCGTGACGGCGGCGAAGTTCTTGGTGTCGATCAGCGGGAAGAACGCGAAGGACCACAGGCCCACGCCGGCGGCGCCGAGCAGGTAGACGGGCCGGCGGCCGAGCCGGTCGGAGAGCGCCCCCCACAGCGGGATCGAGACGAAGTGGATGGCCGACCCGATCAGCACCGCGTTGAGCACGACCGGCTTCGCCAGCCCCGCCTGCGCCGTCGCATAGACCAGCACGAACGCGGTGATCACGTAGTAGGAGACGTTCTCCGCGAAGCGGGCGCCGATCGCGATGAGGACGTCCCGCCAGTGGTACCTGAACACTTCCACGATCGGCAGGGACTGCGAGGGCTTGGCGTTGGCGACCGCCTGCTGGAAGATGGGCGACTCGCTGATGGAAAGCCGGATCCACATGCCGACCAGCACCAGTACGCCGGACAGCAGGAACGGGATCCGCCAGCCCCAGCTCACGAACGCCTCTTCCGTCTGGACCGCGGCCAGTACCGCCAGCACGGCGGTGGCCAGCAGGTTGCCGCCCGGGGCGCCCGCCTGCGGCCAGGAGGCCCAGAAGCCCCGGCGCGCGGCGTCGCCGTGCTCGGAGACGATGAGCACCGCGCCGCCCCACTCGCCGCCGAGGGCGAAGCCCTGGACGAGCCGGAGCAGGGTCAGCAGCAGCGGTGCCGCCATGCCGATCGCCGCGTGGGTCGGCAGGCAGCCGATCAGGAAGGTCGCCCCGCCCATCATCAGCAGACTGACCACCAGCAGCTTCTTGCGGCCGATCCGGTCGCCGAAGTGCCCGAAGACCAGCGCCCCCAGCGGGCGGGCCACGAAGCCCACCGCGTAGGTCAGGAACGCCAGCAGGGTGCCGGTCAGCGGCTCCGACTGGGGGAAGAACAGCTGCGGGAAGACCAGTGCGGCGGCGGAGCCGTACAGGAAGAAGTCATACCATTCGATCGTGGTGCCGATCAGACTGGCACCGACGATCTTTCCGATGGGGGTACGGGTTTTCTCTGCCATCTCACTCACCAGGGGAAGTCGCTGTTGGGGGGATTTCGGCTACCGTACGTAGTGACCGGCGTCACTCCTATGGGTACGACCGCCATAGCCGACGGGCGCCCTATGTGGATGTGTGGGGCCGCCCCTCGCGGGACCGATCGGCGCGGCCGGGTCAGCCGCTGAGGCGGTGCAGGCGCAGGGCGAGCTGGATCTCCAGGGCCCGGTCGGGGGCCTGCCAGTCGTCGCCGAGGAGCTGGCCGATCCGGTCCAGGCGCTGGGTGACCGTGTTGACGTGGATGTGCAGGGCCTCGCTGGTCCGCGACAGCGAGCCGCCCATGCCGAAGTACGCGGTGAGCGTCTGCACCAGCGCGGTGCCCCTTCGGGCGTCGTAGTCGATCACCGGGCCGAGCGCGGAGGCGAGGAACGCCCCGATGTCGCGCCCCTCGCCGACCAGCAGTCCGACGAAGCCCAGCTCCCTGGCCCCGGCGCCCTCCCCGGCCCTCCCCAGGGCCACCAGGGCGTCGGCGCAGCGCTGCGCCTCCCGGTGCGCGGCGGCCACCTCCGCGGTGCCGCGTACGGGCCCTCCGGCGCCCGCCGTGGCCGGGTGGCCGAGCGAGGCGCTCAGCTCGGCCGCCACCCGCTTGGCCAGGGGGCCCGGCCGGTCCCCGGGAAGCAGCAGGACCACCTCGTCGCCGCGCTGCGCGGCGAGGCCGTGGTGCAGCGTCGCCTGGGAGGACGCCCAGAACGCGGCCCGCTCCCGCCCGCCGCCGTGGCGGACCACGACCACCACGTGGTCGTGGTCGAGGTTCACCCCCACCCGCCGGGCGCGGTCGGCCAGGCCGTCGAGGGCGGGCCGCGAGATCAGGTCGTCGAGCAGCTCGCCCCTGACCCGGCCCTCCGCCTCGGCCACCGTACGCCTGAACAGCAGCAGCAACGCGGTGACCAGCGCGGCCCGCTCCAGGATGCGCTGGTCGGCGTCCGACACCTGACCGCCGTTGCGCAGCACCAGCGTGCACAGCGGCTCCGCGCCCACGTCCACCGACGCGACCAGCAGGTCTCCCTGCCGCACGGTGCGTCCCAGCGCCCTCGACGACCGCGCGGCGTCCGCGATCACGTCCGCGACCGTCCGCGTCCCTCGCCTGACGCCCGGCTTCGACCCCGGCCTTGAGCCCGGCCTCTGGTGCGTCCCCGAGCCCGTCCCCGGTCCTGACGTCGTCTGGTCGAACGCCCCCTCGCCCAGCGCGCCCTCCTCCAGCACGCCCGCGTCCCCGGCGATCGGACGCCCGGCGTCGTCGAGCACCGCCAGCGAGCCGCCGAGCACCTCCGTCACCACCGCCGCCACGTCCTCGACCCCGCCGCCGCGCAGCACCAGGCCGGTCATCCTGTCGTGCGCGAGCGCGGCGCGCTCCACGGCCTGGCTGTGCGCGTTCACCTGCCGGTTGGCCTCGCTGAGCTCCTCGAGCGCGTTCCTGGTCTCCTGGAGCAGCCGGGCGTTGTCGATCGCCACCGCCGCGTGCGCGGCCAGCGAGCCCAGCAGCACGACCTCGTCCTGGGTGAAGGGCCGCACGCTCCGGTTGGCCGCGAACAGCACCCCGATCACCCGCGCGCCCAGCTTGAGCGGTACGCCGAGGATGGCGACCAGCCCCTCCTCGAGCACCGCGTCGTCGATGTCGGTCTTGTGGCGGAAGCGCTCGTCGGCGAAGTAGTCGGCGGTCGAGTACGGGGTGGCGGTCTGGGCAACCAGCCCGCCGAGCCCCGCGCCCATGGCCAGCCGCAGCGCCCGGAACTTCGCCGACACCGAGCCGTCGGTCACCCGCATCCAGGTGTCGCCCCGCTCGGGGTCGTGCAGCGTCATGTAGGCGGCGTCGGTGCCGAGCAGCTGCCTGGCGCGGTGCACGATGGCCTCCAGGACGGCGTCCAGATCCCGCAGCCCGGCCAGGTCGCCCGCCGTGTCGAACAGCGCCGACAGCTCGGCCTCCCGCTTCGCCCTGCGCCGCAGCAGCGCCCGCACCTTCAGCGCGGCGAGCTTGGCCTCCTCCAGCTCCGCCAGCGCCTCCGCGCCGGCCCCGCCGGTCCTCGCCGCCAGAACGGGCCCCTCGAACTCGACCGCCGAAGCCTCCCTGGCCAGCAGTTCGAGAAAGACCCGTGCGTTCATACCGACCATTCTCCGTTCATGGCGACGCTGCGCGTCGCGGTGAGGCCGCTGGGACCCGGCTCCTTCGCTCCTCACTGCAGTTCCCGGCGCGGTTTCACGGGTTCATGGCGACGCCGCGCGTCCTCACCGGGGTCAGCGGGCGGTCCAGCCGCCGTCTATGGGGAGGGAGGTGCCGGTCATGAAGGAGCCGTGCGGGCCGCAGAGGTAGGCGACGAGTTCGGCGACCTCCTCGGGTTCGATCAGCCGTTTGACGGCGGCGGGGGCGAGCATGATCTGCTCGACCACCTCGTCCCTGCCGATGCCGTGGGTCCCGGCCTGGGCGCCGATCTGGTTCTCCACCAGGGGGGTGCGGACGTAGGCGGGACTCACGCAGTTGGAGGTGACGCCGTGCGGGGCGCCCTCCAGGGCGATCGTCTTGGACAGCCCCTCGAGGGCGTGCTTGGCGGTCACGTACGCCGACTTGTAGGGCGAGGCGCGGAGCCCGTGGACCGAGGAGATGTTGACGATCCGGCCCCAGCCGCGTTCGTACATCCCCGGGAGGGTCTCCCTGACCAGCAGGAAGGGGGCCTCGACCATCACCCTGAGGATCTTGGAGAATATCTCCGGGGGGAACTCCTCGATTGGGGCCACATGCTGGAACCCGGCGTTGTTCACCACGATGTCCGTGCCGGGCGGGATCGCCCGTACGAAGTCTGGTTTCGACAGGTCCGCGACGACAGGTGTCCCCGAGATCTCCGCGGCGACCTTCGCCGCCGCCTCGGCGTCGATGTCGACCACCAGCACGTGTGCCCCGGCCGCGGCCAGCCGGTGCGCACAGGCGCGCCCGATCCCGCTGCCCGCCCCGGTCACCACGGCTCGCCGACCCGCTAGGTCAATCATGCTGCCGAATCTAGGCAATGACCCGAATCCCGGCCCATGTCGCCCGCCCCCACACTCCGTCGCGTGCTTATGTGGCGAGCCTCCGCTCTGACGGGGCCCCGCCTTTCCTCCCCGCCCGTTTCCCGGAGCGCCTTCGCGCGGGGCGGCGTACGAGAACGCCGGGAGCCGGCCGCCGCCCGGGGGCGACGGAAACGGGGGCGGCTCTCAGATGGTGACCGGGTACATGAGCGTGAGCTCGTCGCCGGGGAGACCGCGGATGCCCCAGTTGACCTTGGGCGACTCCATGATCACGATCTCCAGGTCCTCGGCGGGCAGGCCGAACGCGTCCCCGGTCCTGCTGAACAGGGCGCGGATCAGCGAGCGCTTGGCCTCGTCCGTCCTGCCGCTGAAACAGACGATCTCCACGATGAGGTACCGCTCGCTCCGCTGCGGGCAGACCATGTCCTCGGCGTCCAGCAGCAGGAACCGGTGGAACCGCTTGTCCTCGGGAAGCCGCCAGACGTCCACCAGGCAGCCGTGGACCGTGTCGGAGATCTCCTGACGTCGGTCGGACCACACGTCCCTGCGGCCGTAGAACTTGATCTGGGTCATGCCCCGAGTCTCCCAGGCGGCCGATCTACGGACATCGGCCGGGGCGGCCGATCCGCGACGCCGGCCCGGTCACCGGTCCAGGAGCGGCGGCGGGGGCGTGATCTACGAGGGCGGGCGGGTCATGGACAGGACGTCGAGCAACTCGTCGAGCCGCTCCTCGGTGAAAGTGCCGTTGGCGACGTGGCCGCGCTCGATGACGACCTCGCGGATGGTCTTGCGCTCCGCCAGGGCCTGCTTCGCTATCTTCGCGGCCTCCTCGTACCCGACGTACGGGTTGAGCGGCGTGACGATCGACGGCGACGACTCCGCGTACTCGCGCATGCGGTCGACGTTGGCGGTGATGCCGTGCACGCACCGGTCGGCCAGCAGCCGGGAGGCGTTGGCGAGCAGCCGTACGGACTCCAGGACGTTGCGCGCGATGACCGGGAGCATCACGTTGAGCTCGAACGTGCCCGAGGCGCCGGAGAAGGCGATGGCCGCGTCGTTCCCGATGACCTGGGCGGCGACCATGGTCACCGCCTCGGGGACGACCGGGTTCACCTTGCCCGGCATGATCGACGACCCGGGCTGCAGGTCGGGCAGGTTGATCTCGCCCAGTCCCGCCCGCGGGCCGGACCCCATCCAGCGCAGATCGTTTGCGATCTTGTTGAGCGAGATCGCGACCGTGCGGAGCTGGCCGGAGAGCTCGACGACGGCGTCCCGGGCGCCCTGGGCCTCGAAGTGGTCGGGAGCCTCGGAGAACGGCAGCCCGGTGGCCTCGCGCAGCTTCTCGATGACCTTGGTCGCGAAGCCGGGAGGGGTGTTGACGCCGGTGCCGACCGCCGTACCGCCCAGGGGCAGCTGGGCGAGGTGCGGGAGCGCGCTCCGCACCCGCCCGATGGCGTTGTCGATCTGCGTGGCGTACCCGCCGAACTCCTGTCCCAGCGTGACCGGGGTGGCGTCCATCAGGTGCGTGCGCCCGGCCTTGACCACGCCGTCGAACTCCAGCGACTTGTCCCGCAGCGCGGTGGCCAGGTGCCGCAGCGAGGGGATCAGGTGGTACGAGACCTCGGTCATGGCGGCGACGTGGATGGAGGTGGGGAACACGTCGTTGGACGACTGCGAGGCGTTCACGTGGTCGTTCGGGTGGACGGGACGGCCGAGCCGCTCCTCGGCGAGGGTGGCGATCACCTCGTTGGCGTTCATGTTGGAGGAGGTGCCGGAGCCGGTCTGGAAGACGTCGACGGGGAACTCGCCGTCCCACTCGTTCTCCGCAACGTCGGTGGCGGCCTCGGCGATCGCCCCCGCCAGCTCCTTGTCGAGCACCCCCAGCTCCGCGTTGACCTCGGCGGCGAGCGCCTTGATCAGGCCGAGCGCCGCGATGTGCGGGACCTCCAGCCCGCGTCCGGAGACGGGGAAGTTCTCCACCGCCCGCTGGGTCTGCGCCCGCCACTTCGCACCCGCGGGAACCCGTACCTCGCCCATCGAGTCATGCTCGATCCGATACTCGCTCATGAACCCAGTCTGCGTCCTGAAGAGGGAATCAAACCGGGAAGGGGAGCGTGGCGGGTACGGGGTTCTCCTCGCGGGCCGTCCTCAGAAGAAGGCGGCCACCGACAGGATCATGATCACCACGAGGGCGATCGCCGCCACGCCCATGAGGACGAGGACGCCGATCCGGGTCTTCTGCGACGGCGGTTTCCTCGGCCCGGGGCGGCCGGGGTCGGGCCGGGCGTTCTGGCTCGCGATCGCGAACAGGTCGGTGCCCAGGCCGGGGGAGCGATAGGCGCCGTCGGAGGCCTCGGGACCCGGCGGACGCCAGGGCTGAGAGGACACCGGTCCTCCCTGGCCGGGCGGGCCGTCGCCGGCGGGGGGCCGGTTGCCGGGAGCGGGCCGGTTGTCGGGCAGGAGCCTCAGCTGCGGAGGCGGCGCCTCGGACCCCGGGCGTCCCGGGCCGGGCGCCCCGAGCTCCGGATCGACCGGGGGGAAGCCGTGCGGCGGGGTGACGGAGAGATCGGGCCCGCCGCTCACCGGGAACCCGTGGGGCGGGGTGGCCGCCGACTCGCTTCCCGGCTCCCCGAAAGCCGCCGACCCGCCCGGCTCTCCGAAGGCCGCTGATTTGTCCGGCTCTCCGAAGGCGCCGGGCCCGAACGCCCCGGGCTTCCTGGGAGCGGGGCCGCCGGGGGCCACGGGTGCCCGCGCGACGGGGGTTCCGAGACCGGGAGGGCCCTGCCGTCCCGCGACCGGCCTGCCCGGCTCCGCGAAGGGCGGGCGGTCCGGGTAGGGCGAGGCCGTCGGGCGGCCGGAGGCTGTCGCCGGGGACGGCTCGGAGGGTGTCTTACCGCCGGGGATGCGCAGGCCGTCCTTGGGGCGGATGACCACCATGGTGCGGTCGGCGTCGAAACCGCCGGCGCCGTCCTTGGGCTCGTCCGGCTCCTCGGGGTCCTCCTCGCCGTCTCCGGTGTCCTCGGTGAAGGGGGTCTCGGAGGCCGAGGGGGAGGGAGCGAAGGCCGGGGCGGGCGCGGGAGGGGCCGCGGCGGGCGCCTGGACCGGGGGGAGGGACTCCGCGAGGTGCGAGGGGGTGTCGGCCACCGCCCGGAGCAGCGCGCCCGCCTGGGCGGCCGTCAGGCGCGTCGTGTGGTCCTTCTCCAGCAGCTGTTCGAGCACCGGGCGGAGCGGGCCCGCCTGGGTCGGCGGGTCGACCTGCTCGCTCATCAGCGCGGCCAGGGTCTCCGCCACCGAGGCCCGCTCGTAGGCCGGGCGGCCCTCGACCGCGAAGTACAGCGTGGCGCCGAGGGACCACAGGTCGGACTCGGGCCCGGTGTGCTCGCCACGGGCCCGCTCGGGAGCGGTGTATCCGGGGGAGCCGATCACCATGCCGGTCTTGGTGAGGCTCGTGTCGCCCTCCGCCTTGGCGATGCCGAAGTCGGTGAGGACCACCCGGCCGCTCTCGGTGATCAGCACGTTGCCGGGCTTGACGTCGCGGTGCAGAACCCCCTGGGCGTGGGCCGCGCGGAGCGCTCCCAGCAGGTCGGCCCCGATCTCGGCGACAAGACGGGGTGGAAGGGGCCCTTCCTCCTCGATCACCTGCTCCAGGGAACGCGCCTGCACGAGCTCCATGATGATCCAGGGGCTGCCGTCCTCGACGATGGCGTCGTGGATGGTGGCCACCGAGGGGTGGCTGATCCGGGCGGCCGTACGACCCTCACGGATCATCCGTTCCCGAAGTTCGGCGCGCTGTGCCTCGCTGAGACCGGGCTCCTGACGGATCTCCTTGATCGCGACCTCGCGGCCAAGGGAACGGTCGTGGGCTTTCCAAACGGTGCCCATCGTGCCCCGGCCGAGCGGCGCGATCAGCTCGTAACGGTCCGCGAGCACGCGCGTCTGCTGTTCCGGCATGAGAAGAAGATAGCCATTCCGACTTGAGAAGCGCTTTACCCACGCTTACGGAGTTCCCTCGGCCAGAGAAGACGCGGGAGGACCAACCTTATAAAGGGTGTCATAAAACGGACAATTGGGCGATAGCTTGGCGAAACCTCCATTGGTTTCCTGTGGACCCCCTCTCCGGGGCGCCGGTGCGAGCGAAGCTGGGGCATCGGCCCCGACGTGGGTCCCGAGGGCGGCGGGGGCGACACGGGCGACGAGAGCCGCGGTGCCGGCGGCGGCGAGGAGCCGACCCGGTGCAACCCGCGGTGCTGCGAGCGGCGGCTGAACGGCGGAGCCGACGCCCCGTCGGAGCCGCTCGTGGACAGCCTGCCGTCGGGCCGCCCCGGGGACCTGGAGAAGGACTCCTCGACCATCCCGCCGGCCGCCACCCGGGCGAGCATCATCGAGGCCCGTCCCGCCTCGAGCCGGGAGTTGGGGTCGATCGTGAGGAGGCCGCGCAGCACGGGGGTCAGCGGTCCGGCCCGCTCCATGGGGATCGGCTCGCCACTGGTCAGCGCGGCGAGCGCGGCCGCGGCCGTGCGGCGCCCGTGCAGGCCCCGGCCCTCGACGGCGGTGTAGAGGGTCGCGCCGAGCGACCACAGGTCGCCGGACGGGCTGGCCTTGGCACCCAGCACGCGCTCGGGGGCGATGTATCCGGCGGAACCCAGCACGATGCCCGCCTGGGTGATCGACACGTCGCCTTCGAGCGCGGCCAGGCCGAAGTCGGTGAGCACGGCCCGGTCGTCGGTCACCAGGACGTTGCTCGGCTTCACGTCGCGGTGAAGGATTCCCTTGGCGTGCACGGCGCGCAGCGCCCCCAGGACCTGCCGGCCGATCTCCGCCACCTGGCGCGGCGGCAGCGGGCCGTGGTCCTGGAGAAGCTGCTCCAGCGACTTGGCGCGGAGCAGCTCCATCACGATCCAGGGGCGCTCGTCCTCGGTGACGACGTCGAAGACGGTGATGACGGAGGGGTGGGCGACCATCGCGGTCGCGCGCCCCTCGCGCTCGGTTCTGGCGCACAGCTCGGCGCGGAGTTCCTCGTCGAGGACCAGGGGGAGGCGGACCTCCTTGACGGCCACCTCACGGTTGAGCAACTCGTCGTGCGCGCGCCAAACAGTACCCATGCCACCGCGCCCAACCGGTTCTGACAGCCGGTAGCGCGCTGCGAGAAGGTATCCGGGCGGCGCACGCATGTGGTGCAGCTTACCGATTTGCGTAATGCGACCAGTAGAGACCGGGCCGAATCTTCTTGCCAACTTGGGTCAGATTTTCGTGCTTGTAACTGTTGAGAAACGCTGCGTGACATCCGCCCAGTTGACCAAGCTCCACAGCTTCTCCACATAGTCGGGTCGTACGTTGCGGTACTGGAGGTAATAGGCGTGCTCCCAGGCGTCGAAGGCCAGCAGCGGGGTGGTGTTCATCCCGACGTTGCCGTGGTGGTCGTAGACCTGCTCGACGACCAGGCGGCGGCTCAGCGGCTCCCAGGCCAGGATGCCCCAGCCGGAGCCCTGCACCCCGGCGGTGGCGGCGGTGAGCTGCCCGGCGAAGGCCTCGAAGGAGCCGAAGTGCTCGTCGACGGCCGCGGCCAGCTCCCCGTCGGGGCGGTCACCGCCGTCCGGGGAGAGGTTCTGCCAGAAGATCGAGTGCAGCACGTGCCCGGACAGGTTGAAGGCGAAGGTCTTCTCCAGCCCGACCAGGCCGCCGAACTCGCCCTTGTCGCGCGCCTCGGCCAGCCGTTCCAGGGTGTCGTTGGCGCCCTTGACGTAGGCGGCGTGGTGCTTGGAGTGGTGCAGTTCCAGGATCTCCCCGGTGATCGCGGGCTCCAGGGCCGCGTAGTCGTAGGGCATGTCGGGAAGGGTGTACTCACCCATGCGGGCTACCTCCTCGTTGATCACCTTTTCCTTGGACACTATTGCAAGTTATTCGCATCTGCATCAGCCTTGCGACCTAGGTCTCCTACTATTGCAAATAAGTTGCAGTTGCATCATGATGGCGAAGGTCAGTTTGGTCCAGGAGGTCTCGTGCCGCCGGTCTTCGACGACGCGGAGCCAAGCCCCGCGGTGTTGAGGTCGATCTACGCGGCGGCGTTCACGCCGTCGCCGTGGCACGAGACCCCCGACCAGGTCGAGGCCTTCGTCAGGCGCCTGCCGTCACAGACGGGCAGGCCCGGTTTCCGCTGCGTGACCGTCCATGTCGACGGCGAGCCCGCCGGTTTCACCTGCGGTTTCGAGACCCCCGACCCCTGGCCTTCCGACCGCCTCTACCGCCCCATCGCGGACGCCCTCGGCGGCGACACGTCGGTGCTGAAGGCCCGCTTCGAGGTCCACGAGCTCGCGGTCGACCCGCGCTTCGCCGGCCGGGGTCTCGGCGCCTCCCTGCTCCGCCGCGTCACCGCGGACGCGGGCCCCTCCTGGCTCGTCACCTCACCCGCGGCCACCGCCGCCGTACGCCTCTACGAACGCCTCGGCTGGTCCACGCTGCGCGAGTTCGGCGTCACCCGCGAGCTCCTCGGCACCTTTCGCGTCTACCTCTCGCCCGAGGTCCCCGGAATCTGAGGTCGCCCGTCGCCTCCGTGGGCTAAGTCGGGCATGATGATGAGTACAAGAATGATAGCTGTAGCTATGATAGTTGTAGCTATCATTCTTGTGGCGATATCCGAGGAGGACGATGATCTCGAAACCGGACCGTCTCTTCGGCCGTGACGCGGAATGGGAGGAGCTCTCGGAGTTCGTCACGTCCCCTGTCGCCGGGGCGACGCTGGGCCTGGTCTACGGCCGCCGGAGGCAGGGCAAGACGCTGATGCTCGAACTGCTGGCCAGGGAGACGGGCGGATTCCTGTTCGCGGCCACTCAGCAGAGCGAGCGGCAGAACCTCGCGGATCTCGGTGCCGCCTACGCGGCTTTTCGCGGACTGGGCACGCCCGTCGTCTTCGGGACCTGGCGCGACGCACTGGACGAACTGCTGCGTCTCGGCGAGGAGCGGGCCGTGCCCGTCATCATCGACGAGTTCCCCTACCTGACCGCGGCGACCCCGGCCCTGCCCTCGTACCTTCAGGCGGCGCTCAGCCCACTCGGCCACGCGAAGGAGCGCACGCGGACCCGGATGATCCTCTGTGGCAGTGCCCTCACCACCATGGCCCAGCTTCTCGGCGGTGGGGCGCCGCTTCGCGGACGAGCCTCGCTGGAGCTGGTCGTCCGGCCGTTCAGGTTCCGCGACGCCGCCGCCTTCTGGAACGCCGGCCGAGACCCCGAACTCGCGTTCCGGCTGAACGCCCTGGTCGGAGGGACTCCGGCCTACCTCGAGATGTGCGGTGGATCCGGGCCGGCCGACCTCGCGAAGTTCGACCGATGGGTAGAGCGGCGCCTGCTCAACCCGGCCTCGGCGATGTTTCGCGAGGGCGCGCTTCTGCTCAGGGAGGAACCCTCCGTCGCCGACCCGACCTCCTACGCCGCGACCCTGAGCGCTCTCAGCGTCGGCAACCACCGGCGTTCGGAGATCGCCTCGGCGCTCGGCCGCCCGAGCAGCGCCCTGGCACACCTGCTGTCGGGACTTCAGGACATCGGTCTGATCGAGCAGGTCGACGACGCCCTGCGGGAGAAGCGCGCCCTGTTCCGCGTCGCGGAACCCGTCGTCCGCTTCCATCAGTTGCTCATTCAGCGGCACGAGCCCGAACTGGTCATACGGCGAGCGGCCCAGGTCTGGGCCGCCAACGCGGACACGGTGTCAGGGAAGATCTACGGCCCGCACTTCGAGGACCTCTCCAGGGAGTGGTGCCTTGAACACGCCGCCGCCGAAACCCTCGGAGGTGTCGCGGCGGCCGTCCGGCCCACGCAGATTCCCTGCAGGGAGCACCGGCAGGGCCACGAACTGGACATCGTGGTGACCGAGACGGCTCCGTTCGCCGCCGACAGGATCATCGCGATCGGGGAGGCCAAGGGGACGACCACCCCCGTTCCCCTCGCCGAACTCCAGCGCCTCGAACACCTGCGCGGGCTGCTTCCCAGCGCGAAGGTCGCCGCGCTGCCCAAGCTTCTGCTGTTCTCCCGGTCGGGTTTCACCGCCGACCTCGTGCACACCGCCGCACGGCGCTCCGACGTCGAACTCGTCGACCTCGAGCGCCTGTACGGCGGATCCTGACGAGGCGGCGTCTCGCGGGCGGGGGTGGTCAGCGGCGGCCGATGGTCAGGACGGGGCCGGTGGAGTCGGTGAAGAAGTCCTCACCCTTGTCGTCCACGACGATGAAGGCGGGGAAGTCCTCGACCTCGATCTTCCAGACGGCCTCCATGCCCAGCTCGGGGTATTCGAGGACCTCCACCTTCTTGATGCAGTCCTGGGCGAGGCGGGCGGCGGGTCCGCCGATGGAGCCGAGGTAGAAGCCGCCGTGGGTCTTGCACGCGTCGGTGACCTGCTTGGAGCGGTTTCCCTTGGCGAGCATGACCTTGGAGCCCCCGGCGGCCTGGAAGCGCTCGACGTAGGAGTCCATGCGCCCGGCGGTGGTGGGGCCGAAGGAACCCGAGGCGTAGCCCTCGGGAGTCTTGGCGGGACCGGCGTAGTAGACCGCGTGGTCCTTGAGGTACTCCGGCATCTCGCCGCCCGCGTCCAGGAGCTCGCCGATCTTGGCGTGGGCGATGTCGCGGGCGACCACGAGCGGGCCGGTCAGCGACAGGCGGGTCTTGACCGGGTATCTGGTCAGCTCGGCGAGGATCTCCGGCATCGGGCGGTTGAGGTCGATCTTGACGACGTCGTCCGAGAGGTGGTCGTCCGTGGTCTCCGGCAGGAACCTCGCCGGGTCGGTCTCCAACTGCTCCAGGAAGACCCCCTCGGGGGTGATCTTCGCCAGGGCCTGGCGGTCGGCGCTGCAGGAGACCGCGATGGCGACGGGGCAGGAGGCGCCGTGGCGGGGGAGGCGGATGACGCGGACGTCGTGGCAGAAGTACTTGCCGCCGAACTGCGCGCCGATGCCGAGCTTCTGGGTGAGCTCGAAGACCTTGGCCTCCAGGTCGGTGTCGCGGAAGCCGTGGCCGGAGGGGGAGCCCTCGGTGGGGATGGAGTCCAGGTAGCGGGCGCTGGCGTACTTGGCGGTCTTCAGGGCGAACTCGGCGGACGTGCCGCCGACGACGATCGCCAGGTGGTACGGCGGGCAGGCGGCGGTTCCGAGCGAGCGGATCTTCTCCTCCAGGAACTGGAGCATCCGCTTCTCGTTGAGCACCGCCTTCGTCTCCTGGTAGAGGAACGACTTGTTGGCGCTGCCGCCGCCCTTGGCCATGAACAGCAGCTTGTACTCGTCGGGGTGGCCGCCCGGGTCCTCGGCGTAGAGCTCGATCTGCGCGGGGAGGTTGGAGCCGGTGTTCTTCTCCTCCCACATGGTGAGGGGGGCCATCTGGGAGTAGCGCAGGTTCAGCCGGGTGTAGGCGTCGTAGACCCCGCGGGAGAGGTGCTCGGCGTCGGCGCCGTCGGTGAGCACGTGGCGCCCGCGCTTGCCCATCACGATCGCGGTGCCGGTGTCCTGGCACATCGGGAGCACGCCGCCCGCCGAGATCGAGGCGTTCTTCAGCAGGTCGAGGGCGACGAAGCGGTCGTTCCCGCTGGACTCGGGGTCTTCGATGATCTTGCGGAGCTGGGCGAGGTGGGACGACCGCAGGTAGTGGGAGATGTCGTGGATCGCGTTCTCGGTGAGAAGCCGCAGCGCCTCGGGCTCGACCTCCAGGAACCTGCGTCCCGCGGCCTCGACGACCCGTACCCCCTCGGCCGTGATCAGACGGTATTCCGTCTCGTCCGGTCCCATGGGAAGCAGGTCGGTGTAGTCGAACTCGGGCATCGTCGTCGATCCTCCGTGCGGGCGCTGTTTTCCCTAGAGGGTACGGCCTCCCGTTCACGCTCGATCCTCGCGGTCGGTTGGGGTGGTGCCCCTCTTCCGAGCCCGAGCCGGGTTGCTGACATATGTGATGAAAACTACATATTTGGGACAAGCATTAGTCGCCTATGCGTCTTTTGTGGATATATGTCCGAAGGAACGGAGGAAGCTGGAAGGAGCCGGACCGGGCGTCCGGCGTGAGCCGGGAGACAGCAATGAACACCGTCATGACTGGGAACATCGTCTTGCTGGCGATCGTGGCCGTCTTCGTGGTGGCCGGTCTCGCCGTGTCACTGATAGCCATCACGCTGGCGAGCATCAAGGAAGTCAACGGCCGCACCCCGCAGTGGCCGGTGAGCTGGCCGGAACCCCCGATGACCCTCTCCCGGCAGCGGGTCGACGTCGCCTCGGGGCAGGCGGATCTGCCCTCGCGACGGGTGCCCCTGCCCCCGCGGGCCGACGCGCCCACGCCGCGGGTCAGCCTGCCCCAGGAGGCCGAGGTTCCCCGGCAGCGGGCCGCCCCGCCACAGCCGGTCGACGTACCCCCGCAGCGGGTGACCCCGCGGAGCTGAGGCCGATGACGATGCCGGCCACCACGAGCGCGGCACCGAGCAGGTCGGGCACCGAGGGCGCGCCCAGGCCGAGGACCGCGCCGGTGACGATGGCGCCGACCGGGATCAGCCCGGCGAACAGCCCCGCGGTTCCCGGGCCGAGCCGGGGCAGGGCGTCGTACCAGAGGAAGAACGCCACGGTCGTCACGATCAGCGACTGGTAACCCAGGCCCGCGAGCTCGGGCACCGTCGGCACGCGGACCATCGCGGCGCCGTCCACCAGCAGCCCGGCGACCGCCAGCATCGGCACGGCCAGCGTCACCGAGTACGCCGAGACGCGCACCGCGCCCAGTTTCGGCAGCAGCGGGATGGCCAGCATGGAGAAGCAGACCTCGCAGCTCAGCGCGCCCAGCGACCAGAGCAGCCCGGCCAGGTCGCCGCTGCCCAGCCCGGTGGCCACCGTCGCCCCGGCGACGACCACCGCCGCCGCCCCGAGAAGCCGGCGCGAGGGGCGCCCGCTGAACAGGGCCAGTGCCAGCGGCACGGTGCCGAGGATGGTCCCGACCAGGGCCGGGCCACCGTGCCGGGTGGCCTCGATCACGCACACGTTGAAGATCACCAACCCCGTCAGGGACAGCGTCGCCAGCAGTGCCGTCTCGCGGGGCGTGAGCCGGACGAACCGCAGCCCCGCGACCCGGGCGACGGCGAGCAGGATCACGGCCGCCAGCAGGTAGCGCAGGGCCTGGCCGCCGTAGACCGGGTAGTCCCCGATCACTCCGGAGACCCCCGCCAGGGTGCCCACCAGGAACATCGCCGTCGCGGCCTCGGCCAGGCCGCGCGACTCCGGCCGGGCGGCGGGGCGGGTGGTAGTGCTGACATCCACGTTCATGTGCGGAATGCTAGGAAGCCAATGGCACCCTTGTCGGGTCCAATGTGGCATCGAAACAGAGGACCAATTGGCCGATCTGCATCTTGCCGTCGACCGGGCCGCGGGCGGTGTCGCCGCCCAGATCGCCCGCGAGCTCCGCGAGGCGGTACGGCGCGGGCGCCTGGCCGCCGGGGTCAGGCTGCCCGCCAGCCGCGAGCTGGCCAGGGATCTCGGGCTCTCCCGCGGCGTGGTGGTCGAGGCGTACGAGCAGCTCGTCGCCGAGGGCTTCCTGATCTCCCGGATCGGGGCGGGAACCACCGTGGCCCCCGCCGCGAGCCGTCCCGCAGCCTTCCCAGTCCTCCCCGACGGTCCCTCTCGGGCACCGGAGGACCCGCCGCGCGCCGCACGCACCCGGGAAAGGGATCTCGAGCCGTACCACGGGCGCCGTTCCACCGCGCCCGACCTGGGGGCGTTCCCCAGGGAGCGGTGGCTGGCCTCGATGAGGAGGACGCTCGCCGCGCTGCCCGCCGAGGCCATGGACTACGGCGATCCCGGCGGTGTCACGGCGCTGCGCGAGGAGCTGGCCGCCTATCTGCGGAGGGTCAGGGCGGCCGACGTGAGCCCGGACAACCTGGTGATCGTGGGCGGGGTGGCCCAGGGGATCAGCCTCACGATCCAGGCGCTCGCCGGGCGGCTCCCCCGGGTCCGCTCGCCCCACGACCTCGGCTGGTACGTCCGGCGGGCCGCGCACCCCGCGCCGCCTCCCGGCCGGATCCGGCTGGCGGTCGAGGACCCGGCGGGGGGACGCCAGCTTCCGCTGCTGCACGCCGCGGGCGCCGACCTGGTCGCCGTCCCGGTGGACGGCGAGGGCGTCGACGTCGAGGCCCTGGCCGCGACCGGGGCGCGGGCGGTGCTGCTCACCCCCGCGCACCAGTACCCGACGGGGGTCGTGCTCTCGCCCCGCCGCCGCGCCGCGCTGATCGAGTGGGCCACCGCGACGGACGCGGCGATCCTGGAGGACGACTACGACGCGGAGTTCCGCTTCGACCGCGACCCGGTGGGCTGCCTGCAGGGGCTGGCCGCCGACCGGGTGATCCTGGTCGGGAGCGTCAGCAAGTCCCTGGCCCCCGGGCTCCGCCTGGGCTGGGTGGCCGCCCCGCCCGAGATCGCCGAATCGCTGCGTCTGGCCCGCGGCGAGCTGGACCTGGGGTCGCCCGTCCTGGAGCAGTACGTCCTGGCCGACTTCATCACGACCGGCGGCTACGACCGGCATCTGAGAAGGATGCGCAGGGAGTACCGCGCCCGCCGCGACGCCTTCGCGCTGGCCCTCGGCGAGCACCTTCCCGAGATCACCGTGCGGGGCGTCTCCGCCGGGCTCCACCTGCTCGCCGAGCTGCCGTACGGCTGGGACGAGGCGATGGTGGCGAAGACGGCGGAGGAGTGCGGGCTGGCGGTCGAGCCGGTGGGCCCGATGCGGCACGCCCCTGGCCCGCCCGCACTGGTGATGGGCTTCGCCCGCCTGCCCGCCCGCCGCGCCGACGCGACGATCCGCGCCCTCGCGGACGCTCTGCGCCACTGACCGGCTTCACGGGAACGCCCGCCACCTGTGGACATGCCCTCCGCGGGCCTTCCCGTATGGCCCGGTGACTCGTCCTTATGTCCTGACAAATTCTTGACGGCTTCTGACTCCTCGCCTAGAACTGGAGATCGACCGCTTTCTTCTCCGGAGGCACAATGCGTGTTGGGCTATTGGGACTCGGCAGGATCGGGGCGTTCCACGCCGCGACCCTGGCGGCGCATCCCGGGGTCGACGAGCTGGTGGTGAGCGACGCGGACGGCGAGCGGGCGGCGCGGGTGGCCGCCAGGCTGGGAGCCCGGGTGGGAGACGCGTTCGACAGCGACGCGGTGGTGGTCGCCACCCCCACGGCGACCCACGCCGAGCTGCTGATGCGCGCTTGCGCCAAGGGGGTGCCGGTGTTCTGCGAGAAACCGGTGGCGCCCGGCGTACGAGACACCCTCCGCGTGCTCGACGCGGTCAGGCGGAGCGGCACGGTCGTGCACATCGGCTTCCAGCGGCGCTTCGACGCCGGTTACGCCGCCGCGAGGAAGTCGCTGGCCGCCGGCGAGCTGGGCACGCTGCACCGGGTGCACATGCTCACCGCCGACCCCCGGCCTCCCGACCCCGGATACATCCCGAGCTCGGGCGGCATTTACCGCGACTGCCACATCCACGACTTCGACATCCTGCGCTGGGTCACCGGCAGGGAGGCCGACACCGTCTACGCGACCGGTTCCAACCGGGGCGAGGCGTTCTTCGCCGAGGCGGGGGACGTCGACAACAGCGCCGCGCTGCTCACCATGGACGACGGCACGCTCGTCACCCTGCAGGGCTCGCGATACAACGGCGCCGGGTACGACGTGCGGATGGAGCTGGCGGGCACTTTGGGGACCTGGGCGGTCGGCCTCGACCCGCGCGTGCCGCTGACCAGCACCGAGGGCCTGCAGCCGCCGGGCGAGCCCTGGCCCGACTTCGCGACGAGGTTCGAGCCCGCCTACGTCGCCGAGCTCGGCGCGTTTCTCGGCGCGGCACGGGGGGAGACGGAGAGTCCCTGCACCGTCGACGACGCCCTCGCGGCGCTCTACCTCGCCGAGGCCGCGGAGCTCTCCCGGCGCGAGGGGCGTCCGGTGCGCGTCACGGAGGTGATCGTGTGAGAAGAGGCGACCCTGTGCGAGAGACCGGATCCGCCGGCGGAGGCGGTCCGGTGAGAACGGCCGGCGCCCCCATCTCCTGGGGTGTCTGCGAGGTCCCCGGCTGGGGGCGGCAGCTGGATCGTCACCGGGTGCTCGCCGAGATGAGGGAGCTGGGCCTGACGGCCACCGAGCTGGGCCCCGACGGGTTCCTGCCGCCCTCGCCGACGCGCTGCCGCTCCCTCCTCGCGGAGTACGGGCTGCGGGCGGTGGGCGGGTTCGTTCCCGTCGTCCTGCACGATGCCGACCACGACCCGCTCCCGGTCGTCCGGGCCGCGATGCGCGCCTTCATGGACGGCGAGGTGGACGTGGTCGTGCTGGCCGCCTCCACCGGCGCCGAGAGCTACGACGCCAGGCCGGAGCTGGACGCCTCCGCCTGGAAGACCCTGATGGGCAACCTGCGCCGCATCCTCAAGAACGCCAGGGAGTTCGGCAGGACCGTCACCCTGCACCCGCACATCGGGACCGTGGTGGAGAACCGCGAGGAGGTCCAGCGGGTGCTCGACGGCAGCTCGATGCCGCTGTGCCTCGACACCGGCCATCTCCTCGCGGGCGGCACCGACCCCGCCGAGCTGGTCTCCCGCGCCGCGGGACGGATCGCGCACGTCCATCTCAAGGACGTGGACGCCGCCATGGCCGGGCGGGTCAGGGCGGGCGAGCTGACCTACACCCGGGCCGTGAAGGAAGGCCTCTACCGCCCGCTGGGCCGGGGCGACGTGGACCTCCCGGCCATCGTCGGCGGCCTGACCGCGGCCGGATACGACGGCTGGTACGTCCTGGAGCAGGACGTCGTGCTTGGCCCCGCCGACGGCGACGCCAACGGTCCCAACGGTTCCAACGATCCCAAGGAGAACGTCCGCGAGAGCCTGGCGTACCTGAGGAGGCTCACCGGCGACGAGAGCGTGCCGGGCGGGCCCGGCACGGCGGGAATCGGTGCGGGGGCGTCTCCCGGCGGGCCACCCGGCGAGGGGCGCCCATGATCGAGGTCCTGACCATGGGGCGGGCCGGGGTCGACATCTACCCGCTGCAGGTGGGGGTGTCGCTGCGCGAGGTCGAGACCTTCGGCAAGTATCTGGGCGGCAGTCCCACCAACGTGGCCGTGGCCGCCGCCCGGCTGGGCCGTTTCAGCGCGGTGATCACCAGGACCGGGGACGACCCTTTCGGGCTCTTCGTGCACGACGCGTTGCGCGAGTACGGGGTCGACGACAGCTTCGTCACCCCGGTCGCGCACCTGCCCACCCCGGTGACGTTCTGCGAGATCCGGCCGCCGGACGACTTCCCGCTTTACTTCTACCGCTTCCCCAAGGCCCCCGACCTGGAGATCTTTCCCGAGGAGCTGGACCTGGAGGCCGTCGCGGAGGCCCGGCTGTTCTGGGCGACCGTCACCGGGCTGTCCCAGGAGCCCTCCAGGAGCGCGCACCTCGCGGCCTGGCGGGCCAGGGGGCGCGTGCCGCACACCGTGCTGGATCTCGACTACCGCCCGATGTTCTGGTCCGGCGCCGAGGAGGCCCGCGAGCAGGTGCGCGAGGCCCTGCGCCACGTCACGGTGGCGGTGGGAAACCTGGACGAGGTCGAGGTGGCGACCGGCACCCGCGAGCCGTACGAGGCCGCCGAGGCGCTGCTGGAGGCGGGCGCCGAACTCGCGATCGTGAAGCAGGGCGCGGCAGGGGTGCTCGGCATGACCGCGGGAGAGACGGTGGAGGTGCCGCCGGTGCCGGTGGAGGTGGTCAACGGCCTCGGCGCGGGAGACGCCTTCGGCGGTGCCCTCTGCCACGGTCTCCTCGAACGCTGGCCGCTTGAGGCCACGCTGCGGTTCGCCAACGCGGCCGGGGCCATCGTCGCGGGACGGCTGGCCTGCGCCCCGGCCATGCCCCGGCTCGACGAGGTGATGGACGTGCTCGGCGCGAAGGGTGAGCGAGGCGGCCGGACAGACGGGCGACAGGTGGGGAACACATGAACGAGCGAGAGCACCGGATGCTCCTCGACACGCGGGCGCGGTTTCCCGGGCGGATCGCGGAGGCGGCGGCGGCGCGGCGGCGCGGGAGGCCGCTGGAGGAGCGCGACCGGCTCCTGATCATCGCCGCCGACCACACGGCCAGGGGCGTCATCGGCGTCGGAAGCCGCCCCGGGGCCATGGAGAGCCGCGTCGAGCTGCTGGAACGTCTGTGCGTGGCGCTGGCCAGGCCCGGTGTGGACGGCCTGCTCGGCACCCCCGACATCGTCGAGGACCTCCTGCTGCTCGGCGCGCTGGAGGGCAAGGTCGTGATCGGGTCGATGAACCGGGGCGGCCTGCACGGGTCGGCTTTCGAGTTCGACGACCGCTTCACCGCCTACGACACCTCGTGGATCGTCCGGGCGGGTCTGGACGGCGGCAAGATGCTCTGCCGGATCGGCATGGACGACCCCGCCACCGCCCTCACCCTGGAATCGTGCGGCCGGGCCGTCACCGAGCTGGCCTCGCGCGACCTGGTCGCCATGGTCGAGCCGTTCTGGTCCCGGCGGGTGGGCGGCGCGGTCACCCACGACCTGTCACCCGAGGGGGTCATCCGGTCCATGCACGTCGCCCAGGCGCTCGGCGCGACCTCCGCGCGCACCTGGCTGAAGATCCCGGTCGTGGACGGCATGGAACGGGTGATGCGGGCCACCACGCTGCCGACGCTGCTCCTGGGCGGCGACCCGGGCGGCGCGCCGGAGCTCACCTACGCGGCCTGGCGCGAGGCCTTGCGACTTCCCGGCGTGCGGGGTCTGGTGGTGGGCCGCGCGTTGCTGTATCCCTCCGATGACGACGTGGCCGCGGCCGTCGACACCGCCGCGGCGATGCTGGAGGTGTCGTGAACGGGAGACCGGGCGGGGTTCGCGACGGCGAGAACGGGAACGGGAGACCGAGCCGGAGCGGCGCCGGCGAGGACACGAACGGGAGACCCGGCCGGAGTGCCGGTGAGGAGCGGTCATGACCTTCATTCCCGCGGGAAGCACCGCGCGGGCGCCGTGGGCGCTGTCGATCACCCCGGAGGCGGCCGGGTGGACGTACGCGGGGCTCCGCGTGCTCTGCATGTCCGGTGAGAGCGTGGAGTTCGACACCGGCGGTGAGGAGATGCTGGTCCTGCCGCTGTCGGGCGCGTGCGTGGTCGAGTGCGACGGGGTGCGGCTCACGCTGAACGGCCGGACCTCGGTCTTCCACGCGGTCACCGACTTCGCCTACCTGCCCGTCGGCACGACCGCGCGGATCACCGGCGAGGGCCGCTTCGCCCTCCCCACCGCCCGCGCGACCAGGCGTTTCCCCGTCCGCTACGGCCCCGCGCACGCGGTCCCCGTCGAGGTGCGCGGGACGGGGTCGGCCAGCCGCCAGGTCAACAACTTCTGCGCCCCCGACGCCTTCGACTGCGACAAGCTCGTCGCGGTGGAGGTGCTCACCCCCGGCGGCAACTGGTCGTCCTACCCGCCGCACAAGCACGACACGGTCTCCGAGCACGAGGCCGTGCTGGAGGAGATCTACTACTTCGAGGGCGGCCCCGGCTACCAGCGGGTCTACGGCACCCACGACACCCTGGCCGAGGTGGGCGGCGGTGACGTGGTGCTCGTCCCCAGCGGCTACCACGGCCCGTCGATGGCCGCCCCCGGCTACGACCTCTACTACCTGAACGTGCTGGCCGGGCCCGCGCCCGAACGGTCGATGGCCTTCTGCGACGACCCCCGGCACGCCTGGATCCGCGCCTCGTGGGCGGAGCAGCCGATCGACCCGAGGGTTCCGATGACGAAAGGCCCCGTGGGGCCCCGTGAGGCGCAGTGAAATGACGAGACTCACCGTGGCACAGGCGCTCCTGCGGTTCCTCGCGAACCAGTGGTCGGAGCGCGACGGCGTGGAACACCGGCTGGTGGCCGGATGCCTGGGCATCTTCGGCCACGGCAACGTCGCCGGGATCGGGCAGGCCCTGGCCGAGCGGGGCGCGGGAACGGACGGCGACCTCCCGTACTATCCGGCCCGCAACGAGCAGGCCATGGTGCACACCGCCGTCGGCTACGCGCGGGCCCGCAACCGGCTGTCCACCTTCGCCTGCACCACCTCGATCGGCCCCGGCGCCACCAACATGGTCACCGGGGCGGCGCTGGCCACGATCAACCGGATCCCGGTGCTGCTGCTGCCCGGCGACGTCTTCGCCACCCGCGCCGCCGATCCGGTCCTGCAGCAGCTGGAGGACTCCCGCTTCCCCGACGTGACCGTCAACGACGCGCTGCGTCCCGTCTCCCGGTTCTTCGACAGGATCAACCGGCCCGAGCAGTTGTTCTCGGCGCTGCCGGCCGCGATGCGAGTGCTGGCCGACCCGGCGGAGACGGGCGCGGTCACGCTGGCGCTGCCGCAGGACGTGCAGACGGAGGCGTACGACTGGCCCGAGGAGCTGTTCGCCCGCAGGGTGTGGCACGTGGCGCGTCCCGTCCCCGAACCCGCCGCGCTGGCACGGGCGGCGGAGCTGGTCAGGCGGTCGCGACGGCCGCTGATCGTGGCGGGGGGCGGGGTGGTCTACAGCGAGGCGTGGGAGACGCTGGCCGTGTTCGCCGCCGGGCACGGCGTCCCGGTGGGGGAGACCCAGGCGGGCAAGGGGACGCTGCCGTACGACCACCCCTGCGCGGTCGGCGCGATCGGGCACACCGGCACCGCCGCCGCCAACGATCTGGCCCGCGACGCCGACCTGGTCATCGGGATCGGCACCCGCTACAGCGACTTCACCACCGCCTCCCGCACCCTGTTCGGCGAGGCCGCGTTCCTCAACGTCAACGTCACGGCCTTCGACGCCGCCAAGCACTCCGGCGAGATGCTCGTCGCCGACGCCCGCGAGGCGCTGCGCGCCCTGGACCTCGGAGGCTGGAGCGCCGACCCCGGCTGGACCGCCAGGGCGACGCGCCTGACCCACGAGTGGCAGGAGCAGGTCTCCCTGCTGACGACCGGGGAGGTGCTGACCCAGCCGGTGGTGCTTGGCATGGTCAACGAGGTGGCCCGGCCCTCGGACGTGGTGGTGAACGCGGCCGGATCGATGCCCGGCGACCTGCACAAGCTGTGGCGCGCGAGCGACCCGAAGTCCTACCACGTCGAGTACGGCTACTCCTGCATGGGCTACGAGATCGCCGGAGGGCTCGGGGTGAAACTGGCCGCGCCGGAGCGCGAGGTGTTCGTGCTGGTCGGCGACGGCTCCTACCTGATGATGGCCCAGGAGATCGCCACCGCCGTGCAGGAGGGCGTCAAGCTCGTCGTGGTGCTCGTCGACAACCGGGGCTTCGCCTCCATCGGCGGCCTGTCGGAGTCGGTCGGGGCGGGACGCCTGGGCACCGCCTACCGGATGCGCGGGGCCGGGGGCGCGCTGGACGGGGCCTTCCTCCCGGTCGACCTGGCCGCCAACGCGGCCAGCCTGGGCGCCGACGTGATCCGCGCCGACGGCCCCGAGGCGCTGCGGGTGGCGCTCACCAAGGCGAGGGAGGCCGTCGGCACCACCGTCGTGTACGTCGAGACGGTGCCGGGGCCGGGTCCCGACACCACGGCCTGGTGGGACGTCCCGGTGGCGGAGGTGTCGGGGCTGCCGGAGGTGCGGCGGGCGCGTGCCGCCTACGAGCTGGCCAAACGGGACCAGCGCCGCTACCTGTGAGACCTGTGGGCTCCCCCGCGGCTACGGCCGCGCGGCGGGTTCGGGGTCCGGCTGGAAGCCCCTGGCGAGGAACACGATCAGGGCCACCAGGACGACGGCCGGGACGAACGCCACCCGGATGCTCACCGTGTCGTTGAGCGTCCCGACCACGGCGGCGCCGACGAGGAAGCCGACGTAGTTGAACATGTTGACCCGCGCGATCGCGGTCTCCGCCCCGGCGCCCAGACGGCCCGCGGCCGAGAACGACTGCGGGGCGATGACGGACAGGCCGACGCCGATCAGGCCGAACGACACGACGGCCACCGCGACGCCGGGCGCGACGACGACCCCCAGCGTGCCCACGGCCGCGATCACCGCGCCCACGCGGACCACCGGCGCCGGTCCGTACCTGCGGACGGCGAGGTCGCCGGGGACCCGCGCCAGGAGCATGGTCGCCTGGTAGACGAAGTAGGCGAACGGCACCAGCCAGCCGCTCGCCGCCAGCGCCTTCTCCATGTAGACCGTGCCGTAGTTGGAGACCGCCGCGTCGCCGACGTACAGGAACGCCATCGCCAGGCAGAGCGGGATGATCGGCCGCCACGGCACCCGGACCGCCACGTGCGCGGCCTTCTCGCCGGACCTCTCCTCCTCCCGCCCGTAGAGGCGGGGGAGCATGGTCACCGAGATCGCCGCGCCGATCAGCACCGGGATGGAGAAGGCCCAGCGCAGTTCCACGCCGAGCTCGCTGAACGCGGCGTTGAACCCGGCCCCCAGCATCGAGCCGACGCTCCACACGGCGTGGAAGCCGGTCAGCACGCTCATGCCGTACCGGCGCTCGACGGCGACCGCCTGCATGTTCATGGCCGCGTCCACCGCGCCGAGGAACAGGCCGAACACGGCGCTGAGCGCGTACAGCCCGGCGAGCTGGTCGTTCCAGCCCGACAGGACCACGGCGGTGCAGACGGCGACCTGGGAGATCCGCAGGACCGGGGCGCTGCCGTACCGGCCTGCCAGGAGGCCCGCGACCGCGCTGCCGACACCGGCGATCACCGGCACGAGCAGCAGGACCAGGTTGAGGTCGCCGTCGCTGAGCCCGAACTTGTGCTGGAGGTCGATCACATGGGTGAGCAGGGTGGCGAAGCAGAGGCCCTGGACGAAGAACGCCGCCCAGGTCGCCACGCGCGCCCGCCTGTCACGTGGGGTCGGCATGACGACCTCCGGGAACGTGAGGGGGATTCAAGTTCTCGTCAGGGTATGGGCGGGGTACCCGAGGGTCAATGGCCGATCATCCGCCGGTTTCGCCGGCCAGGGCGGGGGCGGGCGGGCCGCCGCGCCGGGGCCGAACTTCCGGGGCATGTCGGTGCTCTCGCACCGCTGCCGGAGCCCCGGCAGGGATTATGGTCGAGGGGTGGAGAGTCCCCGTCCCCCCGCCGTCCGCCGTTACGACCCCGAGCCACGCCCCGCCGACCTGAGGGCCGGAGACGTCGACCGCGAGAGGGTGGCCGCCGCGCTGGGCGACGCGCTCGCCGACGGACGTCTCAACCACGAGGAGCACGACGAGCGCACCGAGGCCCTTTACCGCGCCCGCACGCTGGGTGAGCTCTCCGCGCTCACCGCCGACCTGCTCCCGCCGGAGGCGCAGCCGCTCCGCACCGACGTCCGTCCGGTGGCGGCGTTCTTCGGCTCCGAGGAGCGCTCGGGCCGCTGGGTCGTGCCGACCCGGTTCACGGCCACCGCGATCTGCGCCAACGTCAAGCTCGACCTGTGTGACGCGCTGCTCCAGTCGAGCCACGTGACCCTGCACGTCACCGTGATGGGCGGCACCCTCACCCTGATCGTCCCCGAGGGCGTGCGGATCGAGATGCCCGCCTCGGCGTTCGCGGGGGGCAAGAAGAACCAGGTTCCCCCCTCGCCCGACGGGCCGGTCATCGAGATCACCGGCCTCGTCACGCTGGGGAGCATCGTGGCCAAGTCTCCCAAGCGTCCCCGCCGCTCCTGGTTCCGCCGCTGACACCGTTTCCGGGCCGGCCGCCGGGACCGGCCTCCGGAGTGCCGTCGCCTCTTCGCTGACGGCACTCCGCCGTCTGCGGGCGCCTCGGCTGACGTCGATCCCGGCTCCGGCGTCCGTTCCTCAGCTGGCGCTGTCGAAGTTGATCGCGCTGTAGGCCCGCAACTTCCAGAGCTGGTGCTCGCTCTCGATCTTCCGTATCGTCCCGGAACGGCCGCGCATGACCAGGGAGTTGGTGATGGCCCTCCCCGCGCGGTAGCGGACGCCCTGCATCAGCTCGCCGTCGGTGATCCCGGTGGCCGCGAAGAACACGTCGTCCGACCTGACCAGGTCGTCGGTGCTCAGCGTGGCGTCGAGGTCGAGGCCCGCGTCCAGTGCCCGGCGGCGCTCGGCGTCGTCCTGCGGCCAGAGCCTGCCCTGGATGACGCCGCCCAGGCACTTGAGCGCGCACGCGGCGATGATGCCCTCCGGGGTGCCGCCGATGCCGAGCATCAGGTCGACGCCCGTGCCCATCCGGGCCGCCATGATCGCACCGGCCACGTCGCCGTCGGTGATGAGCCTGATCCGGGCGCCGGCCTCCCGGATCTCTCGGATGATCTTTTCGTGGCGGGGCCGGTCGAGGACGACCACGGTCACGTCCGAGGGCACGCCGCCCTTGGCGCGGGCCACCGCGGCGACGTTGTCGGCCACCGGCGCGTTGATGTCGACCGACGAGGCGGCCTCGGGGCCGGTGACCAGCTTGTCCATGTAGAAGACGGCCGACGGGTCGTACATCGAGCCGCGCTCGCTGACCGCGATCACCGAGATGCCGTTGGGCATGCCGAGCGCGGTGAGCCTGGTGCCGTCGATCGGGTCCACGGCCACGTCGCACGCCGGGCCGCTGCCGTCGCCCACGTGCTCGCCGTTGTAGAGCATCGGCGCGTTGTCCTTCTCGCCCTCGCCGATCACCACCACGCCGCTCATGGACACCGTGTTGATCAACTGGCGCATGGCGTTCACCGCGGCGCCGTCGGCGCCGTTCTTGTCACCTCGCCCGACCCAGCGAGCACCGGCCATCGCGGCCGCTTCCGTGACCCGGACCAGTTCCAGAGCGAGGTTGCGATCGGGTGCGTGTTCTCCCGTGGCGAGGGCGTCGGGAACGGACGTCTCATCGGACATGGTGGGAAACCCCTCTCGTGGTCAATACAACGATCGTAGTTGGCACCCCTCTGACCGGTCGGCGGAGGATAATGTGCCCAGCATGAGCAGCGACACGGAACGACTGGTGAAAGGCGTGGGTGCGCGGACCTCCGAGCGAGGTGCCGCCACGCGCGTCGCGCTCCTGTCCGCCGCAAGGGAGATTTTCGTCACGAGCGGTTTCGCCGAAACCGGGGTCACCGATGTGGTCGCCCGCGCTGGGGCGAGTGTCGGAAGTCTTTACCATCATTTTTCCGGCAAAGCAGATCTCTACCTCACGCTTTTCGAGGAGTTCCAGACCCGCCAGACCCAGCGGACCAAGCAGGCGGTCCAGGATTCCAGGGCTGAGGGCGAGGACGACCCGATGCGGCTGTTCATCGCCGGGGCCCGCGCCTACCTGGAGGGCTGCCTGGCCGAGCGGGAGATCTCCGCGCTGTTCCTGCGCGGGGACGGGCCGCCGGGGTTCGAGGTCGTCATGCGCGACCGGCTCCAGCAGTGGGCCAAGCGCAACGCCGCCCTGTTCGAGGGAGACGAGGGGGCACTGGTCGTGGTCCTCACCGGCGCGCTCGCCGCCGCGGTCTCCGAAGTCGCCCTGTCCGACGACGAGGACGCCTCCCGGGCCCTCGCCGAGGACGTGCTGACCATCATCGCCCAGATCCGCCGCCCCTGAGGACGGACCGCACTCCCGAACGGATAGTGTCGACAGTCGTGCAAAAGTTCACTCAGGGCTTCTACGGCTACGTGTTCGCGATGGCGGTCTGTCTGGGCGCCGTCGGCCTGTTCCTGCTGGTCACGCCGCAGAGCAGGACCGAGCACATCCCCAGGGTCGATTACTCGATCGCCCTGGCCGACCTGCGCCGTACGGCGCCCTTCCAGCTGTGGGCCCCCGAGCCCGTCGCCGCCGGGTGGGTACCGAACAGCTCCCGGAACACGAGCGACAACGGCGTCACGACCTGGAGGCTCGGCTTCGCCACCGCCAAGCGCTTCCACGCCATGCTCGCCCAGAGCAACGAGAAGCCCGCGGCCGAGTTCGCCAACCGGCTCGCCAACACCTCCACGGTCACCGGCACCGTCCAGATCAACGGCGTGACCTGGGAGCAGCGCCTCCGCGAGGACAAGAACCAGCGTTCCCTCGTACGGTTCCTGCCGGACGTCACGATCGTCGTCACCGGCACCGCCCCGTGGGACGAGCTGTCCGCCCTGGCCGGGTCACTGAAACAGCAGTCGAGAGTCACCTCCTGACGCCCGCCTCGCCGCGGGAGGGCGCCTGGGCCGGGCCTCAGAAGGGGGCGTCTCCGGCCGGGTCGGGTTGCCGCCGCTGCGCCATGGCCGCCGCGAGCTTCACCCTGGCCCCCTGGAGCCACTCCTCGCAGATCGCGGCCAGCTTCTCGCCGCGCTCCCAGAGCTCGATCGACTGTTCCAGCGTGAGCCCGCCCGCCTCAAGGCTGCGGACCACCTCGGTCAGCTCCTCGCGCGCCTGCTCGTACGACGGTGTCTTCTCATCGGCCACGCGTCCCACCTTAGGTCGTGTCCCGGGGATCTTCAGCCTGTGGCGCCCGCCCGGCGCGGTCTCATCGGTGACGGACGCCCGATGACGGACGCCTGCGGCGCCTCGCCTCGCCGTACCGTCCGCGGCTCCGTCACCGGTACCGCGCGCACCCGCGTGATCCACCGGGCGCCTTCCCCGGCGGCTCCGCCGGGGAAGGCGGCTGGAACAATGCTCAGATGAGCGTTCGCGACGCGATCTCGGAGGACATCCCCGAGCTGGTGCGTCTTCGTGAGGTTCTGGCCGACCGCATGGCCCAGGACGGCAGTTACCCGATCGAGGAGGAGTGGCAGGAGGCCTACGCGGAGAGTCTCGAGGAGAGGCTGGGCAGCCTCGACACGGCCGTCTACGTGGTGGACGCCCCCGGGGAGGGGCTGGCGGCCTGCGGGATCGGCCTCATCTTCCAGCGTTTCCCCGGCCCTTCCCTCCCCGACGGCCGCTACGGCTACGTCCAGGGCATGGCCACCGACCCCCGTCACCGGCGCCAGGGGCACGGCCGGGCGATCATGGAAGCGCTCCTGGGGTGGTACCGCGACATCGGGGTCCGCAGGGTCGACCTGCACGCGACCTCCGACGCCGAGCCCCTCTACCGGCGGCTCGGCTTCGTCGACGACGGCTACCCCTCGCTCACGTGGCGGTCTCGCTCCTGACCTTCACCCGGTCGTCGGGGAAGCGCACCGTCAGCTCGTCACCGGGGGAGACCTCGCTCGCGAGACGTACGACGTCACCCGAGGGACGCTGCACGATCGCGTAGCCGCGCTCCAGCGTGGCGGCGGGAGACAGCGAGACCAGGCGGGCGCGCAGGTGCTCCAGCGAATCCTGGGCGCGGTCCAGGGAGGCGGTGAGAGAGCGTCTCGCCCGGTCCCTGAGCTGCTCGGCCTGCTCGGCCCTGCGTTCGACCTCGCGCACCGGGTCGGCGAGAGAGGGGCGGGAGCGGGCCGCCGCCAGCCAGGCCGTCTCGCGGTCGAGCCAGCCGCCCGCCACCCTGCGGCCCCGGTCGCGGAGCTGGCGGATCAGCGTCATCTGCTCGCCGACGTCCGGCACGACCTTCTTCGCCGCGTCCGTCGGCGTGGACGCGCGCACGTCGGCGACCAGGTCGAGCAGCGGATTGTCCTGCTCGTGGCCGATCGCGCTGACCACGGGCGTGCGGCACGCCGCCACCGCCCGGACGAGGGCCTCGTCGGAGAAGGGCAGCAGGTCCTCCATCGACCCGCCGCCCCGCGCGACCACGATGACGTCGACCTCGCCGTCCGCGTCGAGCTTGCGCAGCGCCTCGGTGACCTCGCCGACCGCGTACGGCCCCTGCACGGCCACCGGCTCGACCTTGAACCGCACGGCGGGCCAGCGGCGCCGCGAGTTCTCCAGCACGTCGCGCTCGGCGGCCGAGTCGCGACCGCAGATCAGCCCGACCGTGCCCGGCAGGAACGGCAGCCGCCGCTTCCTGTCGACACCGAAGAGCCCCTCGGACGCGAGCAGCTGGCGCAACCGCTCCAGCCGTGCCAGCAGCTCGCCGACCCCGACCGGCCGCAACTCCAGCGCCGTGAACGCGAAGGAACCCTTGTTGACCCAGAAGTCGGGCTTCAGGTGGGCCACGATCCTGGCGCCGTCGACCGGCCGGGGGAGGGTCGCCTCGTACACGCCGCGCGGGCAGGTGACCCGGGCCGACACGTTGGCCACCGGATCACGCAACGTCAGGAACACCGTGCCGCCGCGGGCGGTCAGCTCGGTGATCTGCCCCTCGACCCAGACGGTGCCGAGCTTGCCGATCCAGCCGCCGACCATCTGCAACACCGTGCGAACCGGGAGGGGCTGCTCAGGGGTGGTCTTCGAGCTCATGCCGGGAGCCTACGCGCCGGGCGTGACTATTCCGCGGCCTCCAGCTTGGCCAGGCGGTTCTCGTACATCCGCACGACGGCCTCGCGGTTGGCGGTCGCCCGCTCGTAGGTGATCAGTTCCAGGATCTGCCCGGCAGTCCTGCCGCGCATCCGCGCCCGCAGGGACGCGACCGTCAGCTCGGCGTAACCGGGCAGCGGCTCGGCGAGTGTGGCGGTCGTCTCCGAGGAGGGCTCGGTCGCCCCGGAGAGCCCGGCCGCGTCGGCCGCCTCGGGTGCCGCGACCCTGGTCTCCGTCACCTCGACCACCGCGGCCTCCGCGGTCTCGGGCTTCGCGGTCTCGACCTTCGTGACCTCGACCTTCACCGCCGCGGGAGCCTCGGCCGCGACCTCCGCCGGGGCCGCCTTGGCGGTCGTCTTGCGGGCCCTGGTCGCCCTGGCCTTCGGAGCGGTCTTGGCCGCCTCGGGAGCGGTGATCTCGGGGGTGGTGGTCTCGGACTCCACGGTCCCGGAGTCCACGACCTCGGGCGCGGCGGTCTCGGTGACCGGAGCCTTGGCCTTGGCCCGGGTGGCCCTGGGCTTCCTGGCGGGGGCCTCGGCGACCGCGCTCGTCTCCTCGGCCCGGGGCTCCGCGGCTTCGGGCTTCGCGACGGGGGCCTTGGTCCTGGTGGCCCTGGGCTTCCTGGCAGGGGCCTTGACCTCGGCGACGGGAGCCTCGACGACCTCGGCGACGGGAGCCTCGACGACCTCGGCGGCGGGAGCCTCGACCGGGGCGGTCTCGGGAGCGGCCGTCTCCGTCGCCTCCGGGGCGACGCTCTTGGCGACCTCGGGCTCCGCGGCCTCGGTGGCGCCGGCCTCGGCGGCCGGGACCTCCGCGCCCTTGGCCTCGACGGTCTGGACGGTCTCGACGGCGGCCGGGGCCTCCGTGGTGGCCGGGGTTTCCTCGATGACCGGGGCTTCCGCGGCCTTCGCCTCGGCGGTGGCGGGAGCCTTCTCGGCCTTCGCCTCAGCGGTGGCCGGGGCCTCCGTGGCGACGGTCTCGGCGGGCTTCGCCGTGACGGTCTCGGCGGGCTTCGCCGTGACGGTCTCGGACTCCGGAGCGGTGACGGTCTCGGGCTCCGGAGCGGCGGTGGGCGCCTCGGCGGTCCGGGGGGCGGCCGGCGCCTCGGTGGTCTCGGCGGTGGCCGGGGCCTCGACGGCCTCGACCTTGGCGTCGGGGGCCTTGGCCTCGGGAGCGGAGGGCGCCGCGGTGTCGGGCTTGGCGGGGCTGAAGATGACCGGGTCGGGAGTGGTCTTGGTCCCGTTGCTCTCGGCGGTGGTCCCGCTCGCGGCCTTCTCCGGGCGCGGCGCGAAGATGACGGGCTCGCGGCGGGTGGGCTTCCCCGCCTGGCCCGTGGTCTCCTCGCCGGTCTTCGCGGGCTGGGCGTCGACCGTGCCGAGGGGCTCGTCGGCGGTCTCGCCCTGGCCGGAGGTGCCCTTGAACCTGGTCCGCACGCGGTCGCCGAGGAGCAGGGCCTGGCCGACCCCGCTCAGCGCGGACTGCAGCATGTGCAGTGGCAGGTCTTTTGCCTTTTGTGTGACATTGCGAATCATGTCGGGGACTGACATGTCGTCTCCCTGGGAGGTCTGTATGGAGAAGGCTAGTGTGGCAAGACTTGTGCCGCATGAGCTTGTGGGACGTATGGGCTGTCTCGCGGACGTGTCCACGTAGCATAAGAGCATGACTTCAGACACCCCCGCGACCCGACGCGTACTAGTGGCGAAGCCCCGTGGTTACTGCGCGGGGGTTGATCGTGCGGTGCAGGCCGTGGAGAAGGCGCTGGAGCAGTACGGCGCTCCGATCTACGTCCGTAAGCAGATCGTCCATAACACCCACGTGGTCAAGACGCTGGAGCAGCGCGGAGCGATCTTCGTTGAGGAGACCGAGGAGGTGCCCGAGGGCGCCATCGTCGTCTTCTCCGCCCACGGAGTCTCCCCGGCGGTCCACCAGGAGGCCGCCCGGCGCAGCCTCAAGACGATCGACGCCACCTGTCCCCTGGTGACCAAGGTGCACAACGAGGCCAAGCGCTTCGCCTCCCAGGACTACGACATCCTCCTCATCGGCCACGAGGGCCACGAGGAGGTCGAGGGCACCGCGGGCGAGGCGCCCGACCACGTCCAGCTGGTCGACGGCCTGCACTCGGTCGACACCGTGCGGGTCAAGGACCCCGAGAGGCTGGTCTGGCTGTCGCAGACCACGCTGTCGGTGGACGAGACGACCGAGACGGTCTCCCGGCTCAAGGAGCGCTTCCCCAACCTGATCGACCCCCCGAGCGACGACATCTGCTACGCCACCCAGAACCGCCAGGTCGCGGTCAAGGAGATCGCCGCCCAGGCCCAGCTGGTCATCGTCGTCGGCTCGGAGAACTCCTCCAACTCCAAGCGGCTGGTCGAGGTCGCCCTCGACCACGGGGCCGACGCCTCCTACCTGGTCGACGACGCCTCGCTCATCGACGACGCCTGGTTCGACGGCGTCACCACGGTCGGTGTGACGAGTGGTGCCTCGGTGCCCGAGGAGCTCGTCGCCGAGGTCCTGGCCCGCCTCGCGCGAAACGGTTTCGCGGACGTCGAGGAGATCGAGTCCGTCCACGAGAGCGTGCGCTTCGCGCTCCCGCACGAGCTGCGCAAGGACCTGCGCGCCGCGGTCTGATCACGCCGGTCCGGTCAGCGGCCTCCCCGGGAGGCTCTGGCTGAGGGGTTCCACCACAGGGGGCCCGCCGTCCGGGGAACCTCGCATCTCGGGGCCCGCGGGAAGCGGGCCCCGTCGCCCGTACGGGCATCCGTGCCGCGCACGACCGGCACGGATGTCCTGCGGGTCGTCGTGGCCCTCGTCGCCCCGCGTGCCGCGGGAGGAGTGCGGGAGGAATCACGTGTGAGGCCTCGTGCCCGGACGCTACTGCCCCTCGCGCGGGGTGCCGTACACCTTGGGCTCGAAGTATCCCTCGGGCTCGGGGGCGAAGGTGGCGCCGTCGCCGCCGCTCCTGGGGCGGGGCACCGAGGCCTTGGACGCCTTGAGCTCCTCGCGCAGCTCGCGGACGCAGCGGGTCAGGCCGCGGCGCCAGGCGATGACCAGCACCAGGAACGAGCCGCCGAACAGCCACGGGGCTCCCTGCGACAGCGCGGTGTACATGCCCAGGCCGAAGGCCTGAACGGGCGTGGTCGCGAACAGGGAGCGGACCGCCTCGATGAACGCGGTGGTCACGAAGAAGACCAGGGGCGGGGACACCACCAGCGCCAGCAGGTCCCGGCGGTTCACGAGCGACGCGGCGGCCACGCAACCGGCCACGAACGCCGCCCCGGTCAGCGCCGCCACTCCCAGCAGCGCCTGCAGCACGCTGCCCAGCAGCGTGGCCACCAGCACGAAGGCCAGCGCGCCCCGGACGGTCAGCCGGATGCCCGTGGCCCGGTCAAGCTCACTCATGCGATCACCCCGCCGACCGGCTGCACGCCGCCTCGCTTCTCCACCACTCGCCCCCTTGACCCTGACCCTCGCGGGCCCGCGCGTCGTCGAACCCGCCGTCTCCAGTGTCCGGCCGCCGGAGCCTTCGGGGAACAGTTTCAGGGCAGGTCGTTGGTCAACCTACCGTTCAGGCGGGATACGAGAGGCGGGCTTGGCTCCTCTCGCTCGAGCAGTTCCGGTGAGGTCAGGGCGCGCGGCAGGTCCTCGACCGCCTGCGGCGTGTCCAGGTCGGTCTCGACCAGCCCCAGATCGTTCAGCTTGCGGGCGCTCACCAGCACCCGGGTCTCCAGCGAGCCGACCGTCCTGTTGTACGACTCCACGGCCCGGCTCAGCGAGCGGCCCAGGGCGTCGACGTTGCGCCCCATGCTGCCCAGCCGCTCGTACAGCTCCTTGCCGACCTCGAAGATCGCCAGCGCGTTCTCGCCGAGCGCGGCCTGCTGCCAGGCGTACTGCGCGGTGCGGAGCATGGTGATCAGCGTGGTGGGCGTGGCGATGTGGACCCGCCGCCGCATGGCGTACTCCAGCAGGGCGGGGTCGCGTTCCAGCGCCGGGGCGAGGAACGCCTCGCCGGGGATGAACAGCACCATGAACTCCGGCGCCGGGCTGAACGCCTGCCAGTAGGGCTTCGAGGCCAGCCGGTCGACGTGGTCGCGCACATGCCGGGCGTGGGCGTCGAGCCGGGCCGACTGGTGGTCGGGATCGGTCGACTCGGCGGCCTCCAGGTAGGCGGAGAGCGAGACCTTGGAGTCGACCACGATGTTCTTGCCGCCGGACAGTCGCACGATCATGTCGGGCCGCAGGACGCCGTCCGGCGTGGTGACGCTCACCTGCTCGTCGAAGTCGCAGAACCGCTGCATACCGGCGATCTCGGCGACCCTGCGGAGCTGGAGCTCCCCCCACCGGCCCCTGGCCTCGGGCCGCTGCAGGGCCCGCACCAGCGAGCTCGTCTGGGCGCGGAGCTGCTCGTTGCTCTCGCGGACGACGTCGATGTGCTTGGCCAGCTCGGCGTGGGCGGCGCGCTGGCCCGTCTGGGTGTCGCGCAACTGCGTCTCGACGCGGGCCAGGGTGTCCTTCAGCGGCTCGATCAGGTGCTCGACGGCCTGCTTGCGCTGCTCCAGCTCACCGGACGCCTCGGCCCGGTTGGCGGCCAGCCTCGTCTCCGCCAGTTCCAGGAACCGCAGGTTGTTGACGTCGAGCGCCCGGCTCGACAGGGCCTGGAACCGTTCGGAGAGCTGACCCTCGATGTAGACGACCTTCTCTTCGGCGATCTTCGCGCGGGCCTCGGCGTCGGCCAGGCGCGTCGTGACGTCCGCGGCTCCCGAGGAGGCTCGCGCCCGGCCCAGCAGGAACCCGATCGCGAGTCCCGCGGCGAGGCCCACCGCGAGCTGGAAGGAGAGAGCCATGACATCCACCCCGGCATGATTCCAGGCTCGTCCATTCCTGGCGCGCCGACACGCTCCCGGACCGGAACCGGCTCCGTTCGCGCCGGTGACTCGTACCTGTGACCGGCCCGTGGCGGGTAGCAGTGGGCATTCCGCGTAAACTCGGCTCACGTGAGCCTGAGCATCGGCATCGTCGGATTGCCCAACGTCGGCAAGTCAACGCTTTTCAACGCGCTGACGAAGACCGCCAACGCCCTGGCGGCGAACTATCCGTTCGCCACCATCGAGCCCAACGTGGGCATCGTCGGCGTTCCCGACCCGCGTCTTGAGAAGCTGGCCGAGATCTTCGGGTCCGCGAAGATCCTGCCCGCGAAGGTCGAGTTCGTCGACATCGCCGGTCTGGTCCGCGGCGCCTCGGAGGGACAGGGGCGAGGCAACCAGTTCCTCGCCAACATCCGTGACACCGACGCGATCTGCCAGGTCATCCGGGTCTTCGACGACCCCGACGTGACCCACGTGGACGGCGGCGTCGCCCCCGGGCGCGACATCGAGACGATCAACACCGAGCTGATCCTCGCCGACCTGCAGACTCTGGAGAAGGCGATCCCCCGCCTCCAGAAGGAGGCCAGGACCAACAAGGACCGCAAGGCCGCGCTCGACGCGGCGGAGGCGGCGTTCAAGCTTCTCGACGGCGGCGCCACCCTGTACGCCGGGGCCAAGGGCGCGGGCATCGACCCGAAGGAGCTGCGCGAGCTGCACCTGCTGACGGCCAAGCCATTCCTGTACGTCTTCAACCTCGACGCCGACGAACTGGTGGACGAGAAGCTCCGGGCCCAGCTGTCGGCGCTCGTCGCACCGGCCGAGGCCGTCTTCCTCGACGCGAAGATCGAGTCCGAGCTCGTCGAACTCGACGACGCGGAGGCGCTGGAGCTCCTGCAGTCCGTCGGCCAGGAGGAGTCGGGCCTGACCCAGCTGGCCAGGGTGGGCTTCGAGACCCTGGGGCTGCAGACCTACCTGACCGCCGGTCCCAAGGAGACGAGGGCCTGGACGATCCGCAAGGGCGCCACCGCCCCCGAGGCGGCCGGGGTCATCCACACCGACTTCCAGCGCGGCTTCATCAAGGCCGAGATCGTCTCCTTCGACGAGCTCATGGAGACCGGCTCCATCGCTTCCGCCCGCCAGGCGGGCAAGGCCCGCATCGAGGGCAAGGACTACGTCATGCGCGACGGCGACGTGGTGGAGTTCCGCTTCAACGTCTGACCGATCTTGGAAACCACGCTCTGACCAGGGACGGGGTGCTTCACTGGGCCACCTCGGTCCGCACAGAGTCCGCATGATCTTGAAATGCCGCGTCGATCGCCTTCCTCGTCCGGTCCTCCGAATCGGGGAACAGGTGGCTGTAGACGTTCAAGGTCATCGCCGCGTTCGTGTGCCCCAGGCGCTCGGAGACGACCTTCACCGACTCGCCGCCCGCGATCAGCATCGAGGCGTACGCGTGCCTCAGCGCGTGCGGCCCGGTATTCGCCGGGAGACCGGACTCCTTCACCGCTTTCCGCCACGCGTTGTCCATGAAGTGCGTGTAGACGATCGGCCCGCCCTGCGGCGCGCTGAAGACGAACTCCTCAGGCTTGGCCGGGAAAGCCTCCAGATGGGCCGCCAGCGCGTCAATGACCACCTGGGGGAGTGGAACCACCCGATACGACGATTCGGTCTTGAGCTCGCACACACGGACGCCGTGCCCGGCGGTCTGCTGCACCTGTTGATCGACCTGAACCATGCGCCTGAGGAAGTTCAGGTGCCGGACCTGGAGGCCGAACAGCTCGCCCGGCCGTAGCCCGGTGCCGGCCCCCAGGACGACCAGCGCCCGATATCGCGCGGGCATCGCCGCCGCGAGCTCCTGGACCTGTTTCACAGTCAGCGGCACGACCTTCTTCCGAGGGATCGCCGGGAGCTCCATGCCCTCGCACGGGTTCCGCGCGATCAGCCGGTCCCTCACCGCCGCCCGGAAGACGGCATTGATCGTGTTGTACACGGTCCGGACGGTCGACGCCGCCAGGCCGTGCGTCTTCGTCAACCCCGTGACCCAACCCTGCATGTCCGAGCCGCGGATCGACGACAGCGACCGCCGGCCGAGCACTGGGTAGGCGTAGCACCTCAGATGCTGCTCGACGGCCTTCGCCGTCGCAGGCCGGTGTGGCTTGGCCTCCCGCCACTGCTCGCCGTACGCCTTGAACGTCTCCCGCCCGGCGCGCGGGTCGACGTACTGTCCAGTGAGCACGCTCGCGGTGACCTCGTCGAGCCACCGCTGTCCGTCCACCTTCTTGTCGAAGTGCCGGGCGTGCTCCTTGCCCTCCGCGTCCCGGTACCGGGCCCGCCACTTCCCGTCAGCGCGCTTCTTGATGCTCGCCATCGCGTCCGCCCTCATCGATATCGGCTAGGACTCCCCACATCTCAGGGGGAGTGATTCCGTCATGCCGCATGCGCTGACGATGTTCACGCAGCAGCTCTCTATTGGTGCGGTACTGCGCCTCTTCGGACCTGGCGTGCCTCAGGTGGGCATTTGCCTCGGCGTCTGTCTCGGCGACCGTGGCCGCCTTGCGTGCTCCGTCGGCTTCATTCTTCGCTTCCAGGCACTGCTTCACGTAGATCTTGTGCCACCGGTAGGCGAAGGTCGCGGACTGCTCGTATTCCTCCTGATCCTCGCTATAGATCTTGCCGTCGTCATGGAATCGCCTACCGAACGAATCCTCTCCGGCGAACCACTGGAGGGCCACCCACGGCGGCAGGTTCTGGCCGGGGAGCACTTCAACCTCGTCTTGCTGACCCACCGGGAAGATCAGCTCAATCGGAGGCACACCGAGCGCCTTGCCGAGCACCATCACCTCGGCCACGGAAATCGTCGGCCGTCGGCCGCTCTCGAAGTTCGCCAAAGCGGATCGGGAGAAGGGGAGGCCCAGGTTCTTGCAGGCGTCCGAGAGCTGCTGAGCGCTCATTCCTCGCCGCTCCCGGTGCCTGCGCACCTGGGCGGCAACGCTCGTGGCCAGCCGAGCGGGCCACTCTTCTTGTGTCATGTGCTCACAATATGTGCATGCGTTGACAGCTGACAACCACATCTGAGAGCGTGTGTCCATGTCTAACAGCATGACCGAAATTAGTGTGCTCTCGACACAGCGAGACCCTTTCTCGACCACTGCCGAGGTCGCTGCTCGCTACCGCACCTCCCCGTCCACCGTGCGCTACTGGCGTCACGCGGGCATTGGTCCGCACGGCGTGAAGATCGGCACAAAGGTTCTCTACCGCGAGTCCGAGCTGATCCGCTGGGAGCTCGCCCGCGAGGCGGAGCAGAACGGCGCCGCCTGATGTTCCCGTGCCCTGATATGGCGAAGGGCGGCCCCCGCCACAGGAACCGCCCCGCAAGAAAGACGCTCACCAGCGCCATCACCACGGCCACGGTAGCGCACCCCCCGGCCGCCCGGGAGGGCCAGTGACCAACCTGTACGACCCCGACCAGGTGAACCGGTGGCTCGCCACGCTCCACGGCGACGCGGACGGCCTGACCAGCATCGTGTCCAACCTGAACTGGTCCGGCCGCACCTTCCCCACCACCCCGCCCGGCCGCGCCCTGGCCGTCGACTACGTCGGCCAGCTCGACGCGCAAGGCGCCACCGGGATCTACGCTCGCGTCACCACCCTGCGCGAGCAGGCACCCACCGGCAGGCGCGGCGAGATCGACCTGTCCCTCGCCATTCCCGGCTTCTGGACCGACCTCGACATCGCCGGGCCCGGCCACAAACACGACGTCTGCCCCACCGGCTGCACCGAACGGCACAAGCACGTCCGCCTGCCCCTCCCGGAAGATGTCGACGCGGTCAGGCGGATCATGGCCGAGTCCGGCCTACCCGCACCCTCCGTGTGGATCCACTCTGGTGGCGGCGCCTACACCTATCACCTGTTCGACGAGCCCTACCTGATGACCCCGGAAACTATCCCCGTCATCGCCGCCCTGTCCGAACGGTTCCAGCAGGCCGTCAAGGCGTCCGCCGAACGGCTCGGCTACGAATACGCGCCGGTCGGCGACCTCGCCCGCGTGCTGCGCATCCCCGGCACGATCAACCGCAAGGAAGGCCTGTCGCGGGCCTGCTTCATCATGGACGACACCTCCGGAGTGACGTACCCGCTCGCCGAGCTCACCCCGCTCATCTTCGGCATCCCCCTGCCCGAGCCTGAGACGACCGCCCCGGCCGCCCAGGGCGCCGCGCTGCCGTTCAACCAGCCGCGGCCCTACCGCGACGACGAAGACGAGCTCAGCCCCGGTGACGACTTCAACGACCGCGCCTCGTGGGACGACATTCTCGGTACCCGCGGTTGGACCCGCATCGCCCAGTACGGCGCCGAGACCCGGTGGTGCCGTCCCGGCAAATCCGGCGACACCTCCGCGACCACCGGCCGCGACGGCATGGACAACCTGTACGTCTTCTCTACCAGCACCGAGTTCGAGACCCAGAAGCCCTACAGCAAGTTCGGCGCCTACACCCAGCTCACCCAGGGCTCGACCAGCAAGGCCGCGTTCAGCGCAGCAACGAAAGCCCTGCGCGCCCAGGGGTACGGCAGTTCCCGCGACAAGACCGCCGAGCTGTACACCCTCGGTGGCATCACGCCCGGAGTCGTGGGCAACACCGCGCTCGCCACCGTCACCGACATCCGCCGCGCCCCCTCGGTCGGCCACGGCGAGCAGCACCGGGGGCACCTGCGCATGGCCGAACGATTCGTCACCGAGCACGCCGACACCCTGCGCTACGTGCACGGCCTCGGCTGGCACCGTTGGGACGAGGCGCGGTGGGCCGTCGACGACCAGCGCGCCGACATCGTCGCCGCCCGGCAGACCATCAAAACGGCGCTCGCCGACCTCAAGCAGATGGAAGGCCAGGACCGCGACGACCTGTTCAAAGACATCCGCAAGTCCGAATCCTCCTCCGGCATCGACGGCATGGTGAAGATCGCTTCCGCGCTCCCGCCCATCTCCGTCGCATCCAAGGAGCTGGACGCCGACCCCCACCTGTTCAACACCACCTCAGGAACCCTCGACCTCCTGACCGGCAACACCCGGCCCAACGACCGGGCCGACCTGATCACCAAAGTCGCGGGCGCCGCACCCCAGACCGGCGATGACACGGAGTGGCTCGCGTTCCTCGCCCGCATCCTCCCTGACCCCGAGGTGCGAGCGTTCGTTCAGCGCCTGGCCGGCTACTCGATGCTCGGCAAGGTCGTCGAGCACGTGATGCCCATCTGGACGGGCACCGGGGCGAACGGCAAAGGCACCCTGCGCGACGCGCTCATGGCCGCCTTCGGTGACTACGCCATCGAGATCGACCCGGCCATGCTCATGGAGGCCAAGCACGAGCGGCACGGCGCCTTCAAGATGCGGCTGCGCGGGGCCCGCCTGGTCTTCTGCTCCGAGACCGAGAAGGGCCGCCGGTTCGCCGAAGCCACCATGAAGCGACTCGTGGGCGGCGACCCCATCGAGGCGAACCTGATGCACAAGAACCCCATCACGTTCATCCCGTCCCACACCCTGATCATGCTCACGAACCACCTGCCCGCAGTGTCCGGCGACGACCCGGCCGTCTGGCGCCGCCTGCTCGTGGTCCCGTTCGACGTCGTGATCCCCGAGCAGGAGCGGGACGGGAAGCTGCCCGACCGGCTGCGCGCCGCCGCGCCCGCCATCCTCGCCTGGGCCCACCAGGGGTGGCTGGACTACCAGCAGCAGGGGCTGAACCCCCCGGAGGCCGTCCGCGCCCGCACGCAGGAATATCAGGCCTCCAGCGACGCCCTGGGCCGCTTCCTCGACGACCGGACCATCGGCACCCCGCACGGGGTGGTGAAGGCCCGGGAGCTGTACACCGCGTGGACGCAGTGGTGCTACGCGTTCGGCGAGGAACCCGGGACCGAGAAGGCGTTCGCCGAGTCGATGGACAAGCGCGGCCACGAGAAGAAGAAACGGAGCGTCGGCATGACGTACCTGGGACTGATACTCGCCGCCGATGAGGAAGAGCCAAAAGGGTTCCGACCTGCGTAAGTGCAGGGTTGTGCAGGGTCTCCCGTAAACCCTCCACATGTGCGCGCGTAGAGAGTTTCGGAAAACCCTGCACAACCCTGCACTACCCCTCTGACCTGCGAAAACTTCACAACAACCCTGCACAACGCTCTGACCAGCGAAAACACATCACCCGCCACCTGAAGGACGCCATGACCACCGACCCCCAAGCCCCCGCGGCCCTCCGACCGCCCACCCGCCCTGGAGGGAACTGGAGCTGGATCCTCCTCGCCTGCCCGCACTGCGGAGAGCAGCACATCCACGGAGCACCCCGAGGCGCCCAGGACAACGGAGGGCACCGCATCGCCCACTGCCGCGACCGAGACCGCCCCACCGGCTACTACGTCGTCCCCGCCACCCAGCCCACCCCGGAGGACGCCGCGTGAAGCCTCACCCGCTCGCCCAACCCGCCGCCTCCCCCCGCGGATCCATCCCCGGCGGCTGCGACGACTGCCACGCTTACCAGACCGTCAAGAAGGTCACCGGCCGCATCACCCAGATCACCGTCCACCACGACAACACCTGCCCGGCTCTCCGCGCCCGTCAGAACCGCAGGAACACCCGGTGAGCGCCCTGCCCGCGGCGCCTCGTCGATCCGCGGAAATGATGCGCGCGCGCCCACATCAGGCGACCAGCCCATACCGGTACCCCCCGTACTGCCCCGTCGTACAGGGCAAACGTGCACGCGCGCGAATGACCGGTCACTCCCCCCACGCGCGATCATGCGCGCGGGCGCGTCAGGCGACCAGATGACGCACGTACGAAGCTCCGACTGGTCGAAGCTGGAGGACGCGGCCCCGAGCAGCTGCGACCGGGCGGACGTCCCTTCGCGCGCGATCGCGTGTGCGCCCGCGTCAGGCGACCATCTTGTCCGCACGCGGTTCGAACGTTCCCAGCCGGGCGCCGTCGAGCGGGAGCGCCTGGCCGCCACGCTCGGCGCCCTGCTCCGCTCCCTGCGCGCCGAGCGGCGCCTGTCGACGCGGGCGCTCGCCGTCCGGTCGACGGTGGCCCGGTCGACCATCACCCGCCTCGAAGCCGGGGAGCGTCGGCCCCGGCCGGGCGTGCTGGCCGCGCTCGCCTACGGCCTCGACCACGAGAACCCCGGGCCGGTCGCCGTGGCGCTCCAGGAGGCGGCCGGGGAGTCGCTGCGCCCTGACACCCCGGCCGGGGAGCGGAGGCGCTCCCGGCGGCTCGGTAGGGCGCAGCGGGAAGTGAAGGCGCTGCGGGATGAGGTTGGCCGGCGGGCCGGGCATGCGCGCGTCGCGGCCCGGCGGCTCGCGATCGCTGGGTTCCACGCCGTACCGATCCCCCCGCCGGGCAACCTCACCGCCGCCCAGCTCGACCGCCTCGAAGCCGAGATGAACCGCGCCGAGTCCGTGCTGGAGGAGTCGCGGCGCCTCGACCGCCGCGCCGAGAGTCTCATGTCGACGCTCGCCTGGCCGTACCACCCGCTGGAGAGGAGCCACCTTGAGCGACACCTCGAAGAACCCTGACCGGCCCGCCCGGATCGACGTGACGACGGACGGCAAGCCCGACGTCGCCAAGATGCGCAAGGTCCTGCGTGAGCTGCAGAAGGGCGAGCGGGAGAGGCGGCTCGCGCAGGGCCGGGGAAAGCCGCGGACCCGCCGGGAGACGGAGATCTGGAGCGCGGGGGTGCGCAAGCGCCTCGGCATCACCGAGGACGAGGGCGAGGGCGATGACGTTGTGTGATCCATTTTCGAGCTATACCAGACAGAACCCAGGCTCTGTTGTGTATAGAAACGCGCTGACCTGCACGAATCTGAGAGCCCTCGTTGAGCAAGGAGATCTGTCCGGCGGTGTCCGTTCTTCCAGGTGGTCATGCATGGTCATGCAGTCGCCCAGGGTGAGGGGCTGACCGTGGCGCTGCCTGACGGGCCGGGCCCCGCGCTCATCGCCACCGGCGCCTACCTGCCCGGTTCCGTCTGCGATCCCATCTGGCGAGTCCTGCGCACATACCTCGCCAAGCACCGGGCCGACGGCGGCCACGTCCTCCCCGAAATCGCCGCCGCCGTCGAAGTACTGCGCGCGGCCGGCCACCTGCACACCATCACGTCCGCGAACGGAAGCGCCTCGCGGAACCCTGCGGAAATCAGCGCATCCTCACCGGAGCAGGCGTTGATCACCACTGATCAGCTGGCTGCCCGTCTCGGCGTCACCCCGCGGCACGCCCGCAACATCGCCCGGGACGGGCACGTCCGGCCGGTCGCCCGGGGCCTGTGGCACGCAGACGACGCCACCGCTTTGGAGGTGGCCAGAGTACGGAGGTAACCCCGTGGCCGACGAGCCCGCATCGACCCCTGAGCCGACGTCCACACCCCCACCGGCGCCCGCGCCCGTCATCCCGCCCGGGTGGCTCCCCGGAGGCGCCGCCCCCGCGCCGCTGGTCTCCACCTTCCAGCCGATGAAGCAGCCGCCCGCGCCGCTCCCGGCCGCGCAGACCGACCCCGCCGTCACCAGCGGGCAGGCCCTCCAGAGCTCCTACGGGGCCCGCCTGGACGCGATCCGCAACGACCCGAACCTCTCAGACCTGGCCAAGGCCGAAGCCGTCGTCGCCGCCCACGAGCAGCACGGGGCGCAGCTGGAGAAGCTCGCCGCGGACCTGCACGAGCGGCGCACCGCCCGCCTCACCTACCTGCAAGCGCAGATCCCCCAGGGGCCCGGGGTTCCCTCCGACGCCTCCCCGGCTGACGCCGCGGTGATGACGACCGCGTTCCGCGCCGCCCTCGGTGAGGCCCGCGCCGCGTCCCCTGAGCAGCGCGGCCAGATGCTCGCCGACGCCCTGCGGTTCGGCGACACCCCCACCCTGCGCGCCGTGCTGACGGCCGCGGCGGACACCGGGCAGATGAAGCTGATCGACGCGTGGGCGCAGGCGGCCGGCAAGACCGACGTCCTGTCGGAGATCCGCGCGCTGCGCGAGGAGATCGAGGGCCACGGCCCCGGCCGGGGGTGGACGTTCCTGGCGTTCCAGGGCGCCAGGCGCCCCGACGAGATGTTCACGCTGCCCGGTCTGCGTGCCGCCGCCGAGCGCCAGGCCGGGCAGCGCGCCCAGGCCGCCCGCCTTAACCCCTACGTTCCGCGATGAACAGGACCACGCCCATGACGAAGACGAAGACCGACCCGGATCTGTCCATGAGCGAGGCGGAGGTGGACGCGATCGTCGGCGACGCCCTGGCCGAGGCCGAGCAGGCCGAGCGTGCGCTGCAGCAGGCCGAGCAGACGGCGCGCGGTGAGGCGCCGTCGGCCGGCCTGGCGATGAAGGCCGAGGCCATCACCCCGGCCCGCCTGGTGGAGCTGCGCGCCGCGGTCGACCTCGCGCAGATGAACGTTCAGGCCGCCGAGCGCCGCACGGAGCAGGTGCGGGAGAAGCGGAAGCATGCCGAGTGGGAGGCCATCCGCGCCCAGATCCGCGAGGAGGCCGCGGCCGACCTGGACGGGGCCGAGAACATCGTGGACGCCCTCGACACCTTCGAGGCGGCTCTCACCGGCCTGTGTGAGGCGATGGAGGAGCACAACGCCCGTATCACCCGGTGGACGCGGCTGATGGGTTCAGCGGGTATCAGCGTCGTCCAGGGCGAGCAGGCCGGGCCCGAGGGGTTCTCCTACTCGCGCGACAACGGGACCGCCATCATCGGCCGGAAGGTGTACCGGTCGTTGGTCGCCGGGAAGTTCGTCGGGGCGACCATCTTCCGCGTCATGTCGCCGTACCCGTCTGAGTTCCTCAAGTGCTACGTCGACCGGGATATCACCGGGTTCGCGGGCGACTGGTACGAGGGCACGAAATCCGAGCCGGTGAATCTGCGGGCCCGGATCCGGCGGGACGCCTGACCGTGCCGCTCTCCCTGTCCGGCCGCGCCGACGCGCTCGCCGCTTCGGTCGGCCTCATCACCACCGCCCGCGCCGGCTTGCCCTCCGGCGAGCTCGGCCGCCAGGTCGTCGCTGCCATGACCGATCTGCAGAACCGCCACCCGGGGCAGGCCGCGCAGGCGCTCGCGTGGTTCATCGGGCAGCTCGCCGCGCAGGCCGGGCACGCCTGCGACGAGTGGGACAAGGCCGCCGGCGGAACCCCGGCGGCCGAGTGGCTGACCGCGGTGGGCGCCCACGCAGCACGCAAGAGGGAGAGCTGAACCCATGTCCTTGTCTCTCGGTGAGCTCCACGCCATCATCGACGCCGACGACGCCGGGTTCGACTCCGCAGTCAACGGCGCCGAGAAGTCGCTGAAAGCCCTGCAGTCCGGGGCGAACACCGCCCTGGCCTCCCTGGAATCCACGGTCACCCAGAGCCTTGGCGAGGTCGCCGCATCCCTGGCCGACGGGTTCGACCCCACCGCGGCGCTCGCCGACGCTGACCGGCTCGTGGCCGGGTTCGTCGCCGACCTCGACCGGATGGAGGCCGAAGCCGCGCAGGGCGGCCGAGGCATCGTCAACGAGCTCCGCACCGCCCTGGGCGATGTGGACGATGTCGCCCGCCAGGCCGGGCAGGACGGCGGAGACGGCCTCGTCGCCGGGCTCCGCGCCTCGCTGGCCGATGCGAAGCGGGTTGCCCGGGAAGCCGGTGACGACGCGGGCCGCGAGTTCGGCGACGGCACTGAGCAGACCGGCCGGGCCCGCATGGGTGGCGCGGCCGACGGGCTGATGTCCTCGCTCAAGTCGGCGCCGTGGCTTGCGGCCGGCGCGGCGATCGGCGCGGCCCTGATGTCGGGCCTCACGAGCGCCCTGGACGCTGAGCAGGCCAAGGCGAAGCTGTTCGCCCAGGTGGGTGCGACCGGCGACGAGATGGACAAGCTGGGCCGTGTCGCCGGAAAGGTGTACGCCGACGGGTACGGCGAGGGGATCGGTGACGTCACCGAGTCTCTGAAGTCGGTGGTTCAGAACATCGATGGCGTCCGGGACGCGTCCGATGAAGCCCTGGGCACCCTGTCCAAGCGCGCCCTGGATGCCGCGACCATCCTCGACGAGGACCTCGGCCGGGTCACCGCGGCCGTCTCTCAGATGCTCCGTACGGGGGTTGCGAAGAACGCCGAGGAGGCGTTCGACATCATCGTGCGCGGCCAGCAGCTTGGCCTGAACAAGTCCGAGGATCTGCTGGACAGCTTCAATGAGTACGGTACTCAGCTTCGCACCTTGGGCCTAGACGGAAAGACGTCTCTCGGGCTGATTTCACAGCTCCTGAAAGGCGGCGCTCGCGATTCGGATGTGGCCGCTGACGCGCTGAAGGAATTCGCGATCGAGGCTGTGCAGGGCGGCGAAAAGGTTCGGTCAGGGCTGGCCAACCTTGGTTTTTCCGCTGACGATATGATCTCGAAGTTCGCCAAGGGCGGACCGGCCGCAGCGGGCGCCTTCGATCAGATGGTGGACAAGCTCCGCAACGTCGAAGACCCGGTAAAGCGAAACGCGATCGCCGTCGAGCTGTTCGGCACGAAGGCCGAAGACCTCGGTAAGGCCCTGTTTTCACTCGACCCGTCCAAGGCTACGGCCTCTCTCGGTTTTTTCTCCGGAGCGGCGAAAAAGGCCGGGGACACGCTTCACGACACTGCGACGAACAAAATTGAGCAGTGGAAGCGCGGCATGTCCGAGGGCGTCGTCAACTTCCTCGGCGGCACAGTCCTCCCCGCTTTGGAGAAGGCCGCTGAAGGCTTCTCCATGTCTGGGGCCCTGGAGGCAGTGCAGGGCTGGAAGGACCAGCTGGGCCTCATCTGGGACGGGGTGGTCGCCGACGTCCAGGAATGGGTGGCCGCCAACGGGGAGACCATCGAGCAGTGGAAGACGAAACTGTCCGAGGGTTTCGAGTCTGCGAAGACCGTCGTTTCTGATGTCCTCACCATTCTGAAAGAATTGTGGGACAAATACGGCCAAGATATTATTGCGGCCGTCACTTTTTTAGTCTCCACATTCCTCTCTATCTGGAATGGTTTTTGGGGCGTCGTTTCCGGCTTGGTTAAAACTGCCAAGGCGGTAATGACCGGTGATTTTACGCTCCTTAAAGAGGGTTTGCGTCAAATCTGGGATTCTCTGTGGCAAATGGTGGAAGACACCATTAAGCGCACCCTGGGATCTGTCGGCCAAATCGCGTCTGAGTCGTGGACGAAACTGAAGGCCGACGCGACCGCGGCCTGGGAAAATCTTAAAAAGACGATAGCCGAAAAAATCACCGGCCTCATTGCTGACGTAAAAACAATTCCAGCAAAAACCAGAGCCGTTTTTCATGATGCGGGCACGTGGCTGATCCAAGCTGGAAAAGACATGATTCTCGGCTTCGTCAACGGCATCAAAAACATGGCGGGTGCGGCGGTCGACGCGGCGAAGTCGGTGGTGAAGGGCGCCGTCGACGGGGTGAGAAACTTGCTCGACGAGCACTCCCCGTCGAAGGTGTTTCACCTCATCGGCGAGAACACGATTCAGGGCTGGATCAACGGCGTGCTGGCCAAGGGTGGCGAGGCTGTTGTCGCGGTGAAGAAGGTCATGGCCGCCGCGAAGCAAGCCGCCAAAGACTCGGGTTTCGGTGACAACCGGGCCGCCATCGACGCCGCCCTGCTCGCTGCGGAGAAGAAGGCCAAAGCCCAGCAGCAGAAGAAGACCGAGATCAAGGGCGCCACGCACGGCACGTCCGGTGTCGCGTTGGAGGGCGGCGGCGGCTTCAGCGGCGGCTCGTCCTGGCAGCCCGGAGGCGGCGGGGTGGTCATCAACATGCCGAACGCGACCATCCGTGAGCCCGCAGACATTCCTCGTCTGGGCGCCCAGTTCGGCTTCGAATACACCGCCCGCGCCTGATCGAACATGGCGGCGGCCCCCGACCTTCCCTCCAGAGAGGTCGGGGGCCGCCGCGGTCCGTCCCGGCCCCCTGGGGTGACGCCCAGAGGTATCCGCGCCGGGACAGAAGCTATTGACGCGTGGGCGGGGTGTGGGGGCCGTACCCGAGCGGGCCCCGTTTCGCGATGCAGGCCGCTGCGGGTAGGAACAGGTAGTCCTCGCGCACGTCAGCGCCCCAGTAGTAGCCGAGGTACAGGGACCACAGGCGGCTGATCGGCCAACGGCAGTCTGGGCAGAGGCCGGGCCGGGGCCCGTCCGTCATGTCCGGGCTTCCCGCTGCGCCCCGCTGGGCTGCTTCACCTCGTCGAGCTGTCGGCATAGGTCGACAGGGTCGGGGGCGTGCAAGGTGCGGGTGCAGAGGCAGCCAAGCAGAGGGCACGGCCCGGTTGCGTGCCAGATGCCGCCCGCACGCCAGATGCGTCGGCCCGGATACACGCCGCTGAGGTGCATCACGAGCGCGTCGGCCTGGTCGTCGGTCAGCAGGAGCGGCGGATGCGCAGCGAGCTCCTGCGGTGCTGGGGTATTCGTGTCTGGGGCCACACACCGATCGTCGCGAGAAGTGTGCGGTGCGTCACAGGGACAGAACCCATCAGTCGCCGCAGCGAAAAACCGTCGCGATTAGTGGGGCACCCCCACAAAATCCGCCATAGCGACAACGCCCCGGGGGCGGGTCGGCCTCATCATCAGCTCCCGCACGACCGCCCGCGCCAGGCCGTGCTGACGCAGCCACCCGGGCGCCAGACGCCGGATGGTCTGCAACGTCTCCACCGCCGCCGTGTCCCGGTGCGTCTCAGTCTGGGCGTGCGCCACGTCGAGCATGAACCGGGCCCGCCACGACTCCGGGGTTTGAGCGGCCATCGGTACCCGGCGGGCCAACTCCAGCGCCTTGCCCCACTCGCCCGCCGTCGTCTCCAGCTGGACGGCCTGCATCGACACTGACGTCGGCCCGAACACGCTCGTCCACCGGTCGGTGCTGTCGCCGACCATCTGCGCGGCGGCCTGGGCGACGCGCAGGAGCTCGCGCGCCGTGTCGTACCGCTCGGCGCGGGCCGCCGCGGTCATGCCCGACAGCAGCAGCCCGCCGTAGACGGACACCTGGTGACGGTCACTGCGGAACTTCGGCTCGATCGTGTCGGCGGCCCGGGTGGCGACCTGCTCGGAGTCGTCGAGCCGCCCGGTACGCAGGAAGATCCACGACACGGAGTTTGTGATCATCGCGGGCAGCATCGCGTCATCGCTGTCACGTGCGGCGGCGGCGGCCCGGTCCAGGCCGAGCAGGGCGAGGTCTTCCTGGCCGTGCTGCACCAGGACGTGCGCGGCGAGCTGACTCGTCTTCGCCAGCACCGCCGAGGCAGCCGCGGCGCGGCTGTTGGTGTTCTCCCGAACCGCGACCCGGGCCTCGGTGAGGAGGTCCGGCACGGTGCGGCCGAGGGTCGCGAAGTCGCCGCCGTGGTAGCTGCTCCATGCGTCGGCCACCGACTCGCGCAGCGCCTCAATGTCGGGTGGCGCGTCTTCGCCTTCGACGTCGACGGCGGGAAGCCAGTCGCCGGCGGGGACCAGGGCGCGGCGGATCGCGAGGAGCTGCGGGTCGTCGCCGCGCTCGACCTGGGGGACGACGCCGAGGAGGAGTTCGGTGGTGGTGATGCCGAGCGCCGTGGCGAGCGCGTTCGCTGTCGAGACTCGCGCGGATTGCCGCTGTCCCTGTTCCAGTTTCCGGATGGTGTCCACGTTGACCCCGGCCCGCTCGGCGAGTGCTTCCTGTGTGAGCCCGGTGTAGCGGCGGGCGACTGCGAGCCGCTGGCCGATGGTCATGTCGGGGCGAAGTTCCATCGTGTACCGTCCTAGTCAGGCTCTGCACAGTCCCGGAGGCGTCAACAACCTCAGGCTACGGTGCAGGGCCTTCATCATGCGAGAAGCCGCTTAGAGACAGTCAGGGCGGGCCGTGGCACCCTCGCGGAGGGGTGGGGGTGCCACGTGCGAGGGGGTTACAGGTCAGGGCGGGTGCCACACCCCGTGGCGGCAAGATCGTTGCACCTGGTGGCACCTGCCGTGGCGGGGGTGTGGCACCCCGGCCCGCGACACCGTGGCACCCCCATGAAGGGGCTGGGGTGTCGCGGGCCGGGGGTTACAGGTCAGGGCGTTCCGACAGGTGTCGCGACACCTCGGCGACACCCCGCCCGACAGGCCGGCGACAGTGCCCCGACACACCCCGCGAAGATCAACAAGCTTTTCGGCGCTCTGCCCCACGCGCAGCCGTACGAGCCCCGCCGAGGGGCCGCCCCCGGGGTGACCCTCAAGACCCCCTCGAAGCCTCAAGAGCGCAGGCCGCCGGGGTCGAGAGCAGGGTCAAGAATCCTGGACCCGGCCTCAAGTTCTTGACCCTGACCCTCAAGTCCATGACCCTGCCCTGACCCCCGGGAACCGGCCTCCAGGGCCCATTTTCGAGGGGTGCCGGAATGGCACTACCGCCACTACCGCGCAGCTCACAGACGGTAGTGGCCGGGTAGCGCCTGCCCGGCAGGTAGGCCCGAGGTAGGGGCACGGGTAGGCCCCCTGCCGAAGCAGAGGGGCCGCCCATCCTCAACCGGTCAGGCCGCGCGCTGGACCTCCACCTCCCGGGCCCGGTCGAGCAGCAGCCACACCAGCGGCCACGGCAACTTGTCGGCCTTCGCCTCGTTGCAGGGCCTGCACGCCAACACGAGATTCTGCGGCTTGCTCGTGCGCCACATGCGAAGCGGAATGTAGTGGTCGAACGTGAGGGTCGTCGGGTTCTCGACCGGCGCCCAGCAGTAGAAGCAACGCGACCCGTCTCGGACCGCCAGCTCCCGTTTCAGCTCCCGGCCGTACTCTCCCTGGGTGCGCCTCGACCTCCACTGACGGTGGCGCCTCATGACGCGACCTCGACGAGCTGCCCGAGGTACGCCTGGAGCTTCCGCGCCCGGTCGGTGCCCACCGACATCCGCGTCTTGATCGTGCGGACGGACGGCAGCTCGCCCTGGGTGACGTCGGCCAGGAAGTGAGACAGGGCGAGCGGGTACAGGTCTGCGTCGGGGTCAGGTACGCCGTGCGGCTGTACCTCGGCCTCCGGCCCATCGCCGGGCGCGGAGACGAATCCGCGCGGATCTCCCGGCGGCGCCACCTCGGCTACCTGGGCAGGTACAGCGGGCCGGTGTACCTGGCCCGTATCGACGACCCGAAGGATTCGCTTCGCGTCCCGCCACGCCCCCTCGACCTCATCCACCAGCTCCTCGTCGGGGACGACGTTCTCGAGCGGCGCCGCCGCGGTGACGGCTTCCGTCTCCCGGTACGCCTGGCCGTCGCGGGCGAGCAAGTGTCCGAGCGCGGCGCCCATGCCGAGCACGAGCACCGGCAGGCACGACACGACGGTGACGATCCACACCGGGGCCGTGGTGAAGTTGGCGACCTGGAGCAGGTGGTAGGCGACCTGGCCGAGCATGCCCAGCAGCAGCGACGCGATTGAGGAGAACTTCGCGAAGCGGCGGGTGGTGGCCGACACGACCGGGCTCGACGACAGCCACGTCCCGAGGGCGTACGCCGCGTAGGTCTCCACGCCGATCGGCAAGCTGATGGCCGTGTTGATCTCGAAATCGGAGATGCCCGGCAGCGGCTTGACCATGCCGAAACCGGTCTTCTCGCCGAGGCCGACCCACCCTGACCAGGTGGCCACCCCGGCGGGCAGCGCGAGCAGCAGCAGCGGCCACCGGGCCGGGATATGACGGTTGCTCACCACTTCACCGCCCCGCCCTGGTCCGGGCCCTTCGAACCACGCGTCAGGGCCGCGCCGAAGTCGGGGAAGGTGCGGATGTCGAGCAGCGCGATGACGTCGCCGAGCGCCCCGGCCGCGGCCAGCGGGATGAGCAGCTTCGCCGGGACCGCCCAGTCGGGCCCGTACATCACCTCCAGGGCGGGCGGCTGCAGCTGGCCGGCGGCCTCGACGACGAGGTAGGTGATCTGGACGGTGTTGCGGTCGGTGTCGAGGTCGGCGACGAGGCGGGTGTGCTGGGTGCCGTCGTCGATGCGGGGGTGGGTGGCGTCGCACCAGCCGAGCGGACAGCGCTGCCGGGCGGGGGCGGGTACGGTCGGTTCCACGATTCTGTCTCCTGCTCAGATCAGGGGATGGGGTCGAGGCCCCCGGCCGGTGTTGGAGCACCGACCGGGGGCCGTCTTGCTATGAGGAACGGGCACCCTGGCGGGCGGCCGTGATGAGGGTCTGCAGGTGCTCGACGAGGTGCTCGGCCTGCTCAACGGTGAGGGTGCCTTCGCTTCGCTCGTCGTCGGACAGCACGATGAGCACCTCGTCGCCCGGCTGCTGGCGCAGGCCCGTCATGAACTCGTGTCCGGGGTGGACGACGTCGAGCCCCGACTCGTGCTCGACGTCGACGCCGTTGAGGTGGTCGGTGCCGCACCAGGCCGGGCAGGTGGTCGCGGGAGCGGCAGGGGTGGCCGGCGGCGTGCTGATGGCGCAGGAGTTGCAGGCGTAGACCTCGCGGCCACCGATCATCCCGACGAAGACGGCGGGGATGCCGAGCACGGCGCAGATGACACAGGCCCAGCCCTCAAGCTGCGGAACGGTCAGAGCGGTGCGGTTGGCGACGGCGGCGGTGAGGCTCATAAGCTTGCTCATGGATCTTCTTCCTCTTACCAGGATCTGGATCAAGGGTCCGTTCGGTGGTGGTACACCGGGCGGACCCGTCTTGCGTCTCAGACTGTACCGACGCTCGGGACAGATGTACACAACATCGGGACACCTTCTTTAGGTTCGTCCCGAGAGTGCGTACACTTGGCATCATGGAGTCCAAGGAGCGCCCCGTCCCCGTCGCGGTCAGCGACGTCGCCGCCTTGCTCGGGGTGACGGTGAACACCGTGAACCAATGGCGCAAGAGAGCGGCCAGCGCGAAGCAGGTCGAGCCGTTCCCACCTGCGTCGGGGAAGGTGGCCGGCACTGACTATTGGTGGGCTGACGAGATCCTCGCGTGGGCGAAGCGAACGGGGAGAGTCAAGGAATGACCTCCGGTCCGCAGCGAGTCCGCAGGACCTTCGAATAGCGCCGAACATCGTCAACGCCAGCAAACGCAAGAACATGCAGGTCAGAGTGCATGCAGGGGAGTTGTGCCAGGTCGGAGCGTTGCAGCCAGAGTTCCGCTTCAACGTCTGACCGATCGTGTGACGCGAAGGGTGCTCCCGGCTCGCCGGTGAGGCGGTAGGGCGTCCCCTTCGCTGGTTCCCGCTGCCGGGGGTCGCGTTCACGGGTGTAGCGTACGGGTGCGTGGTCGAGCTTCGAGGAGTTACGGCGTCGCACGGGGTGAGAGGCACGACGAGGGCGGACGGGGCGGCCGGGACCGCTTGTCCGCCTCCACCCTCCTCGCGCCTTCGGCTCCCGCCTGGCGACAGGCTCCGGGTCTCCCCCGCTCCGTCGCGTTTTTCGCCACGTGTGAGGCCGGGCTTCTCGGTGACGACCTACTCAAAGCGGGACACTCACCGGCAGACCTGGACATTCGTACACCGCATCCGTGGATTCGACCTTGGTCGGGCGTGATGAGCAGGGCTATTTCAGGGGGTTGTGACCCTGGGTGACGTATTTTGCGTTAAATGCGCAGGTCGCGACAGTCCGGGGGCCGTCTAGTTAGCAATGGGTGGCGTTTGAGTAATCAGCCCGCGCGCTGGCCAGGGGTAATGCGCCTTTCACCGGTCATCGGCGGCATCGGCTACCTCGCCGGGGTTCCAGACCCGGTTTGCTCAGTCATCGCGATGCCTGCAGCATAGGCGTGGCTTTCCTGGAAGAATCGGCTGGGCGGCTAGAGTAAGTGCGTCACCACGGCCAACGGGATCGGCGGAAATACGAAACCGCGCCGGCCGAGGATTGACGCGAGCGGAGGCGTGATGGCTCGAAGGTCGACGGTCCAGCGTGATCCCCGGATCGCTGGCGACCCTGAGCTGTCGGCATACCCGGACTTCCCCGACGATTCCGACCTCGATCGCGCTCCGGCGCGCGGGCGGGGCGCGTCGCGCGGGCGCTGGTCCGGTGGAGGCGGCCGCTGGCTGGTGTGGACCGGCCGTGCCGTGCTCTGGGCGCTGATCGTCGTCATCGTCGTGAACGGGGTCCGCGCGCCCTTCGAGCGCTTCACCCAGCAGAACGCCCCCTCCGGCGTGGCGCCCGTCTCGGGGACCGGATTCCCCACGGTCCAGGCCTCCGCCTTCGCGGCCCAGTTCGCCGAGGTCTATCTGAACTTCGACGGAGCCCGCCTCTCGGAGAGGGAGTCGAGACTCGCCCCCTACCTGCCCGAGGGCGCCGAGGCGCAGTTCGGCTGGGACGGTTTCGGCAGGATGAGCGCTGGAGCGGTGCAACCGTACGGGATCGAGGTCGTCGACGCCGACAACGCCGTCGTCACCGTCGCCTACCAGTCGGAGAACCGCCGCCAGCTTCTGTCGGTGCCCGTCTACCGCGACCGGGCCGCGGAGAGGTTCGTGGTCGCCGGGCGCCCCGGCATCCTGCCGGCGCCGAAGGCGGCCGGCCTGCCGCCCAAGGCCGCGCCCGAGCGCGACCGCGCCGCCGAGCAGGAGCTGCGCACCCCGCTGGAAGACTTCTTCAAGGCGTACGCGGGTGACACCGCCTCGCTGCAGCGCTACGCCGACGCCGGGGTCACCCTGGAGGGGTTCGGGGGCGCGTTCACCTTCCTGCAGCTCAAGGACCTTTCCGTGCCCCTCACCGGGGGAACCACCCGCGAGGTGACCGCGACGGTCACGTGGGGCGTGCCGTCGAAGGCGACGTCGTCCACCGAACCCGAACCCGCCGACCCCGGCCAAGCGGGAGGCAAGCTGGAACAGTCCTACTTGCTCACCATGGTCAAGCAGGGCGACAAGTGGTTCGTCAAGGACATCCGCGGCGCATACCGATCTGTGGCGGGGTAACACATGATCGAATGGAGCCGGTCCACGGTGAGCAGAACCCCCCTGATCGATGAGCCGCCGATCCGGGTTCCCGCGCTCAGGCGTCGCGGACCCGTCGCCGTCCGGCGGGCACGATCGTGAGTACGGAGGACAAGAAGTGATTATCAAGACCATGCTGCTGAGCGCCATAGAGCTCGCTCAGCCCACAGCTCCTCCCGCGGGCGTCAACACCGAAGGCCTCGCTGACTTCCTCCGCAGCTTCTTCGCGCCACTCTTCCTGGTCATCGTCTCGGTGGTGGCCCTCTTCTTCCTCTTCACCCGTGAGATCACCAGATTCGTCCAGTTCATCATCCTGGCGATCGCCATCGGAGTGATCTTCTACGTTCCGAACATCATCGAGGTGACTGCCAAGGCGATCGCGGGCGCGCTGGGCATCTCGGGGGGTTGAGACCGGGTTCGAACGGTCAAACAAGGAGAGGCGGAGAGGAGGATCACGTGGATCTGCCCACGTACACCAATATCTGGAGGATTGAGAAGCGGCTCTACAAGCTGTACGACCTACGGCTGCCGATGCCGCTCCCGATTGTCTGGATCGGTGGGTTCGTGGGAGTGCTGGCCCCGTGGTCGCTGCTGCTCTACCTGCTCGGCCTGCCCTTCGCCGCCCCCTGGCACGTGCTCTACCTGGTGCCGCCCGGTGTCGTCACGTGGCTCTCCACCCGGCCGGTGATCGAGAGCAAGAGGCTCACCGAGCTGCTCCAGTCGCAGATGCGCTACGTGGGGGAGCCGCGCACCTGGTGCCGGATGGCCCCTCTCTCCGAGCCCGCCGAGATCACGCTGAACGGCCGGGTCTGGCGGGCCGCGCCGTGGCACACGGCCGTCCGGGTCAAGGCGTCGCGCAAGGCCAGGCACGCCCAGTCCAAGCGTGCCGCCGCCCGCTCGCGTGAGGTGCGTCCCGCCGTGGCCGCCGCCGCGGCGGCCGCCGCCACCGCTCCGGTGGCCCGCGAGCGCGTCGCCTGGGCCGAGGTCCACGCCTCCCGCCAGGGCACGGCCCCGGCCCTCGGACAGGCCTCGGCCTTCGGGCAGACCCCGGCCGTCGAGACGTCTCGGGCCGTCGAGACCACCTGGGCCGTCGAGGCGCCCCCGGTCACCGTCCCCGCCGTTCTCCCCGTGGCCTCCGCGCCCTCCAAGCCTTCCGCGCCTTCTACGCCCTCTGCGCCCCCGGCGTCCCTGCCCGTCGTGTCGTCCGCCGCGCCCCCGGTGCCCGAGCCCGCCGCGTCCGCCGAGCCCGCCGCGTCCGCCGGGTCCGTGCCGGGTACGCCGGTCAGGGGTTCGGTCTCGCGGCCGCCCGCCGACCGCTCCACGGATCGTGCTCCGGCGGCCGGGTCCGCGAGCGATTCGGGGGACGAGGCCGCGGCCGGCGCGACCGCGGCTCCGCCCGCCCCCATCGGCACCGAGGCGCTGCGGCGCCTGCGCAGGCTCGCGGCCTCCGCCGAGGCCCAGCGCGCCGCCACGGCCCCGGCCGTACCGGCCGCGCCTCCCACACCGGCCGCGTCCCCCGAGGTGGTCGCGCCCGCCGAGCCTTCCAAGGCCGCCCCCGCCTCGAAGCCTCCCGTCCGGCAGCGGCCCGAGGCCCCGGCCGTGCCGTCGCCCTCGGCTCCCGGGTCGCCGCAGGTGGAGACGCCCGCCCCGGCCCGCGCGGTGCCCGCCGAGAGGCCCGCCGTCGTGCCCGACCCCGCCCAGAAGCCCTCCGCTCCGGCCACTCCGTCGTTCGTGCCGAGGTTCGTCGGGCCGACGCCGATCGGGCGCCGCGCCGCGGAGGCGGCCGAGCTCCCGCAGGACAGGCAGGACGAGGAGAGCGCGCGGCGCCAGCATCGCAAGGGGCAGCCCGCGCCGATCGGGCGGGCGGCCGACACGTCGAGGGCGTGGCCGCCGGAGAGGCCCGCGGGCGCGCAGGGAGGTCCCGGCGCCCCGGCGGGTCCCGGTGTCCAGGGAAGCGGCATGTCGATCCGCGCGGTCCCGTCGGGATCGGCCACGGCGGATCCGGTCACCCCGGCGGTGCCGGTGACCGGTTCCCCGCGCGGCGAGGCCGAGACCAGGGTCCGCCGGGTGGAGTCGGTGGTCGGCCGTGACTCCTCGGGCGGCTGGCGGCGGCTGGCCCAGGTGGTGATCGGACCCGGCGGCGGTGGCCGTACGGACGGCTCGGAGATCGACGAGGCGCGGGCCAGAGCGGTGTTCAGCGGCAGCCGCCGGGTGGTGGTCCTGGGCTGCACCGGCGGCGCGGGGCAGACCACGACCGCCCTCATGCTCGGCCACACCCTCGCCCGCTACCGGGAGGACCGGATCCTCGCGGTCGACGCCAGCACCGGCTCCCACGCGCTGTCCAGCCGGATCCAGGGTGAGTCGCCCGAAACCCTGAGCTCCCTGCTCTCCGGGCTCGACAACGTCCAGGGATACCTCGGCATGCGCGCCTACACCAGCCGCTGCGCCTCGGGGCTGGAGGTCCTCGCCGGAGACAGCGACGCCGGTGCCGAGCAGCGGCTGTCCGACCGCACGCTCTTCTCCGACCGGCGGCTCGGCCAGACGATGGACATGCTCGACCGGCACTACAAGATGATCGTCATGGACCCGGCGGCGGCTCTGGCCGCGCGGGTCCTCCCCTACGCCGATCAGCTCGTCCTCGTCGTCCCGGCCAGCGAGGACGGGCCGGACGCGGTGGCCATGACCTACGAGTGGCTCGACGGGCACGGCTGCGCCGACCTGCGCCACCGGGCGGTCATGGTCGTCAACGGGGTGAGCCGCCGCAGCATGGCCGACGTGGAGCAGGCGGAGGCGGTCGCGCGGGGCAGGTGCCGGGCGATCGTCCGGGTTCCCTGGGAGGACGCGCTGGCCCCCGGCAGGGCCGATCGGGTGGAACCGTCCCACCTGAGGGCACCGGGCCGCCGGGCGTACCTCGCTCTGGCCGGTGTCGTCGTGGCGGGCTTCGGAACGGTTCAGGCGGGTCGACCCAGCGAGGAGGAATTAGCCCAGTGATCCCCCGGGCGCGAGGAGATGTGGTGAGCGGGCGAGAGGAGGTGCAGGTGATGAGCGGGCAGGCCGGGGTCCGGGTGAACGGGTTGGACGAGGTTCGTGCGAGCGGGCTGGATCAGAGCGGGCCGGGCCATGCCGGGCTCGATCGGAGCGGGCCGGACCGGAGTGGGCCGGGCCGTGCCGGGCTGAGCAAGGTCCGTACGGGCCGCCTCGGGCGGGTTCGCGAGGGCGGGCCGGGCGAGGCACGGGCGAGCGGGTGCCGCGGGATCCGGGCCGGCGAGGGGTCCGGAGGCCGCGGGGGCAGGGCCGCGCGAGCGGTGGGGGAGGGGCTGTGAGCCGCGCCTCCCGGGCGCGCAGCCGCCTGGCCGTCCGATACTTCGACGATCGGATCCTGCTGACCGACTCGTCGGTCTGGGCCTACTTCAGGCTTCCCACGGTGAGCTACGAGTTCATCACCCCCGAGGAGCGGGAGGCGCTGGCCACCAACATCACGATCGCGCTGGCCGCCATCCGCATGCCCGACGCCGAGGTCCACCTGCGCGTGGCGCACCGCACCTACCCCGCCGCCGAGTGGGCGATGGCACTGAACTCCACCTCCGACGAGGGGCCGGGCTGGCGCGACTACCTGGAGGACATGTACCGCCACGTCTGGGCCAAGGACTTCTGGACCAAAGAGGTCTACCTCGGCGTGCGGCTCGGCACGCGCGGGCGGCAGCTGGGCACCGGGGTCCTGTCGCAGCTCTTCGGCTTCTACCAGCGCAGCGAGAAGGCCCTGGGCATCGAGGACGACCACGTCCCCAAGGCCGAGATCGCCAAGTGGTCCGAGCAGGCGGAGCGGCTGGGCAGGGCGCTGTCCGCCAGCGCGCTGTACGCCAGGCACGCCACCTCCGTCGAGCTCGCCTGGCTGTTCCAGCACGCCGCGACCGGATCCCTCGGCGACCCTCCCGCCTCGGCCAGCCCCAAGCGCCGGTGGGGACAGGGGGAGATCGAGTCCCTCGTCGAGGGACAGATCCACAACGGCAGGGCGCTGTTGCGGATCGAGCAGCCGCAGGGCGACTCCTACGTGGCGCACATGTCCTTCGCCCGCTTCCCCGACCTGATGCCCTTCCCCGACGGCGAGCCCTGGATGCACTTCGCCGACCAGCTGCCCTTCCCCGTGGAGATCAGTTCGAGGATGCGGCTGATCCCGCCGGTCAAGGCCAGCAAGGACGTGGCGCGCAAGCTCGCCCACGCCCGCGACATGGACATCCACATCCGCGAGGCGGGCGCGGAGGCGCCGCTGGCCCTGGCCGAGCAGATCGACGCGGCCCGGATGCTTGAGCACGGCATCACCAAGGAGCGCCTGCCGTTCGTGTACGGCTGGCACCGCCTGATCGTGTCGGCCCCGACCGAGGAGATCTGCGTGCAGCGGGTCGAGGCGGTCGTGGAGCACTACCGTGACATGGGCATCGACATCGTCAACTCGACCGGCGACCAGTTCTCGCTGTTCTGCGAGACGCTGCCGGGAGAGCGGGTCCGGGTCAACGCCTACGCGCAGCGGCAGCCGTTGCGCACCATCGCGGGCGGCATGGCCACCGCCACCGTCGACCTGGGCGACCGGGTGGACGAGAGCGCCTCGGGCTGGATGGGCCCCTACGTCGGGGAGACCCTGGGCCGAGCCCGCAGCATCGTGCACTTCGACCCGCTGGTGGCGGCGACGCGCAACCGGCCGACGGCCATCGCCATCACCGGCGAGCCCGGAGGTGGCAAGACCACGCTGGCGCTGCTGATGATCTACCAGATGGCGCTGCGCGGGGTGACGGTCGCGGTCATCGACCCCAAGGGCGACGCCGAGTCGCTGGTGCAGCTGCTGCAGAAGCGGGGCAGGAAGGCGCGGATCATCCCCCTCGGTTCGGCGGCTCCCGGCCTGCTGGACCCGTTCTCGTTCGGCGACGACCTGGCGGCCAAGAAGACGATGGCCACCGAGACCCTGCGTCTGCTGCTGCCTCGCATGTCGGAGGAACGCGAGTCGGCGATGATCCAGGCGGTCGCCGCGGTCTCCAACGCCGAGGACCCGTCGCTGGGCAAGGTCGTCGACTTCCTCGAGCAGACCGAGGACGCCGCCTCCAAGAACCTGGGCGCGGTGCTCCGCTCCATGTCGGACATGCATCTGGCCAGGCTCTGCTTCGACCCCTCGGGCGGCGACCAGATCGACACCGAGGGCTGGACCACGGTCTTCACCCTGGGCGGTCTGACACTGCCCGACGCCTCCACCGGCCGCGACGACTACTCGTACGAGCAGAGGCTGTCGGTGGCACTGCTCTATCTCGTCGCGCAGTTCGCGCGAGGTCTGATGAACGGCCTGGACCGGCGGACGCCCAAGGCGATCTTCCTGGACGAGGCATGGGCGATCACCTCCACCCCCGAGGGCGCCAAGCTGGTGCCCGAGGTCAGCCGGATGGGCCGCTCCCGCAACACGGCGCTGGTCCTGGTCTCGCAGAACGCCGGAGACCTGCTGAGCGAGCAGGTGACGAACTGCCTGTCGTCGGTCTTCGCGTTCCGCTCCACGGAACGGGTCGAGGTGGAGCACGTGATGGCGCTGCTCGGGGTCGAACCCTCCGAGGAGCACAAGGCGGTGCTGCGCTCACTCGGCAACGGCGAATGCGTCTTCCGGGATCTGGACGGTCGCGCGGGCCGTATCGGGGTGGACCTGATCTCGGATGAGCTGCTGCGCTGGCTCGACACGAATCCGACCCACGACAAACCCGACGAGAAAGTGCATGATCTTCCTGGGGGCGACAGAGTCGGTAGGTCGGGGGCTGCGGCGCTGGAGGTGCGGTCATGAAGGGCTCCCGTACAGGGCTTGAGGGCTCTCGCGAGAGACGGTCCCTCAAGGGATCGAAGGGTTTTCGCGGGCTCCGGGAGCTTCGCGGGCTTCGCGAGTTCCGCGGGCTTCGCGGGCTCCGCGAGAGGAGAGGCTCCCGCGCGGGTTCCCGCCGGGGACGGCTGGGCAGGCGGATCGCCATCGGGCTGGTGGTGCTGGCCGCCTTCCTCGCGCTGCCGCTGGTGTTCCCCGACGACACGTCCACGGCCGTCGCCGCGGCTCCCTGCGACATGTCTCCCGACCTGTCCCCGGACATGGTCGCCGGAGGCGTGGACGGCCTGATCCAGCCGCCGCTTCCCGACGCCGCCCAGCCGGGCGCACCGGCGGCGCAGGCCCCGGCGACCCAGGGCAACTACGCGACGTACGGCATGAGCGGTCAGTTCTGGCACACCCATCTGCTCGGCTGCGACGACATCGCGGCGGTGATGGGCAACGCGATGGCCAACACGGTCTTCCTGTGGGCCAAGGCGCTCGACCGGCTGACCATCACCACCTACCAGGCGGCCGCCACCGAGGGCCCGCTCGAATCGATCAAGAACGTCGTCGACGACATGGTGGTCCGCCTGGCCGACGCCATGTACTGGCCGTACCTGCGGCCGCTGGTGATCCTCGGCGCCATCTGGCTGGCCTGGTACGGGCTGATCCGCAAGCGCGCCACCACCACGGCGGAGGGCGTCATCTGGATGGTCCTCGCGGTCACGGTGGCGGTCTGGTTCTTCAGCCGCCCCGGCGACCTCACGGGGCTGGGCAAGGTCGTCACCGACAAGACCGGCGAGGTGGTCAACTCCGCCTTCTCCGGCCTGCCCGGCGCGGGCGGGACGTCCTGCCTGCCCGCCAAGGGAGACGCCAACCCGCAGATCCAGGGCGGAGGGTACGGCCAGAGCGGTGTGCCCGGCGTCGAGCAGAACTCCGACGCGCTCTGGTCCACCCTGGTCTGCAAGCCGTGGCTGATGGGCCAGTTCGGCACGGCCGACGCGGACGCTCCGATCATCAAGATATTCGGCGCCAAGCTGCTGGAGATCCAGACGATCGACGCGGCCGAGATGAAGGCCGAGCAGATGCCGGAGGTGGCCTCCCACCAGGCGCGGTACGAGACGGAGATCGCCGACAAGCTGCAGAACACACCGGTCTTCCCCCTCTTCCAGGGCAAGGACTGGACGAGCCGCCTGGGGGTCGCGATCGGCGCCCTCATGGCCGCGGTGGTCGCGGGGTTGCTGATCTTCCTGGTGGCGGTCTCGCTGCTGGTCCTCAAGGTCGGGTTCCTGCTGCTGCTGATCCTCGCGCCGGTCTTCCTGCTGATCGGCGTCCATCCGGGCTCCGGGCGGATCATCGCCATGCGCTGGGTGGAGATGCTGATAGGCACCCTGCTCAGACAGGCCGTGCTGGCCCTCGTTCTCGGCGTGCTCGTGTACGGCTACGCCCTGATCATCTCCACGGCGATGCCGTGGGGCATGCAGGTCATGTTCATGGCGATCCTGACGATCGCGGTGTTCTTCTACCGGCGGCCGTTCCAGCACCTGTTCTCGTCCATGGACGGGCACACGCTCACCACCCGGATGCTCGGCGACGCGGCGACCGCGCCGACCCTGCAGCGGGCCGCGTCCGCGCTGCCGCCGGTCGCGGCGGCCAGGGCGGGCCGGTGGGGCATGCGCAAGGCCGAGCCGATGCTGCAGGCGGCCGCGATGGCCGGCGGGGCCGGCGTCGGCGCGGCCGCGGCGGCAGCCGTCGCCCAGGGCAGGGTTCGCGGCGAGGACGGCGGCGCCACGCCGGCCACGCCGTCGGGCACCCGGGTCCCGACCGGCGCGCAACCGGCACCGCTCGACACCGACTCCCAGGCCGCGGGGCGGCGCAGGGGCACCGGCAGGCCGGTCACCGCGGCCCGCCCCGGCGCGGCGCCGCCACTCAACCTCTCCGGAGCCGGTACGGGAGGCGGCGCGCCCCCCACCAGGTCCGGAGGCTCCTCCGGGCGCGTCTCGGGTGGTTCGAGCGGTTCGGGCGGCTGGTTCGGCGGCCGTTCCGGCGGCTGGGCCCCGCAGGGGGGTTCGGGCGGCGGGTCCTCCTCGGCGGGCAGGTCGTCCGGTTCCCCGGCGGTCAGGCCCTCGGCGCCCTCGTCGGGCAGGTCTTCGGGTTCCTCCAGCTCATCCGGTTCGTCGGGCTCCTCGGGCGGGGGCGGTCGTTCGGGCGGGAGCATCTTCGGCGGTGGCTCCTCCCGTGGCTCCTCGGGCTCCTCGCGAGGCGGCTCCGGCTCGGGATCGCGTAACGGCGGCGGATCCTCCCGCGGATCCTCGGGCTCCGGCGGTTCGGGGTCGGGCTCCTCGGGCGGGAGCATCTTCGGCGGGTCCCGAAGCTCCGGTGGTTCGCGAAACCGGGACTCCGGGGGCAGGTCGTCCGAGGCGCCCCCGCTCTGGATCACCAGGCGGGCGGAGCGCGGCGGGGAGGCCGGTGAGCCGCCGCCGTTCTGGCTGCGCCCGTCCAACCGCGGCAAGGACTGACGATGATCGAGGGAGGCAGCCGGCGAGGAGTCGTCTTCGCGGTGCTGGTCGTGATAATCGCCGCGGTCGGCATCTACGTGACCATGTGGTCGGACACCGGGAAGGGGCCGGAGACCCGGGCGGAGTCGGCGGGCGTCACCCGCACGGTGGTGTCGGGACAGGAGCCGGCCGCGGAGCCGGCGCGCCCGGCGGCGACGGCCAGCAACGCGCCCTTCGACGTTTACTCCTACCTGCCGATGACCAAGCAGGAGCTGGCCGCGGCCGCCGACTACGCGCAGCGCTTCACCGCCGAGTACGGCACGTTCGGCTACGACGAGGACCCGGCGGTCTACGGCGACCGCCTCAAGGGATACGTCACGGCGGAGTTCCTGGGGACGCTGCTGCGGACCGTCGCCTCGCCGGGCACCGTCGAGAGCAACAAGGCCGACGAGATCGTCTCGGTCGGGACGGCGCGGGTGAAGGAGATCCGGCAGATCGACAGTGCCTCGGTGGTCTTCGTGGTCGTCGGCACCCAGAACGTCACGGCCAGGAGCGGGGTGAACGAGAAGACCGCGGAGTACGCCGTCACGCTCATCCAGGTCGGCGCCGATTGGCGGGTCCACGACCTCCAGCCCGCGGACTCCGGCCAGGAGGGGGACGACCAGCCCTCCCAGACCGGCGAGACCGGCGAGACCGGATGAGCGGCGAGATCACGTACGGACGAGGGCGAATGGGCGGGGCCGCGCACCGGCGTGACGGGATCGCGCGCGGCTGTGACGCGATGCACGGTGGGATCGCGTACGGGCGCAACGGGATGCACGGCGGGACCGCTTACGGCTGTGACGCGATGCACGGCGAGATCGCGTACGGGCGGGCCGGGCTGGTCGCCGGGACCGCGTACGGGCGGGACAGGATGGACGGCGGGATCACGGGCCGGTGGGCCGGGACGGGCGGCGAGGTGGCATGAGGGACAACAAGCACCTCCGCCTCGCGCTGATCCTCGGAGTCGCCGGGCTCTGCCTGATCACGCTGATCATGGCGCCGATGATGATGATCAGCGGTTTCCCGTCCTTCCCGTCGATCACCGGGGAGGCGCAGCCAGACTGCGGGGAGACCGCGCAGTCGGTGGAGGACCAGTCGGAGACCGCGACGTCCGACATCCCCGAGAAGTATCTGAAGCTGTATCGCGAGCACGGCCAGAAGGTCGGCGTGCAGTGGAACGTGCTCGCCGGGGTCGGCAAGCGCGAGACCAACCACGGCCGCTCCACGCTCCCCGGCGTGCAAAGTGGCACGAACTACGCGGGCGCCGCCGGGCCGATGCAGTTTCTCATCAGCACGTGGGGCGGCAAGGCCAAGATCAAGATCCCGTCCACGTTCAACGGCTACGCCTCCGACGGCGACGGAGACGGCTGGGCCGACGTGTACAACCCGGCGGACGCCATCCTAGGCGCGGCGAAGATGCTGAAGCGGAACGGCGCGCCGGAGGACGTGCGACGTTCGCTGTTCGTCTACAACCGCGCCTGGTGGTACGTCGACCAGGTCATGGAGATCGCCGAGAAGTACGCCAAGGACGGCGAGGTCACCATCCCGCCGGAGGCGGACGACAGCTGCGACGAGCCCATGCTGGAGGCGGCGCCGACCAGCACGGTGGCCGCGATCCTCGCGTACGCGCTGGCCCAGCGCGGCAAGCCCTACATCTGGGGCGGTACGGGTCCCGCGGGCTACGACTGCTCGGGGATCATCTACATGGCCTACCGGAGCGTCGGCCTGACCATCCCGCGCACCACGTTCGGCCAGTGGCCGTTCGGGGTGGAGGTTCCCGAGGGGCAGGAGCAGGCGGGAGACCTCGTCTTCTTCAACTCCGGTCCAGGAACCGGCCCAGACAACCCGGGGCACGTGGGAATGGTGGTCTCCCCGGGCAAGATGGTCGAGGCGAGGTGCCGGTTGTGCGGGCCGATCAAGGTCACCACATATCGGGAACGCACCGGGATCGTGGGATTCACCCGGCCGCTGCAACACCCCCAGGTCCTTGCGCAACTCAAGGCGCGGGAGCAGGGCTGACAGAATCGGGAGCCATGGAAAAGGTCGTTGTGGGCGCCGCCATCGTCGACGGCGACGGGAGACTGCTCGCCGCCCAGCGTGCCGACCCTCCCGAGCTGGCCGGAGGTTGGGAGCTGCCCGGGGGGAAGGTCGATCCCGGCGAGGACGAGCACACGGCACTGGTGAGGGAGTGCCAGGAGGAACTCGGCGTGCTGGTCGAGGTGGGTGAGCGCGTCGGCGGCGACTGGGCGCTCGCCGGCGGCTACGTCCTCCGGGTCTGGTTCGCGGTGGTCGTCGAGGGCAAGCCCGAGGCGAGGGAGCACCTGGATCTGCGCTGGCTGGCCGAGGCGGAGTTCTACGACGTGGCGTGGCTCCCCGCGGACCTTCCAATCGTCCGGGCGGTACAAGGTCGCCTCAACGATGGGCAAGGTCGGTTCAATAAGGATTGATCCACTCCGCAGCGTGACATAACTGCTACTGGACGTGGCGATGTCGCGTGTCCGTACCCGGGGAACGGAGATATGCGGTGACCGTATGGTGGCGTGGTGCTGGGTTCGTGTCCGCTGTCGGAGCGGGAGTGTTCATCCTCGGAGCGTCGGGGGTGTACGCCGTCCAGATGGACGAGCCGGCCGCGCTGCCCCTCGACCTGGCGGCCGAGGCCGACTCCGGCGCATGGGCGCGGGAGAGCGCTACCGGCCAGGTGATCCGCTACCGCATCCGGCTGCAGGGGCCGGGCACCGACGCGCGGCTGGCCGTCCTGACGACCCCCGCCGAGGCGCTCGCGGGCATCGAGTGCCCCAAGGAGACCAGGTCCTCGGCACCCGTACCCAAGGGGGCGGGGGTGTGCATGATCGGCGCCCTGCCCGCCGAGGGCGGCTCCGTCGACGTGCTGCTCGCCGTGCCGAGGCACCCGCGGGACATCACGGTGTCCGCCCTGGCCCGGACGCGCGGGCTCGACGGCAAGATGGTGAAGCAGCAGGCCCGGGGCACGATCAAGAGCTCGGACGCGGCGATGCGGCCGGGCGGGGGCGTCGTCGGAGGCCCGGAGACGCTGGAGCGCGTCCGCGTCGCGAGGGAGGCCGGGTCCGCCGAGACCCGCACCGGCGTGGGGGCTCCAGGTGCCGCCAGCATGGTCCTCAAGGTCCCCCAGACGGCCGGGGAGGCCGAGGGGGTCCCCTTGCCCGCGCCGGGCACCTCGGAGGCGCAGAAGGCCGAGCAGCGCGTGTCGGCCTTCCTTCTCGATCTTCTCGGAAAGTCGTTCGCCCTTCCGGCTCCGAAGCCGGGCGCGGCGGGTACGAGCGCGAGCGGCACCGCCGGGTTCCCGGCCGGGCCGGGAACGCCGCCGGGTGCCGGGGCGCAGGCGGGCCCGCAGACGGGTGCGCTTCCCGGCGGCGCGGGAGCGACGGGGGGTCCGGCGGCCTCCCACGAGACGCGGGCCACCGTGCCGGGTACGCGCCAGGAGGCCGGGTCCCCGGCGGCTCCGGCGGCCCCCGGCCCGATCCCGGGCGAGGCGGCCGCCGCCGGTCGTCCCGCGGGTCCGGTCACCCCCGGCCTTCCGCCGGAGGGAACGCGGCTTCCGGAGGGCGCCGCGACCACGGGCACCGCGCCGGAGGCCGGTACCGGTGTGCCCGGCCAGGGACAGGCCGCCGTACCGCCGGCGGGAGCGCCCGCGGCCCCCACGCTGCAGGAGCAGAACGGTAGGAACCATTCGGCCGTGGGCTCTCAGGCCGGTCACAAGGCGGCCGGGCGGAAGGTGCGCGGGCAGCGGCACGCGGCCGGCCGAGCCGGTGCGCGCGAGCGGGGAGTGAGCAGGCAGGGTCTCCGGCACGCGGGTCCCGGCCAGTTGGGAGTCGGTCAGCCGGTGACGGGGTTGCCCGGGGTGCCGCAGCTGGGACCGGGGCAGCAGGCTCTCCCGCCGATGGGTCCCGTTCATCCAGGAAGCGGGCAGAAGGTGGCCGGTCGGCCCGGAGCGCGGCAACCGGTGGTCGGGCCGATGGTTCCCGGCTATCCGGGGGTCGGCCAGTTGCCCGCCGGGCAGCCCGTCGTGCCCGGCCAGCCCGGTGCGAGGCCGCAGAACACGGGGCAGCCGATGCTTCCCGGCTATCCGGGGATCGGGCAGCCGGGAATGGGACAGCCCGGTATGGCCGGGCAGCCCGGGATGCCGCAGCAGGGGCCGGGCGGGCCGATGGGCGGACCCGTGCCTCCCGTCCACCCGGGAGCGGGGCAGCCGGGCGGGCTCCCTGGCGCACAGCCCGGCGGGGCGCAGGTGCCGGGCGCGCAGGGCTCCATGACGCCGCCGATCTCGATGGGAATGGCGGGGGCGGGCCAGATGCCCGGTCTCGTGAACGGCCTCCAACTGCCGCAGGCGGGCGCCTTCCCCGCCGCGCAGGTCCCCCTTCCGCAGGGTGCGCAGGGCGCGCCCCTCCCGCAGGACCTCGACGGCCCGAACGGCCAAGTCCAGCCGGTGGCCGAGTCAAGTCCGCTGCTGACAGGAGTCCGGGGCCTCCCGGCGGTGGGAGCGGCGGTGGGGGTACTCCTCGGCCTCCTGTGGCTGCAGCGGAGGATCCAGCGCCGCCGTCGGTCGCGACACGTTTTGTAAAACACGGTTTACTGTTACTTTTGCCCAACTAGTATTTCTTTGACGTGTTCATGGTTGATTGCGCGGAGGGCACCGGTGACGCGAGCACGGCACAGGGCAGCTGTCTCCGCCGTTGTGATGTCCGTGGGACTCAGCGGCGCCATCCTGCTCGCCCTGGCGCCGCTCGCGGGCTCCTCCGCGGCCGGCGCGACCGTCAGGACGGTGGTCGTCGACCCGTCGCAGGTCGAGGGCTGTGACGTCGATCCCGCGGGGCCCTGCGAGGAGCCCACGCCGATCGTCACCGTCACGGTCACCCAGGATCCGGGGGGCTCCGAGGAAACCGCCGTGCCGCAGAAGACGGTGACCACGACGATAACCGTCCCGGCGTCGCCGAAGCCTCCCAAGGCCACGAAGACCACGCCCCCGCCTCCGCAGGAGACGGCGGTCGCACCGCCGCCGGTCCAGCAGACCACGCCCCCGGTGGTCCCGCCCGCCGAGACCCCGCCGGCGACCAACGACCCTGACGTCCAGTTCCCGCCGACCAGCCCCGGGCCGGACCAGCTTCCCGCCGTCACGCCCACACCGTCCGACACCGCCACGCTCGACCAGAGCGCCTCCGGCTCCTCGGTGTACGAGATCCGCAACGCGGGCTCCGAGTTCGACGGGGCCACGCTGAGCCGCCAGCTCGGCATCCCGGCGCTGATCCTGGTGCTGCTGGTGCTGTTCGCGGTCCTGATCTTCGAGGGCAGGCTGCGCCGCCTGGCCCACGCCGCGGCCATCCGCAGGGCCGGTCCGCGCACGATGGACCCGATGGCCTATCCCGGCGGTCCCGGCTACGGTGCGGGCCCCGGTTACGCCCCCGGCCCCTACCAGGGCGGTACGGCCTACGCGCCGATCATCAGCTTCGTGCCCATGCAGATGTACGCCCCGGTCTACCCGGAGGGCTACGCCCCCGAGCAGTATCCCCAGGGGTACGAGCAGACGACGGCGTACATGCCCGCGCCCGGTTACGAGCAGCCGCCGGTCACCGGTCACGGCGACCCGTACGACCCGCAGGCCGGCCACGTGCGGCCCGGACAGCCCGATCAGCCTGGGCAGGCGTCCTACGGCCCGACGGTTCAGGGCGGCTCGCCGGCCGCGTTCCACGGCACCTCGTTCGACCCCGGCTCCCGCGAGGAGCACCTTCCGCAGGGGGCGTCGGAGTTCCCCGGGGCGCCGTTCCCGCAGGAGCCCGCCCGGGGCGATCTGGGGTTCGACGGCCCGCGAGACGACTTCCGGCCGTTCGGTCACGGCGCCGCTCCCCAGGGTGCTCCCGGCCAGGAGCCTTCGCCGGACCGGCCCTTCCATGACGGTCCCCGGGACGGCTTCACGCCGTCGGGCCAGGAACCGCAGGGTGGGCTGATCGGGCCGGAGCGCCGTCCTGGGGAGGGGTTCAAGCCCTTCGGAGCCGAGCCGCAGGGTGGCCCCGGCCAGGGCGGTCCCGGAGACCGGTCGGCCGGGGGTGAGCGGTCCGCCGCCGAGCCGACCCCGACGGCGATCTATCCGCTTCCCGGCAAGGAAGCGGGAGAGTCCTCCGACAAGGACGCAGGCAAGAAGAAGCGCGGCCTCTTCCGCCGTTCCACCTGACGCTGAGCGATCGCTCCACGTGACCTTGAACGATCGCTCAGCCCGCCTCTGAGCGATCGCTCTGCCTGTGCCTGAGCGACCACTGAGCCTGAGCGATTGCTCCGCCTGAGCCTGAACGAGCGCGCTACCCGCCTCTGAACGATCGCTCCACCTTGTGAGCCTGAACACCTTGTGGGCCTGAACGACCGCTCACCCGTCCCCGAGCGGCTCTGACCGTCCGGGCGCGATCTACGACGCGGTCGTGGGCGGAGCGGGAAGCGGCCTGCCCAGCGGCGGGGCGCCGGCATTGCCCACGCTGAGAACCGCGCCAAGCGGCGAGAACGCCAGGGCGTGGCCGGCCGGGCTCCGCGCGGCGCCGAGGTCGCGTCGGATGCGCGGCGGTGTGATGCCGAGGATGGTCGCGTCGACGTCGCCCATGAAGGCGGTGCTCGGCACGATGCCGAGGGTGATTCGGCGTCGGCGGGATATGGGCGGGTCTGCCGGGGGAGAGGACGCGGGCATGACTTCTTCCTGGAGGATCGACTAGCCTTTTCACGCCAAAATAGAGACTCTCTTCTTTAGAGCCTCTCTATTTTAGAGAGAATGGAAAGAGGGGCCGACATGTCGACGGAGTCGGGAAGCCGCGCGGAGATGATCATGGCGGTGTCCGGCCAGGGACGCCTGACGGCCATGCGAGCCGCACTGTTCCACGTCGGCATCGCCGGCCGGGCCGGAATCAACGTGACCGACTTCAACTGCCTGGCCGTCCTCGACAAGGAGGGGCCCCTGACCCCCCACGACCTCGCCCCGCGGATAGGGCTGACGCGCGGTGGCGCCATCACCGCGGTCGTGGACCGCCTGCAGAAGGCGGGATACGTGCGCCGCGGCCGGGACGGCGCCGACCGGCGCCGCGTCCTCGTCGAGCTGGTGCGCGAGGGTCCCTACCGCGCGTTGCAGGAGATCCTGGCGGACGTCAACCGCGCCTACGCCGATCTCGCCGAGAGCTACAGCGACGCGGAGCTGGTGATCATCCATGACTTCGCCGTCCGCGCCGACGACGTCATGCGGGAGCAGACCCGGCGGCTGTGGCGGGGCTGAGGGCGGAAACGCGGCGGCGCCGCCCCGGGAGAGCCCGTGGACGGCGCCGTCGTGAAAGCGGGAAGGTCAGGTCTTCGAGCTGGAACGCTTGAAGATCTTGTTGCCCAGCCAGACCAGCGGGTCGTACTTCCGGTCGACGACGCGCTCCTTCATGGGAATCAGCGCGTTGTCAGTGATCTTGATGTGCTCGGGGCAGACCTCGGTGCAGCACTTGGTGATGTTGCAGTAGCCGAGACCGTGCTCCTCCTGGGCGGAGTCCTTGCGGTCGGCCACGTCGTACGGGTGCATGTCCAGCTCGGCGATCCGCATCAGGAAGCGCGGACCGGCGAAGTTGGTCTTGTTCTCCTCGTGGTCGCGGATGACGTGACAGACGTTGTTGCACATGAAGCACTCGATGCACTTGCGGAACTCCTGGGACCGCTCGACGTCGATCTGCTGCATGCGGAACTCGCCCGGCTTCACGTCGGCCGGAGGGGTGAAGGACGGGATCTCCCTGGCCTTCTGGTAGTTGAACGACACGTCCGTGACGAGGTCCTTGATCACCGGGAACGTCCGCATGGGCGTCACGGTGATCGTCTCCTCCTCGGTGAAGGTGGACATCCGGGTCATGCACCCGAGCTTCGGCTTGCCGTTGATCTCCATCGAGCACGAGCCACACTTGCCGGCCTTGCAGTTCCAGCGGACGGCCAGATCGGGGACCTGGGTGGCCTGAAGCCTGTGGATGATGTCGAGGACGACCTCGCCCTCGTTCACCTCGACCGTGAAGTCCTCAAGCTTGCCTTCGCCGCCCTCGCCCCGCCAGACGCGGAACTTCGCCTTGTAACTCATGGTTACTCCTTGGCCAGCGCGTCAAAGGCGGCCAGCTCTTCCTCGGTGATGTACTTCTTCAGCTCGTCGCGGTCGAACAACGTGATGAGGTCGTCCCGCATCGGAGGCTGTGCCTGCTCCTCCACCGTGACGCCGGAGCCGTCCGGGGTGAGCCCGCAGAGCAGGATCTTGGACCGCCAGTCGGGCGACATGCCGGGGAAGTCGTCGCGCGTGTGGCCGCCGCGGCTCTCCTGGCGCAGCAGCGCCGCCTTGGCCACGCACTCCGAGACCAGCAGCATGTTGCGCAGGTCGAGGGCGAGGTGCCAGCCCGGGTTGTAGATGCGGCTGCCTGCCGCACCGACGTTCTGGGCCCGCTCCTTGAGCTTCTCCACCGCCTCCAGCGCCTCGGAGACCTCCTCGGACTTGCGGATGATGCCGACCAGCTCGTTCATCGTCCGCTGCAGCTCGTGGTGGACCTCGTAGGGGTTCTCGCCCACGCGCTCCAGCGGGACCAGCGCCTCCGCGCTCGCCTCGGCCACGGCCTCCTCGGAGATCTTCGGCCGGGCCGCCAGGCCGTCCACGTACGAGGCCGCTCCCGCTCCCGCGCGGCGGCCGAACACCAGCAGGTCGGACAGCGAGTTGCCGCCCAGCCGGTTGGAGCCGTGCATGCCGCCGGAGACCTCACCGGCCGCGAACAGGCCGGGCACGGCCGCCGCGCCGGTGTCGGCGTCGACCTCGACGCCGCCCATGATGTAGTGGCACGTCGGGCCGACCTGCATGGCCTCCTTGGTGATGTCGACGTCGGCCAGCTCCTTGAACTGGTGGTGCATCGACGGCAGCCGCCTGATGATCTCAGTGGCGGGGAGGCGGGTGGAGACGTCGAGGTAGACGCCGCCCTGGGGTGATCCGCGGCCGGCCTTCACCTCGGAGTTGATGGCCCGCGCGACCTCGTCGCGGGGGAGCAGCTCCGGAGGGCGCCGGTTGTTGGCCTGGTCGATGTACCAGCGGTCGGCCTCCTCCTCGGTGGTGGCGTACTTGTCCTTGAACACCTCGGGGATGTAGTCGAACATGAAGCGCTTGCCCTCGGAGTTTCTCAGCACCCCGCCGTCACCGCGGACCGACTCGGTGACGAGGATGCCCCTGACCGAGGGCGGCCAGACCATCCCGGTGGGATGGAACTGGATGAACTCCATGTTGATCAGCTTCGCGCCGGCCAGCAGGGCCAGCGCGTGGCCGTCGCCGGTGTACTCCCACGAGTTGGACGTGACCACGTACGACTTGCCGATGCCGCCGGTGGCCAGCACGATCGCGGGGGCGTCGAACAGGATGAGCTTGCCGTTCTCCCGCCAGTAGCCGAAGGCCCCGGAGATCGCGCCGCTCCCGCCGGGCCCCGTCTCCTTGAGCAGGCGGGTGACCGTGCACTCCTGGAAGACCTTGATGTACGCCTCGGCGTCGCCGTGGAGCCTCTCGTCCTCCTGCTGGAGCGCGACCACCCGCTGCTGCAGGGTGCGGATCAGCTCCAGGCCCGTGCGGTCGCCGACGTGGGCCAGCCGCGGGTACTCGTGCCCGCCGAAGTTACGCTGGCTGATCTTGCCGTCCTTGGTGCGGTCGAACAGCGCGCCCCAGGCCTCCAGCTCCCAGACCCGGTCGGGGGCCTCCTTGGCGTGCAGCTCGGCCATCCTCCAGTTGTTGAGGAACTTGCCGCCGCGCATGGTGTCGCGGAAGTGCACCATCCAGTTGTCGTCGCTGTTGACGTTGCCCATGGCGGCGGCGGCGCCGCCCTCGGCCATGACCGTGTGCGCCTTGCCGAACAGCGACTTGCAGACGATCGCCGTCCGCTTGCCCTGCTGGCGGGCCTCGATGGCCGCCCGCAGACCCGCACCGCCGGCGCCGATGACGACGACGTCGTATTCGTGACGCTCGATTTCCACAGGTGATCCTTATGCGAACGGGAAGGCGATGATGCCCTTGGCGACCAGGCGCACGTAGAGGTCGGCGCCCATGACGGAGAACATGGAGATCAGCGCGAGCTGCGAGTGCTTGGCGTTGAGCTTGGAGACGAAGCCCCACGCCCGGTAGCGGATCGGGTGCTTGGAGAAGTGGTTCAGGCGCCCGGCCGTGATGTGCCTGCAGGAGTGGCACGACAGGGTGTACAGGTTGATCAGGATCGCGTTGGCGATCAGGATCCACGTGCCCAGACCGGCCGGCCTGTCGATCAGGGCCTTCACCGCGTCGTACGCCAGGATGAGGCCGACGACGATCGCCGCGTAGAAGAAGTAGCGGTGAATGTTCTGCAGGATCAGCGGGAACCGCGACTCGCCGGAGTACTTCTTGTGCGGCTCGTTCACTCCGCAGGCCGGGGGCGAGAGCCAGAACCCCCGGTAGTAGGCCTTGCGGTAGTAGTAACAGGTGAAGCGGAACCCCGCGGGAAGGCCGAGGATCAGCAGACCGGGAGGCAGGGTGTACCAGTCGCCGAAGGGAGCGAGGCCGAACAGCCTGGCGTCCGGCGGGCAGCTCGTCGCCAGACAGGGCGAAGCGAACGGCGCGTGGTACGGCGACACGAAGTAGCTTGTATCAAAGATCGCCCACGTGGCGTAGACGAGGAATGCCGTGAAAATGAGGAAAGTGACCAGCGGATAGCGCCACCACTGGTCGGTTCGCAGGGTGCGCTCCTTGATCTGCGCACGTTGCCTTCTGGCCGGGCTCTCGGCCGTTGTCTGGGTCATCGAGACCTCTCCACCTCCCGCGGACCCCCCTCGCCCAGGGATCCGGGTTGTTTCAGTTGTGCCGCGCGCCGGGCCATGGTCGCGCCGGCTCACACGTGCGCGCGCATGTTGGTGGGGGATACGTTACGACGGAGCCTGGGGGTTGTGTGTAAGGGGTCTCTCACAATTTCACCGACCCGGTGTGATTCCTGTCACGTTCGTCTGACAGAGGCCCCCAGCCTGCGACGTCTCACGGGGTGGACGGTCACAGGGAGGTCTCGGGGGCCGCGGAGACGCGTGCGGCGGCCGGGCGACCCCTATCCGGCCCCTACCCCGGCGGGCCCTCAGTAGTGCTGGCTGGAGTTGGGAAGTTTGACGACGGTCACGAAGAAGTCGTCGATCCGCCGGACCACGCTGATGAACTGGTCGAAGTCGACCGGCTTGGAGACGTAGGCGTTGGCGTGCAGGTTGTAGCTGCGCAGGATGTCCTCCTCGGACTCCGACGTGGTCAGCACGACCACCGGGATCCCGCGGAGCTTCTCGTCGGCCTTGATGTCCTGCAGCACCTCCCGGCCGTCCTTGCGGGGCAGGTTGAGGTCGAGCAGGATCAGGTCGGGCCGGGGCACGTCGGCGTAGGCGCCCTCCTTGCGCAGGAAGGACATGGCCTGCTCGCCGTCGTTGACCACGTGCAGCTTGTTGCGGACCTTGTTGAGCTCGAACGCCTCCCGCGTCAGCAGGACGTCGCCCGGGTCGTCCTCGACCAGGAGCACGTCGATCCAGCGCAGGTCATTCATCAGTTCCTCCAGTGTGAAGACCCCGGCCTTCAGACCGGGGGAAACGCGGCGCGGTGCCGCGCGATTCGGTAGCGTGTTCGGCGGTGGCGATAATCAAGCCACCACATGCGTGATCAGCAACACCCTCGCCGCTGGGCTGGCGGAGAGATGAAACGCCTGTGGAGCTGGTGTAAGACCTCAAAGGAGTTTTCTCCTGCGGGCAACCGGCGGTGAAGCAGGAACTCTCACGGGCGACCGTGGGAATCCCCTCCCTCCGGGGAGGGGGGGATGTCAACCAGGTCTCCTGTGGGAAGGGTCCAGCGGAAGGTCGTGCCTGACGTGGCGGTCCTTTCGCTGTTCCCGATGGTTTCGGTGCTCTCGCCGTCTTCGGTGTCGACCCAGATGCGGCCACCGTGGTATTCGACGATCTTTTTGCAGAGCGCCAGCCCGATGCCCGTACCTGCGTACACGTCCCGTCCGTGCAGGCGCTGGAAAATCAGGAAGATGCGGTCAGTGTATTTGCTGTCGATGCCGATGCCGTTGTCGGTGCAGGAGAACTCCCACATGTCCCCGTCGCGCCGCACCCCGATGTGGATCACCGGCGGGTCCTGCGAGTGGAACTTGATCGCGTTGCCGATGAGGTTCTGGAAGAGCTGGGTCAGCTGCGCCCGGTTGCCGTGCACCTCGGGCAGCTCGTCGTGGGTCACCGTCGCCCCGGTGTCCTCGATGGTCGCGCCGAGGTTGTTCAGCGCGGCCCTCAACGGCACGTTGGCGTCGATCCTGGTGCGCTCGCCGCCCATCCTGCCGACCCGGGAGAAGTCGAGCAGGTCGTTGATCAGCATCTGCATGCGCTTGGCGCCGTCGACGGAGAAGGCGATGTACTGCTTGGCGCGCTCGTCGAGCTGGTCGCCGTAGCGCTGCTCCAGCATCTGGGTGAAGCTGGCCACCTTGCGCAGCGGCTCCTGCAGGTCGTGGCTGGCCACGTAGGCGAACTGCTCGAGCTCGCCGTTGGAGCGCCTCAGCTCCGCTGCCTGGTCCTCCAGCTTGCGCTGTGTCTCCGAGGACCGGCGCCACTCGGCGAGGATGCGGCGGCGCATCGCGTCGACGTGGCCCGACAGCTCGGACAGCTCGGCCGGGCGTTCGACCATGAGCCTGTGGTCGAAATCCCCCTGGGCGACCGCGCGGACCTGCTGGTTCAGCTCCGCCAGCGGGCGGAGCACCGCGTACCGCACGATGAGCACCGCGACGACCCCGGCCACGACCAGGGCCAGGGCCACCCCGATGAGCGCGACGTAGAGGGCCTGCCAGCCGAGGTCGAGCCGGACGACGCCGGCCTCGTGCAGCCGGTTCAGGTGGTTCTGGAGACCGGTGAGGGACTGGCGGATCTCGTTGAACCGGGTGGCGTTGATGGCGGCGTTCTGCCGGGCGGCCTCGGTCTTCAGGGTCGGTACGGCGGCGATGACCTTGTCCGCGTAGTCGCGTCGCCAGGCCTCTCCCGTCTCCTTCAGCCGGGCCACCTCGGCGCCGACCACCTGCCGTTCCGGTATCCGGGGGAGCAGCGAGGTGAGCATGTCCAGCGAGGCCTTCTCCGCGGTGATCGCGTTCCGGTAGTCCTGCAGGGAGACCGCCTCGTTGGTCCTGCCGTACGCCCGCACCGAGCTCTCCTGCGAGGTCATCGCGTTGGAGATCTCCAGGAGGCGCAGCGCCGCCGGGTCGATGACGTCGACCAGCGTCTCCCTGGCCTCTCGCGTCTCCTCGATCGACTTGATCGTGACGACGGCCGAGATCATGAAGACCAGCGCGATGCTCACCCCGGCGAACGTGAACCAGCGCCCCACCGGAAGGTTCCCGAACCCCTTCGCGGGGGTGAGCGCGGGCAGGGGGCGAGGGCTGGGGCCATCGCTCGAACGATCCGGACGTTCGGTCATCGTTTTCCGCTTCGAGAGATGAGCACGGTCGCCAGGTCGTCGCTGAGCGCGTCGCGGTTCAGCTCGATGACGCGCTCGATGAGGCGGTCGAGTTCGATCCCGCCCTGCTCCTCGACGAGCTTGAGCAGGCCCTCGGTGCCGAGCAGGTCGGGCCCGCCGCCCACCGTGGCCTCGATCAGGCCGTCGGTGTAGAGCAGCAGCGACCAGTCGTCGCCGAGCGGGACGTCGATCGCCGACCACCGGACGTCCTGGAAGATCCCCAGCGGGGGGCCCGAGGGGGTGCCGGGCACCACGCCGATCACGCCGTCGCGGATCAGCAGCGGTGGAGGGTGGCCGACCACGTGCATCCGCGCCCTGCTGAGCGTGGGGTCGATCGTGACGATGCACAGGGTGGTGAAGATCTCCGCGGACTTGCGCTCCAGGCGGAGCACCGACTCCAGGGTGCCGAGCAGCTCGTTGCCGGTGTGCCCGGCCAGGACCAGGGTTCGCCAGGCGATCCTGAGCGCGACCCCCAGCGCGGCCTCGTCGGGGCCGTGCCCGCACACGTCGCCGACCACCACGTGGACGGCGCCGTCGGGGCTCTGCACGGTGTCCCAGAAGTCACCGGCGAGAAGGGCGCGTCTGCGCCCCGGCAGGTAGCGGGCCTGGTGGTTCAGGGAACCCGGGGTCAGCAGCGGGACCGGCAGGAGCCCGCGTTCGAGGCGGGAGTTCTCCTTGGTGAGCAGCTCGGCCTCGACCAGCTTGCGCTGGGCCAGGTCGGCGCGCTTGCGCTCTATCGAGTAGCGGATCGCCCGCGCCAGCAGGCGGGCCTCCACGTCCTGCTTGACCAGGAAGTCCTGGGCGCCGGCGGCGACGGCTTCCACGCCGACGTGGGTGTCGTTCAGGCCGGTCAGCACGAGCACGGCGGCGTGCGGTGCCATCGACAGCACCTGCTCCAGTGCCTCGAGGCCGGTCGCGTCGGGCAGGGAGAGGTCGACGAGCACGCACCGCACGTCCTTGGTGAGGCGCTCCCGGCTCTCGGCCAGGCTCCGCACCCAAATGATCTTGGGTGGGTTTTCCGCCTCGCTGAGCAGCTCTTCCACAAGGAAGGCGTCGCCCGCGTCGTCCTCGATGAGGAGGAGTGTGAGCGTTTCGTTGCCGGGGGCGGTCACTGACGCCTCTTCGTTGATCGGGAGAACCTGTCGACGCTACGTAGAATAGTGTGACACCGGGACTTAGAGGGTGTTGTCATTCACCTTGATCCACGTGGTCGCGCTCGTGCCCGCCGCACGTCAGGAACACGTCGCGGCGCCTGTCAGGTGCCCCTCGGGCATTCGCCGCCACTGCCCGGCCCCCAGGCCCGCAAACCTCCGGCCGTCGTCCGCGCACCCCGGCCGCCGTCCGTGAATCTCCGGCCGTCACGCGTGACGAGCGCCCGTGTCGTGTGCCGCGGCGGCGGTCTCCGGAGCGGACCCGCCAGGCGGGGATCAGCTCGCGGCGATCGACTCTCGGGGACAGCTCTCAGGGGACAGTTTTCGGTGATCAGTTCTCGGTGGTCAGTTCGAGTCCCTGGGGGAGGCTGCCGTCGCGGGCGGCCTCGGTGAGGAAGAGGAGCAGGGTCGCGCGAAAGGCCTGGGCGGCGCGGGTGGGCTCGACGTCCTTGCGGTGCGCGATGGCTATGGTGCGGCGCAGCCCGGGAGGCGCCAGAGGCGTTCCGGCCAGCCCGGGACGGCCGTCCAGCACCATCGAGGGAACCAGCGCGATCCCCAGTCCGGCCTCCACGAAGCGCAGCACGGCGTCCATCTCGCCGCCCTCCACCGCGAACCTGGGTTCGAACCCGGCCTGCCTGCAGGCGCTGAGCGTGGCCTCCCGCAGGTCGTACCCGCGCCTGAACATCACCATCGGCCGCCGCCGCAACTCCTCGATGCGCACGTACGGCCTGTGGGCGTGATCGTTCGAGGGGGAGGCGACGACGAGGTTCTCCCGCAGGATCTCCTCGGTGACGAGGGCGGGGTCGTCGCTGTGCAGCGGCATGATGATCAGCGCCAGGTCGAGCTGGCCGCGGGCGAGGGTGCGGACCAGGTCGCGGGAGCCGCCCTCCTCCACGAACAGCTCGATGCCGGGGTAGGCGTGGTGGAACCTGGCCAGCGCGTCGGCGAGCAGCCCGGCGCAGAGCGAGGGGGTCGCGCCCAGCCGGACCCGGCCGCGGCGCAGGCCGGCCAGCTCGCCGACCTCGCTCCTGGCGGTCTCGGCGTCGGCCAGCATCCTGCGGGCCAGCGGCAGCAGCGCCTCGCCCGCCTGGGTCAGCGTGACGTTGCCCCGGGCGCGGCTGAACAGCGGCGCGCCGAGCTCGGTCTCCAGGGCCTTGATCTGCTTGCTCAGCGAGGGCTGGGCGACGCGCATCCCCTCGGCGGCCTGGGTGAAGTGCCGGGCCTCGGCGACCGCCACGAAGTAGGCGAGTTGCTGGAGCTGCACGTTTCCCAAGCGTAGGGGGTTCCCCGGCGTACGGTTTGCCGGGTGTGCGTTCTTGAGCGTGCGAGTCCTCTCCTTGGACGTACGAGTCCTCGCGGGTGTGAGGGCTTGGGCGTCCGGGGACCGGCCCGCAGGACCTGTCATGACATGTCGGGATATAGCGCATGGAACTTCCGGCCTCGGATCCGGGGCCGGAGGTGGGGTGGGAGACGATGAGAGATCGCTGTAAGGAAGTTGTGAGATTGCTCGCACCCCGCGGGGGCCGCGTTTTCGGAAGCGGCGGGGACGCAGAGCTAATAGCCACAGGCTATGGAAACCACATCTACGATGACTTGGACGCAGGTAAATCCTCCTACCTAGCGTGACAAGCGTGACTGCCACGATTGAGCGCGGATCCGCCACCGCGCCGGTGAACCCCCCGGCGGACGCCCCCGCGAAGCCGACGCCGCCCAGGCGGCGGGGCGGCTTCCTGAGCTCCTCCAACGGCAAGAAGGTCGTGATGGCCGTCACGGGTGCCGTCATGGTGCTCTTCCTGGTCGGCCACATGGCCGGAAACCTCAAGAGCTTCTTCGGCGCCGACTCCTTCAACTCCTACGCGGCCTTCCTGCGGACCATGGGCGAGCCGATCCTGCCCCACCGCGTCCTGCTGACCGTCGTCGAGATCGGACTGGTCGCCGCGGTCGGGCTGCACATGTGGGCGGCGATCTCCCTGACCCGCCGGGCGCGCAAGGCACGTCCGGTCAGGTACGCGGCCAGGCGCAAGTCCCGGGCGGGCGGCTACGCGGTCCACACCATGCGCTACGGCGGCGTCGTCATCGTGCTGTTCGTGGTCTACCACCTGCTCGACCTGACGTTCGGCGCGGCCAACCCGGCGGGTGCCGGTTCCACCCCGTACGAGCGCCTGGTCGAGGGCTTCGCGCCGTCCCGCTGGTGGGTCACCCTGTTCTACGTGCTCGCCGTCACCATGGTCGGCCTGCACCTGCGCCACGGCCTGTGGAGCGCCTTCCAGACGCTCGGCCTGGCGGGCCGCCGCAGCTACCGCTCGCTGAAGGCCGCCGCCACGGGCCTGTCGGCGCTGCTGGTCGTCGGTTTCCTCGCGGTCCCGGTCGCGGTCGCGATCGGAGTGATCAAGTGAGCGGGGCCCGGCGCGACGAGCGCGGCGACGTACGAGGAGCGGGCCTCCCATACGGCGGGCAAGAGGCGGATCTTCCGCGTGGTGAACGAGGAGCGGGTTTTCCGCGTGGTGAACGAGGAGCGGATCTTCCGCGTGGCGAACGAGGAGCGGTGAGCGGGTCATGACCACGAAATACACAGAGGGTGCGCCGATCCGCGACACCAAGGCCCCCGACGGCCCGATCGAGGACCGCTGGGAGAAGCGCAAGTTCGGCGCCAAGCTGGTCAACCCGGCCAACAAGCGCAAGCTGAACGTCATCGTCGTGGGCACCGGGCTGGCGGGCGGCTCGGCCGCCGCGACCCTCGGCGAGCTGGGCTACAACGTCAAGTCGTTCTGCTACCAGGACACGCCCCGGCGCGCGCACTCCATCGCGGCCCAGGGCGGCATCAACGCGGCCAAGAACTACCGGGGCGACGGCGACTCGATCTACCGGCTGTTCTACGACACGGTCAAGGGCGGCGACTTCCGCGCCCGCGAGTCCAACGTCTACCGGCTCGCCCAGGTCAGCGTGAACATCATCGACCAGGCCGTGGCCCAGGGCGTGCCGTTCGCCCGCGAGTACGGCGGCCTCCTCGACACCCGCTCCTTCGGCGGCGCGCAGGTCTCCCGTACCTTCTACGCCAGGGGCCAGACGGGCCAGCAGCTCCTGCTCGGCGCGTACCAGGCGCTGGAGCGGCAGATCGCGGCCGGCACCGTCGAGATGCACACCCGCCACGAGATGCTCGACCTGATCATCTCCGACGGCCGGGCGCGCGGCGTCATCGTCCGCGACATGGTCACCGGCGAGATCGAGCGGCACCTGGCCGACGCGGTCGTGCTGGCCAGCGGCGGGTACGGCAACGTGTTCTTCCTGTCGACCAACGCCAAGGGCTGCAACACCACGGCGATCTGGCGGGCGCACCGGCGCGGCGCGATGTTCGCCAACCCCTGCTACACCCAGATCCACCCGACCTGCATCCCGGTCAGCGGCGATTACCAGTCGAAGCTGACCCTGATGTCGGAGTCGCTGCGCAACGACGGCCGCGTGTGGGTGCCGTTGGAGCGGGGCGACACCCGTCCGGCCTCGGAGATCCCCGAGGAGGAGCGCGACTACTACCTGGAGCGCATCTACCCGGCGTTCGGCAACCTGGTCCCGCGCGACATCGCCTCCCGCGCCGCCAAGAACGTCTGCGACGAGGGTCGCGGTGTCGGTCCCGGCGGCCTGGGTGTCTACCTCGACTTCGCCGACGCGATCCGCCGCCTGGGCCGCGACGCGGTGGAGAAGAAGTACGGCAACCTCTTCGAGATGTACGAGCGCATCACCGGCGAGGACCCCTACGCCCAGCCGATGCGCATCTACCCGGCCGTCCACTACACGATGGGCGGCCTGTGGGTGGACTACGACCTGCAGTCCACGATCCCCGGCCTGTTCGTGATCGGCGAGGCCAACTTCTCCGACCACGGCGCCAACCGCCTCGGCGCGTCCGCGCTGATGCAGGGCCTGGCCGACGGCTACTTCGTGCTGCCGACCACGATCGGCGACTACCTCGCGAACGGCCCGTACGGCGAGGTCGACGAGCAGGCCGTGGCCGAGGCCGAGGTCGCGGTGCGCGAGAAGATCGCCAGGCTGCTGTCGAACGACGGCGACCGCACCGCCGACTCCTACCACCGTGAGCTGGGCAAGCTCATGTGGGACTACTGCGGCATGGAGCGCACCGAGGAGTCGCTGCGCAAGGCCCTGGAGCGGATCCCCGAGCTGCGCGAGGAGTTCTGGAGGAACGTGAAGGTCTCCGGCGAGGCCGGGGAGCTCAACCAGGCGCTGGAGCGGGCCGGGCGGGTGGCCGACTTCTTCGACCTGGCAGAGCTGATGTGCATCGACGCGCTGCACCGCACCGAGTCGTGCGGCGGCCACTTCCGCGCCGAGTCGCAGGACGCCGACGGCGAGGCCCTGCGCGACGACGAGCACTTCGCCTACGTCGCGGCCTGGGAGCACGGGGAGCAGGGCCCGATCCTGCACAAGGAAGACCTCGACTACGAGTACGTCAAGATGAGCCAGCGGAGCTACAAGTGAACCTCACCCTCAAGGTCTGGCGGCAGAAGGGCCCCGAGGACAAGGGCCGAATGGTCACCTACCGGGTCGAGGACGTGTCACCGGACATGTCCTTCCTGGAGATGCTCGACGTCCTCAACGAGCGGCTCATCCTGGAGGGCGACGACCCGGTCGCCTTCGACCACGACTGCCGCGAGGGCATCTGCGGCATGTGCGGCATGGTCATCAACGGCGTCGCGCACGGCGAGCAGGTTGCCACCACCACCTGCCAGCTGCACATGCGGCACTTCGAGGACAACGCGGTCATCACCATCGAGCCGTGGCGCGCCGCGCCCTTCCCCGTGGTGAAGGACCTGGTCGTGGACCGCTCGGCGTTCGACCGGATCATCCAGGCGGGCGGCTTCGTCTCCGTCCCGGCGGGATCGGCCCCCGACGCGCACAGCGTCCCGGTGAAGAAGGTCGACGCCGACTCGGCGTTCGACGCGGCCACCTGCATCGGCTGCGGCGCGTGCGTCGCCGCCTGCCCGAACGGCTCGGCCTCCCTCTTCACCGCCGCCAAGATCACTCACCTGGGCCTGCTGCCGCAGGGCCAGCCCGAGCGCGACTCCCGCGCCAGGGCCATGGTCGAGCAGATGGACGCGGAGGGCTTCGGCGGCTGCACCAACACCGGCGAGTGCACGGCGGTCTGTCCCAAGGGCATCCCGCTGGACACCATCGCCCAGATGAACCGCGACTACCTGCGAGCCACCAAGTAGGTTCCCCGAAGAAGACGGGAGCCGCCCCAACTGCGGGGGCGGCTCCCGCTTTTTCCGTCCCGGATCGTCAGTGCTCTCCGGTTGACGCGATACACGTCCCGCACACGTCCCGCACACGTCCCGCACACGTCCCGCACACGTCCCGCGCCGGGCCGTTACCGTCGGTCGTCCGCGATGTGCCGGTCCGGTGCCGGCCGAGCCGGGCGCGAGCCGATCGCGGGCCTCGATTCTGCCGGGGCGACATGCGGAGTCCGCGTGTCGTCGACACGAACCGATCGCCCAGGAGAGAACCCGTGATGAGTCCCGAACCGACGCCGCGCCAGGAGATCGCCGAGCGCATGATCGAGATCTCCGCCGGGACGATCTTCCTGCGGGACGAGGGCACGAAGGTGACCTGGAAGGTCGAGGTGGGGGCCTTCCTGCTGGCGTCGCATCCCGTGACCCGCGAGCTGTACCGCGCCGTGCGGGGCGAAGGCGATGGCGAGGTGCCCGGGAGTCCGGCGGGGCCGCGGACGCCGGTGACCGAGGTCTCCTGGCGGGAGGCCGTCCGGTTCTGCAACCTGCTCTCCGAGGCGGCGGGGCTCGAACCCTGCTACTCGATGGGCGACGACCGCGACGGACGGGACGTGGTCTGCGACTGGGAGGCCGGCGGCTATCGCCTCCCGTCCGAGGCGGAGTGGGAGTACGCGTGCAGGGCCGGGACCTCCGGCGTCCGCTACGGAGAGCTGGACGAGATCGCCTGGTACGGCGGGAACTCCGGCGGCGAGGTGCACGACGTCGCGACCAGGGCGCCGAACGCGTGGGGCCTCCACGACATGATCGGCAACGTGTGGGAGTGGTGCTGGGATCTCTACGATCCCGGCGTCTACGGCCCGTACCGCGTGTTCCGCGGCGGAGGCGCGTATGACCTCCCCCGCGGATGCCGGGCGTCGTGCCGCCGCAAGAGTCACCCGACCTTCCGCGTCGACGACCTCGGATTCCGGCTCGCCCGATCGCGGTGAGCGGGGAGACACGCGACGGGGCCGGATGCCCTGGTGGCGCCGGTGCCCCGGCTCGCCCGGACCGGGGCACCCATTTGCCGGCCGCGTACCCGGCCTCTCGGTTCGGTACGGCTAGCCCATCTCGGTGACGATCTCCTGCCGCAGGCTCGTGAAGTCGAGGCCCGCGTCGGCCAGGACCTTGCTGCCCAGCCCCTCGCCCTCGCGCAGGATGCCCAGCAGGATGTGGCCGTCGCCGATGTAGTTGTGCTTGAGGCTGAGGGCCTCGCGCAGGGACAGCTCCAGGGTCTTCTTCGCCCGGGGGCTGAAGCGGATGTGGAAGCCGCCGAGCACGCGGCCCCGCCGTTCGACGTCGGGCCTGCGGTCCAGGGCGCCGGGCCCGAAGGCCGCCTCGACCTTCTCCCTGATGGCCGAAAGGTCGATGCCGATCGACTCCAGCGCCTCGGCGTCGAGGGCGTCGCCCGGCTTCGGCGGGGTGAGGCGGACGACCGACCGGTAGGCGCTGTCGTGGTCGAGGCCGTGACGGCCCAGTATCCGCGCCGCGAGGCTTTCCGGCTGGTCGAGCAGGCCGAGCAGGATGTGCTCGGTGCCGATGATGTCGTGCCGTAGCCTGCGGGCATTCTCCTGCGCGAGGGTCACCGCCTGGCGGGCCTCACTGTGGAACCGTTCGAACATCGCTATCTCTCCCGTCTCAGCAAACCTCGGCCGCCCGCGTACTTCTTGTGCACCGCCTGCCGGGTCACTTCCAGGCAGTGCGCGATCTCCTGCCAGGACCAGCCCTGCTCCCGCGCGTTCTCCACCTGGAGGGCCTCCAGCCGGTCGACCAGCGTCCGCAGTGCCCGCACGGCCCGCAGGCCCACGGCCGGATCGCGGCTACCGGCGTCTGATGCCAGCTGCGCCGTATCACTCATGTATGTCAATTTAGGTTGACGCGCATCTTTTGTCAACTCTGATTGACGACGACACGCCGAGAGGGCCGAAAATGATTTGCCTGGTCAGGCCGGAGTTTGTAACCCTTGCAGGGACATGCGCTCCTTACCCACCGCCGACCCCGGCGTTCCCGATGCCCGCAGCCCGGCCAGATACCTGCGGTGGGTGGCCCGCATGCAAAGGGGCCCGCTGCTCCTCGGCATCGTCTACTCCATCCTGTGGTGGCTCGCGATGGCGCTCGTGCCGTACGCCATGGGCAAGGGGATCGACGCCATCACGGCCAAGGACATGCCGGCCCTGACCACCTGGGGCGGGGTGGCGCTCGCGCTGGGGATCTCGCAGGCCGTCACGGGCGTTCTGCGCCACCGGCTGGCCGTCTACAACTGGCTGGCCGCCGCCTACCGGACCGTCCAGGTCACCGCCAGGCAGGCGACCCGCCTGGGCGCGACCCTGCCCAAGCGCATGTCCACCGGCGAGGTCGTCAGCGTCGGCAACTCCGACATCGCCCACATCGGCAACGCGATCGACATCCTGATCCGGGGCATCGGCGCGATCGTCGCCATCGCCGTCGTGACCGTCATCCTGATAGGCAGCTCGCCGCCGCTCGGCCTGACGGTGCTGGTGGGCCTGCCCCTCATGGCCGTCGCCGTCGCCCCCCTGCTCAAGCCGCTGCACCGCCGCCAGAACGCCCACCGCGACCTGCAGGGCGACCTCTCCACCCGCGCCGCCGACATCGTCGCCGGCCTGCGGGTGCTGCGCGGCATCGGCGGCGAGCGGGTCTTCGCCGACCGCTACGGCGTGGAGTCCCAGCGGGTGCGGCGGGCGGGAGTGCGGGTGGCCTCCGTCGAGTCGATGCTGGAGGGCGCGCAGGTCCTGCTGCCGGGGCTGCTGGTCACCGCGGTGACCTGGCTCGGCGCGACCTTCGCGATGCGCGGCGAGATCAGCGCCGGTCAGCTCGTCGCCTTCTACGGCTACGCCGCCTTCCTGATCGCCCCCGTGCGCACCCTCACCGAGGCCGCGGACAAGCTGACCAAGGGGCACGTCGCCGCCCGCAGGGTGATGCGCATCCTCTCGCTGAAGCCGGAGGTGGAGGGCGGCTCCGACCGCTCGGAGGGTGGCCTGCTGCGCGACGTGACCTCCGGGGTCGCCGTGCGCCCCGGCATGCTCACCGCCGTCGCGGCGGCCCTCCCCGAGGAGGCCGCGACCATCGCCGACCGGCTCGGCCGCTACAGCGAGGGCGACGTCGACTTCGGCGACGTGGCGCTCGCGAGCCTGCCGATCTCCGAGGTGCGCCGCCGGATCCTCGTCGCCGACAACGACGCCAAGCTGTTCGCCGGGGTGCTCAGGGAGGAGCTCGACGTCACCGGCCGGGCCACGGCCGACGAGCTCGACCAGGCGCTGCGGGCCGCGTGCGCCGAGGACATCGTCGAGGCGCTGCCCGGCGGTCTCGACGGGCGCGTCGCCGAGGCGGGCCGGGAGTTCTCCGGCGGCCAGCAGCAGCGGCTCAGGCTCGCCAGGGCGCTGACCCTCGACCCGGAGGTGCTGATCCTCATCGAGCCCACCAGCGCGGTCGACGCCCACAGCGAGGCGCGCATCGCCGACCGGCTGGCCAAGGCCCGCGCCGGCAAGACCACGCTGGTCTGCACGACCAGCCCGCTGGTGCTCGACCGCACCGACCACGTCATCTACGTCGAGGGAGGCGTCGTGCGCGCCCAGGGCACGCACCGGGAGCTGCTGGCCGCCCACCCGGGTTACACCGCCGTCGTCACCCGTGGGGAAGAGTCATGAGCAGGCAGATCCTGCCTGTCGCCGACCAGGCGCAGGTCCGGGCGTACGCACGCAGGCTCACCCTGAAGTATCCCCGCGACCTGACCGTGGCCCTGCTCCTGCACGCCGTGGCCGCCGTCGCGGGCCTGGCGGTGCCGTGGCTGCTCGGCGGTCTCGTCCAGGGCGTCCACGACGGCGCCGGGACCGACGTCACCCAGGTGTCGCTGGCCATCGGCGGCTTCGTGGTCGCCCAGGCGGTGCTGGTCAGGTTCGCCGTCTACGCCTCCTCCAGGCTCGGGGAGAAGGTCCTCGCCGAGCTGCGCGAGGAGTTCGTCGGGCGGGTGCTCGGCCTGCCGCTGTCCACGGTCGAGCGCGCCGGATCCGGCGACCTGATCTCGCGGACCTCGCGCGACGTCGACTCGCTGTCGCGCACGGTGCGGCACGCCGTGCCCGAGACGCTGATCGCGCTGGTCACCTGCGTGATCAGCGTCGGCGCGCTGCTGCTGGTCGGGCCGCTGCTCGCGCTGCCCTCGCTGCTGGCCGTCCCCATCCTGTGGATCTCCACCCGCTGGTATCTCAAGCGGGCCAGAGACGGCTACCTGCGCGAGAGCGCGGCGTACGCCGACATGACCGACGGGCTGGCCGAGACGGTCAACGGCGCCCGCGCCGTGGAGGCCCTGGGCCTGCAGGGGCGGCGCCACCGTCGCACCGACGCCGACATCGCCGAGTCGTGGGCGGCCGAGAGTTACACGCTGCGGCTGCGCACGGTCTGGTTCCCGTCGGTCGAGCTCGGCTACGTGATCCCGATCGTGGCGACGCTGGTCATCGGCGGCTTCTTCTACATCCGGGGCTGGGTCTCGCTGGAGCAGGTCACCGCCGCCACGCTGTACGTCCAGCAGCTCATCGACCCGCTCGACCGGCTGCTCATGTGGATCGACGAGCTCCAGGTCGGCGGCGCCTCCATGGCCCGCCTGCTGGGCGTCGCCGAGGTGCCCGACGACCGCGAGGCCGGTTCGGGCGCCCCCGAGGGCAGCGAGCTGAAGGCCGACGACGTCCGCTACGCCTACCGCGAGGGCCACGACGTGCTGCACGGCATCGACCTGACGGTCAAGCCGGGCGAGAGGCTGGCCATGGTCGGCCCGTCCGGGGCGGGCAAGTCCACACTGGGGCGCCTGCTGGCGGGCATCCACGGCCCCCGCACCGGCTCGGTCGCGGTCGGCGGGGTCCCGCTGGTCGAGCTCCCCCTCGACGACCTGCGCGGCCATGTCGCCCTGGTGACCCAGGAGCACCACATCTTCCGGGGCACCGTACGCGACAACGTGCTGATCGCCCGGCCCGACGCCGACGACGCGCGGGTCCGCGAGGTGCTGGAGGCCGTCAACGCCTGGGAGTGGGTCGAGGCCCTGCCCGAAGGGCTCGACACGGCCGTCGGCTCCGGCGGCGAGTCCATCCCCGCCGCCCAGGCGCAGCAGCTGGCCCTGGCCCGACTGGTCCTGGCCGACCCGCACACCCTCGTCCTCGACGAGGCCACCTCGCTGATCGACCCCCGCGCCGCCCGTCACCTGGAGCGCTCGCTGGCCGCCGTCCTCGACGGCCGTACGGTCATCGCCATCGCGCACCGCCTCTACACGGCCCACGACGCCGACCGCGTCGCGGTGGTGGAAGACGGCCGCATCAGCGAACTCGGCTCCCACGACGAGCTGGTCGCGGCGGGAGGCTCCTACGCGGCCCTGTGGAGCAGCTGGCACGGCACGTCCAGGTGAGAGTGACCTGCCATGCTTCTCGCCCGGACATCCGGGTGAGAACCACGGCAGGTCCGGCCGGGTCCTACGGGTGGTTGCGCAGGCGTGCGCGCAGCAGGTTGGGGTCGGTGGCCGTGGTGTAGGCGGCGCTGAGCACGTACACGTCGTTGCCGCGCAGCGCGACGGAGGTGGGGTTCTGAAGCCCGTCGCCGGCGTCCAGCACGGTGGTGCCGGTGCCGCCGGGCCGGACGCGCACGACCGTGTTGGGGCCGTTGAGGGCGGCGAGGACCTCGTCGCCACGGCCGGTGAAGGCGAAGTCGTCGATGCCGACCATGCCTGACGCCTTGACCCGCGGCGTTCCCGCGCGGTTTCCCGGACGGATCGGAATGCGCAGCAGGGTGCCCCGGTCGAGGTTGCTCACCCACAGCGCGCCGCCGTGCACTTTCGCGCCGTTGGCTCCGAGGAAGCCGGTCGAGGAGAGTTCGGGAGCGGTGGACCAGGCGGTGGGTGTGCCGCCGGTGACGGGTACGGTCCACACGGTGCCGAGCACCGAGTCGGTGACGTAGAGCTGCTCGCCCTTCCCGTCCAGTGCCAGCCCGTTGGGCAGGCCGCTCGCGGGCAGCGCGGCGATGCGCCGCGGGGCCTTCCCCGGGCGCAGCCGCCACAGCCCCGTCAGATCGGCCGTGCCGGTCGCGTACAGCACGTAGACGGTGCCGTCCGAGGTGTGGACGATACCGGTGGCCAGGGGGAAACCGAGGACCGGCGTGTTGACCCCGCCGTCGGCGGGTGCGGGCAGCGTCGCCAGGATGCGCGTCTTGCCCAGGGGGGTGACCTGGGCCACCTGGCGGCTGGCGGCGAAGGTGACGTTCGCCGTGCCGTCGGGCAGCAGGGCGATGTTCTCCGGCATCTGGCCCGCGGACAGGTCGAAGTGGGTGGCGATCCGCACATCTGTCAGCGGTTCCTTGGGGGACGTCGCGTTGGCCGGTGCGGCCGTCGCCAGGGTGGCCGCGGCCAGCAGAGCGGCCGACACGGTGATCTTGATGCTTCGCTTGGACATGGTTCCTTCACTGTTTTTCGGCATGCGGCGGCCGCGGTGCGGCGCCGTGGTCAAGGGGATGCCTCGGGGGAGGTCGCGATCGTGCCGCCGGCCACAGGTGTGGGAGCGGTCGGCGACAGGGGTGATTCGGCGGCGGGACACCGCGGCGGACACGTACGCGCCCGGCGCCCTCGGCCGGCGGAGGGGTTCAGATCAGGTGATGTGGGTCCGGCGGCCAGGGGGTGCGGATCTCGGCGGTCAGGTGGTGCGGGTCGGCGGCCAGGGGGCGTGGGTCTCGATGGTCAGAGGGTGCGGGTTTCGGCGGTCAGGTGGTGCGGGTTTCGGCGCCGTGGCGCGGCCGGGCCGCCTTCCGCGGCGCGGTGACGTGGGAGAGCAGGGTCAGGGCCGCCGCGGAGGGGGAACCGGGATCGGCCGTGGCCACCACCAGGGCCGGACCGTCTCCCTGCGGGCTCTGCAGCGTCTGCTGGGTGACCGTCAGCGTCCCGACCAGGGGGTGGCGCATCTCGTAGTCGGCGACATCGCAGGCCAGGACCCGGTGATCGGCCCACATCGAGGCGAACTCCGGGCTGCGCATGGTCAGCTCACCGATCAGCCCGGCCAGCAGTGGATCGTCCGGGTGCCGCCCGGCCGTCAGGCGCAGGTTGCCCACCACGGCCCTGGCCTTGGCGGGCCAGTCGGTGTACAGGTCACGGGTGTGCGCGTCCAGGAACACCAGCCTGGCCATGTTCGGCCGCCGGCCCGGGACGCCGGGGATGTCGGGATCGAGATGGCCGGCGAACAGCCCGTGACCCTCACGGTTCCAGGCCAGGACGTCGCTGCTGCGGCCGATCACGATGGCGGGGGTGCTCCCGAAGGCCGCCAGCAGGGCGCCGGTCGCCGGGGTGACGCGTTCGGTACGCGGCCGGCCCGAGGGTCCACCGCGTCTCGGTGCGCGGGCCAGGGCGTGCAGATGGGCGCGCTCGGGCTCGTCCAGTCGCAGGGCGTTGGCTATGGCGTCGAGAACCTCGCGCGAGGCGTTCTGCGACTGGCCCTGCTCCAGGCGGGTGTAGTAGGGCGCGCTGATGCCCGCGAGCATCGCGAGCTCCTCCCGCCGAAGCCCCGGAACCCGGCGCCGCTCGCCGTAGGTCCGCAGCCCGACGTCCTCGGGCCGAAGCTGGCCCCGGCGCGTCTGCAGGAAGTCGGCGAGTTGCCCGTGCTTGTTCATGAGTCGAGTATGCGCAGTGCCGGCGATCCGCGCCTCACCCCGCCGGGGTAGGGATCCGCGGGGTCTGGCTCACCCGGGCCCCACCTCGCCTCCCCGCGAGCGGTGGTACGCGTCTCAGGACCGCTCGCGGGGCCGGATATGGCCGGTCGTGTTTCGTCCGGCTTTTCCGGGATGCGGGTTACCCAGGAGGCGCGTCATCCGGGACGCGGGTCAGAGGGCGGCGAGGATCGGGACCTTGCGCTGGATGAGGGCGGCGAGGGCGGCGTGGCCCTGCCGGTTGAGGTGCAGCACCGCGACCCCGCCCTCCTGGCCGGGGGCGAGGGCGTCGAATCCCCGGTAGAAGGGGGCGGTGGACTCGCACAGCGAGTGCCCGGCGAATTCGGGGTGGAGGGTGGCCGCACTCCGGTGCGGGCTGACGAACCGGACGTCGACCCCGCGTGCCCTGGCGGCCTGTGCGGTCCGGGACAGGGTGGCGTCCAGCGTGCTGGAGACCCGTGCTCCCGCCAGACGCTCCTCGGCGCTGAGGACACCGGCGTCGCAGATCGGGTCGAGTCGCACGCCGGTGGCGTTCTGGCCACGGGTGACCGCCCTGCCGTACCCGGTCATGACAATCTGGGCGCGGGGACTGCGGCGCCTGATCTCGGTGAGGAGGCCGCTCAGGGGCCGCTTCAGGGCGGGTATGCGGTCGAGGATCGCCGTGGTGGGCGCGCCCGTGCAGTCCGCCTGGACGCACGTGTTGCCGTATCCGGCGAAGCCGATGTCGTTGCCGCCGATGTTCAGCGTCACCAGATCGGTGTTCCGGCGGAGCGCGCCGAGTTGCGGGGGTTCTCCCTTGAAGGTCTGCCGCAGATCCTGGATGGTCGCGCCGCTGCACGTGACGTTGGTGAATCTCACATTCGTGCCGCGTCGCCGGAGCTCCTCGACGAGGATCGCGGAGGAGGAGTGGCGGCTGCGATAGCAGGTCTGCTCGGTGCCGGGCTCGTAGTCTCCGGCCCCCGTGCCGGATCCGTAGGAGTCGCCCAACGCCACCACGTCGAAGGACGGCGTGACACCGGTGGCCCTCGCGGCCGCGGGGGCCACCGTGCCCGCCGTCGTCCCGGCGGCCATGACGAGGCCCGCAAGGCCCGCGACGATTCTCGTGCGAGTGACCATCATCACTGGTGAATCCTCCCGTGGAGATGATGAGGGCCACGGCGACAAGGAATACCCGCCTCGTGGCACCCCCTGCGGCCCGTGAATTCGTGCCGGTGCGTCCGCGGTCCGGGGGACAGGGAATGCCGCTGGTTTCACGGGTCGTTCGCGCACGGTTTCGGCACCGATATTAGGGCCGCCGCCTCGCGGGAACCTTGACAGAAGATGGATCCGGTATAGCGGGCCGTCCGTAACGGCCGGGGGGAGACGCACTCAACGTGGCCTGCCCCGTGCCCGCCGGGTGTGGAGGGCGTGTCCCGCGTTCAATCGAAGGCCCCTCGCGGTGGTGCCCCGATATCCCGCACCTTTTCTTCGTTCTCAAGTCCTTCGGCGGGGGAAGCTACACTCTCGCCCCATGGGTATAGGTCGCATCCTCTATCTCACCTTTGGCTGCATGGTGCTGTTTGTCGCCCTGATGCTGGCGATGAACGAGGAGGACCCGGAGAACATGCAACGGGCACAGGTCTTCGCGCTGGGCGGCATCGGGTTGATGGTCGCCGGCGCCGCCTGCGGGGCCGCCGAGCGCCGGACCGGTCGCCCTCCGCAGGCTCCCCAGCAGCCCCCGGATCCGCAGCACTACCCCCCGCAGGGCCACAATCCGCAGCAGGGCTACGCCGCCCCGCAGGGGCACAACCTCCAGCAGGGCTACACCGTTCCCCAGGGCCACCACCTTCAGCAGGGCCACACCGCCCCGCAGGGGTACGGCGGCCCCCATGGCTACGCCGCCTATCCCCCCGCCCAGAACGGCTGACGCGACGTCGATCACCCGCTCGGGACGATGAGGGTGGCCGACGGCCTGTCACCGGCCCGGGACGGTGACGGTGACAGGCCGCTCATCACCGGCTCAGGACAGGGCCTTCCTCAGGAAGTCGACCTGGAGCAGCAGCAGGTTCTCCGCCACGGTCTCCTGCGGGGTCATGTGGGTGACCCCCGACAGCGGCAGCACGTTGTGCGGGCGGCCTCCGGCCAGGAGGGCGGAGGACAGGCGGAGGGTGTGCGCGGCGACCACGTTGTCGTCGGCCAGGCCGTGGATCAGCAGGAGGGGGCGGTCCAGCTTCTCGGCGTCGGCGAACAGGGACGAGGAGTCGTAGTGGCCCTCGTCCGGCTGGCCGAGGTAGCGCTCGGTGTAGCAGGTGTCGTACAGGCGCCAGTCGGTCACGGGAGCCCCGGCGATGGCCGCGTGGAACACGTCGGGGCGGCGGAGCACGGCCAGGGCGGCGAGGTAGCCGCCGAACGACCAGCCCCGGATGCCGACCCGTGACAGGTCCAGGTCGTCGGGGAACCGCGCGGCGGCGCCGTGCAGGGCGTCGACCTGGTCCTCCAGGACCGGGGTGGCCAGGTCGTGCAGGACGGCCCGCTCGAACTCGGGACCGCGGCCGGGGGTGCCGCGGCCGTCGGCCACGACCACCGCGAAGCCCTGGTCGGCGAACCACTGGCTGGTCAGGTGCGCTCCGGCCGCGGCCAGCACGCGCTGGGCGTGCGGTCCGCCGTACGGGTCCATGAGGACCGGCAGTTTCGCCGAGCCGGGCACGTGGCCGGTGGGCAGGAGCACGGCGGTGGACAGGTCGCGCTCACCCGCCTTGATCAGGGAGACCCGCAGGTCCAGGCCAGGGCGCTCGGCGTGGGAGGTGATGTGGCCGCGGGGCGTGCCGTTGTGCAGGACACGGGTGACCGAGCCCTCGCTGTCGAGGGTCTGGCCGGTGATCACGAGGGTGCCGCTCGCGGTGTGGCCGCTGTAGACGCCGCCCTCGGCCGGGCTGACAAGGGTGATCTGGCCCCTCCGGTAGGCCCATACGGCGATCTCGGTGGGCTCCCCGCTCGCCCGGAAGAGCACGGTCTCACCGTCGATGTCGAGGATCTCGCGGACCTGGAGGGTGGGCGGCGTGACGGGGGAGTCGCCGATGATCAGGCGGTGGCCGCCCTCCGAGGTGGCGGCCCAGACGAGGCTGCCGTCGGACAGGTGGCCGGGGACGCCGATGACGATGTCGACCCAGGCGGGGTCGGTGTCCTCGCGCACGACCGTGGAGGTGCCGGTGGCCGGGTCGACGTCGAGCAGCCGCATGGTCCGCTGGTCGCGCGTCATGGTGACGATCGACAGGCCGTGGGCGTCCCAGGCGGCGTTGACCAGGTATTCGTCGTCGAAGGGCACGGCGACGCGGGTCCCGCCGAGGGTCAGGACGAAGAGCTCGACCCCGGCGTTGGCCGTACCCGCCGAGGGGTAGCGCTGCTCGGTGCCGGGACGGGCCGGGTTGGTCGGGTCGGCGATGTGCCACCGCTGCACCGGCGACTCGTCGGCGCGCTCGACCAGGATCGCGTCGCCGGACGGCGACCACCAGTAGCCCCGCATGCGGTTCATCTCCTCGGCGGCGATGAACTCGGCCAGGCCGTAGGTCACCTCCGGGGACTCGGGGCGGGCCAGCGCGTGGTCGACCTCGTCCTCCAGGTCCTGGATGTGGAACGCGCCACCGGTCACGTAGCCGACGTGGACGCCGGTGGGCGACATCCGGGGGTCGATCACTGGCCCGGCGGTCTTCAGCCGCCGTAGGTGCCTGGTCTTCAGGTCGACGACGTAGAGGCCGCCGGAGAGCGCGAACGCCGCGACGGTCACCGCGGAGTCGGTGCTGTATCCGACGATGCCCCCGGCCTGTTCCCGGCTCCGCTCGCGGCGCGCCCGCTCCTCGGGGGGCAGGTCCTCCTCGTCGACCGCCAGGGCGCGCGGGTCGACGACCAGCCGTTCCGTGCCGCTGAGGACGTCGTACTCCCACAGGCAGGTCACCGGGTCGACGCCGCTCCTGGTCCGGAGGAAGACGACGCGGTCACCGCCCGGGGCGATCGTGAAGCCGCGCGGCACTCCGAGGGTGAATCGACGGGTTCTGGCGTGCAGGCGAGGGAAGCTCTCACTCATACGAGCCATCTTGCCAGTTCCGCATCGAGTGTCTTGTTTTCCGGGCCAGGACGGGCAGGGAAACCGGAGGTTCTGGTTGATGTCCGGCATCGGTACCCTCGGACGCATGACTGATCGGCGCCTGATGCTCGTGCACGCCCATCCGGACGACGAGACGATCGGCAGCGGAGCCACCATGGCCAGGTACGCCGCCGAGGGCGCGCACGTCACGCTGGTGACCTGCACCCTGGGGGAGGAGGGTGAGGTCATCCCCCCGGAGCTGGCTCACCTGGCCGCCGATCGCGACGACACCCTGGGCGAGCATCGCATCGGGGAGCTCGCCGCGGCCTGCGCGGCGCTCGGCGTCACCGATCACCGGTTCCTGGGCGGCCCCGGCCGCTGGAGGGACTCCGGCATGATGGGCGTCGCCTCCAACCACAGGAAGGACGCCTTCTGGCAGGCCGACCTGGACGAGGCGGCGGGCGAGCTCGCGAGGATCATCCGCGAGGTGCGGCCCCAGGTGCTCGTCACCTACGACGAGAACGGTTTCTACGGCCACCCCGACCACATCCAGGCCCACCGCGTCGCCTGGCGGGCCGTCGAGCTGGCCGCCGACCCGGAGTTCGCGCCGCCGGGTGAGGCGCACGAGGAAGCGGCCGATGAGGCGTCCGGCGAGAAGCACGGGCAAGCGGCCGATGAGGCGTCCGGTGCGGGGCGCGGAGAAGCGGCAGGGGAGGCGGCCGGAGAGGCGTCCGCTGAGAAGCGTGGGGAAGCGCGTGGGAAAGCGCCCGGTGAGGACGGGCCGTGGCGGGTCGCCAAGTTCTACCACACCGCCATCCCAAGATCCGTGCTGTACAGGACCGAGGAGGCGATGCGCGAGGGCGGCGCGCCCTTCCTCGTCGAGTCGGTCGACGACATGCCGTTCGGCTGCGCGGACAAGGACGTCAGCACCGAGATCGACGCCCGCGCGCACGTCGGCAGGAAGATCGAGGCGATGCGGGCGCACGCCACCCAGATCAGCGTGAACCCGCCCTGGTTCGCCCTGTCCAACAACGTCGGCCAGGAGGTGCTCGGGGTCGAGCACTTCATCCTCCGCTCCGGCGTGCCGGGTCCGGCGGGCCCCGGAGCGCCGGTCGAAGTGGGAGGGCTCGGCGAGCCGTACGACCGCGAGGACGACCTCTTCGCCGGGATCCACTAGCCTCGATGCTTGTGATGGAGCAGGTCCCAGCTGTGCGCGAACCCTCGGAGACGGTTGTCACCGTGGCGGCCAACGCCGTGCTCTTCGTGCTCGGGCTCCTGATCGGCGTCCTCGGCGGGTTCCAGCACTCCTGGTACATCAGGCCCGTCCCGGTCTCCGCCGTCGGCTGTGTCGCCCTGCTGTTCGCGATCACCTACGGGGTGGGCCGGGTGACGCGAGGCAAGCCGGCGGCCCTGGCGTTCGCGGCGGGCTGGGCGCTGGTCACCGTGATCTGGATCTCCGGACGGCCGGAGGGCGACCTGGTCATCGCCAACGACCTGTCCGGTTACCTCTACCTCTACGGGGGTCTGGCGGTGGTCACGGTGGGGATCCTGCTCTCGCCGTCGGCCGCCGCGGGCGGGTCGTGGCTGCTCACCCCGCACGGGTACCGCTCGGGCCCGGAGTCCTCGCCGGTGTCGCCCGGTTTCCAGTCCCCGCCCGTCCCGTCCGGTTCGCAGCTCCCGCCCGTCCCGTCCGGTTCGCAGCTCCCGCCGGTCCCGTCCGGCTCCCAGTCCCCGCCCGTCCCGTCCGGTTCGCAGCTCCCGCCCGTCCCGTCCGGTTCGCAGCTCCCGCCCGCGTCGCCCGGCCCGCAGCCCCCGCCCGCCCAGGCTCAGGCCGCCCAGGCCGGGCAGGTCCGGCCGGATCAGACCCGGCCGGATCAGGTCTCGCCGGGCCGGGTCCCGCCCGACTCGCAGGCCCCACCCGTACCACCTGGCCAGGGTGCTCCCTGACGACCTGGCCCGGCACTCCGAAAGCCACTGTCGCCGGTCACCCGGATGACGCACAATCCCGGTATGCGGCGGTTGTATCGGGTACGGCGGACGCTCAACTACCTCAACCTGTCCACACCGCTGGGGCTGCTCCTGGCACGCCTCGGCCGCGCCCGGGTGACCGCCGGGCCCGGTGGGCTGATCCTGGCGTACGGCTACCGCTTCCGGTTCCCGATCGCCTCGGCCTTCACCGTGGGCAACGTGGTGCTGACCAAGCACGAGGAGGGCTTCCTCACCGGTGCCCTGCTCAGGCACGAGGCCCGGCACGCCTCCCAGTACATGTGCTGCGTGGGCCTGCCGATGCTCCCCCTCTACGTCGTCGCGGTGGTCGTCTCCATGGTGATCTGCGGCAACCAGGCCTCGTGGAACCTCTTCGAGCGGCTGGCGAACCTGGAGGACGGCAACTATGCCCGCAGGTCACCCTGGTGGCTTCACACTAGATCCCCACAAAAGGAATGAATCTCTCTGGGAGGGGATCTACAAGGGGTGAGCTGACGATGACAGAAGGGGGCCGCCCATGTCGCAGACGTCCCACCCGCAAATCGCCTCCCAGATGCCCGTGGAACCCGGCGGCCTCGTCGAAGAGCCCCCGCGGCGTTCCGGGTGGTCGGCCCGCTTCGCCACCCGACCGGCGCGCGCGCTCAGGCAGTTGGGACGGACCGCCGGCCGGGCGGTGAGGGACCGCCCCGCCGAGCGGCGGGCGGCCGTCGCCGAGGCGGCGTCCCGCCCTCCCGCGCCCCCCTCCCCCTTCGCGGGAACGGAGTTTCCCGCACGCTCCACGACACCCGTACGACGGGCACCGCGGCCGGCGCCCCTGCCGAGGCGGTCGTGGCCGGGGGGCTTCAGGGACCGGCTGACCTCGCCGCTCCCGACGTTCCAGGAGCTGCTGGCGGTCGCCTGGCACGGCACGTTCCGGCCCGGTGTCGGGGACGCGGACCGCATCCCGGTCCACCGGGACGGGCTGCCCCGGGTGACGGGGACCGACGCGGTCGTCACCTGGGTGGGACACGCGACGTACGTGGTGCAGATCGGCGGGCTGACCATCCTCACGGACCCGGTCTGGGCGAGGAAGATCGTCGGTATCCATCGGCCCCGGCTCACCCCGCCCGGTGTCGCGTGGGCCGACCTGCCCCGGATCGACGCCGTGGTGATCAGCCACAACCACTACGACCACCTGGACGCGCGGACCGTGCGGCGGCTGCCGCGCGGCACGCCCGTCCTCGTACCGGCGGGGCTCAGGTCCTGGTTCACCAGGCGCGGGTTCCGCGACGTCACCGAGCTCGACTGGTGGGAGAGCACCTGGGTCGGCGGCGTCCGCTTCGACTTCGTCCCCGCCCACCACTGGAGCCGCCGGTCGATCTGGGACACCTGCAAGACCCTCTGGGGCGGCTGGGTGATCGCCTCCGACGACCAGACGATCTACTTCGCCGGGGACACCGCGTACGGCGAGCGCTTCGCCCAGATCGGGGCCCGCTACCCGGGGGGCATCGACCTGGCCCTGATGCCGGTGGGGGCGTTCGAGCCCCGCTGGTTCATGAAGGCCGCGCACGTCGATCCCGCGCAGGCCGTGCGGGCGTGCCAGGACGTGGGGGCCCGCCGGATGGCGACCATGCACTGGGGCACGTTCGTCATGTCCGGCGAGTCGCTCCTCGCGCCGGTGGAGGAGGCCAGGGTGGCTTGGGCGGAGGCCGGACGGGACCGCGCCGACCTGTGGGACCTCGCCGTCGGCGAGTCCCGCGTCCTGACCTCCTGAAGTCCTGAGGCCTTGACGCTTCGGTGCCCTGCGCCCTGGGCCCCGGTGCCGTTTGAGACGTTCCGGGCCGCGAGGCGAGCATCGTGGCCCGGAACGTCTCAAACGGCCCGTAAGCGGCCTCAAGCGGCAAGCGGCCCCAAGTAAGCCCAGGGCGCCCCGGCGCTCAGGGGCTGAGCGTCAGGGTGTGGGTGGCCGCCTTCTCGATGGAGCCCCGGCGGGCGAGCATGGGGACGGTCTCGCCGCGCGCCCACAGCGGCGCCTGGTCCCAGTAGTTGTCGTGGAACGCGTGGCCGGAGGCGCCGGTCAGGTTGATCCACCGGGACTTGTCCAGGTTCGCCAGGTCCACCACCATCCGCATGGACGGCAGCCAGCTCACCGTGTAATCGTCCTGCACGTCCCACCCGGCGGCGTTGACCGCGTCGTCGCTGCCGGCCACCGGGAACGGGCCCCGGTTGAACAGCCACTCGATCGGGCCGATCCCCGAGGTGCCGAAGGTCTGGTGGACGAGCTCCAGGGAGTGCAGGTCACCCCAGCGCCAGTCCTTGGCGTCCGGGCCCAGCAGGCCGTTCAGCTCGTCGTAGGCCCTGGCCATCGCCCGCCGCAGCATGTCGTCGCGGGTCTCGGCGCGCGGGGTGGCCGTGTCGTTCCAGAATGCCTCGTCCGGCTTGTCGAGCATGACCCGGACGACCTCGAACCAGCGGTCGCCGCCCTGGGGCCGGGCGCCCTCGGGGAGATCGTCGTTGAAGGTCTCGATGAGCAGGTGCCGCCAGACGGCGTTGAAGTACATCGCGGGACCCGACTCCGCGCCCTGCGCGTGGTCCCACTTCCGCAGCAGTTCGCGAGCCTCCCTGGCGGGCCCGGCCATCTCGACGTCCAGCAGCTTGGGCACCAGGAACCGGGCGAAGCCGTTGTCGCTGTCCTGCTGCAACGCACTCATCGCCGTCGCGTCCACCTTGCCGCCGTCCTTCACCGCCTCGCGGAGGCGCTCCAGGATGCGCTGGGAGCGGTATCCGTACGCCCAGTCCTTGGTGAGGGTGTACGGGTAGCGGCCGGGGTCGATGACCGCGTTGTTGGCGGTCACGATGTAGCCCTCCGGCGGGTTGTAGACGCTGGGCAGCTCGTTGAAGGGGATCGTCGACTGCCAGGCGTACTCGCCGGTCCAGCCGGGCACCGGCCAGGTGCCGTCGCCGCGGGTGCGCACCGGGATCCGCCCAGGGGCCTGGTAGCCGATGTTGCCCGCGGTGTCGGCGTAGACCAGGTTCTGCGCGGGCACCTCGAACCGGCTGGCCGCCACCCTGAACTGCTGCCAGTCCTGCGCGGTGTTCAGCGCGAAGATCGCATCGGCGGTCCTGCCGGGTTCCAGCGCCGTCCACTTGAGCGCGACCGCGTCGGCCTTCTCCTCGAGGACCGCGCCCATGCCCGGCAACGTGTTCTTCGCGTTCTCCATGACATCGGAGATGATCGGCCCGTGAATGGTGTCGCGCACCTTGAGCCGTACGTCGGCGCCTCCGGCCACCTTGATCGTCTCGGTCCTGGTGGTCAGCGGCTTCCACTCGCCCATGGACAGGTACGAATCATCCTTGATCCGCTCCAGATAGAGGTCGGCGACGTCCGGGCCCAGGTTGGTGAAGCCCCAGGCGATCTTGTCGTTGCGGCCGATGACCACGCCGGGCACGCCGGAGAAGGTGAACCCGGTGACGTCGAACGGGCACTGGGGGCTCTTGACGCGGCAGTGCAGCCCCGCCTGGTACCAGACCGAGGGCATGCCGGGCCCCAGGTGGGGGTCGTTGGAGAGCAGCGGTTTGCCCGACGCGGTGTGCGCGCCGCCGACCACCCAGGAGTTCGAGCCGATGCCGCTGCCGCCCGCCGGGTCGCCCATCAGGCTCGGCACCGCGCGCATGGCCTCGGCCGCCCGGGTCAGCGCCCCGGTGTCCGGAGCCACCCCGGACTGCTCCGTGTCGACCTTCTTGGGCTCCTGGCCCTGGTCGAACCCGCGCTCGCCGACCGAGCCCCGGGTGACGATCGGCTGGTGGGTGTCGTACGGGTAGCCGGGCCAGAGCTGCTCCACCCGGCCGCGCGGCAGCTTGCTCGCCGCGAGCGCCCGGCCGATCTCGTCGGCCATGTTGGAGCGCAGGTCCCAGGCCATGGCCTTGAGCCAGGCCACCGAGTCCGCGGGCGTCCACGGCTCGGGCTTGTAGTCCGGGCTGGTCGCCCGCAGGAGCACGTACTCCAGGCTCCTGTCGGCGAAGCCGTCGCTCCGCTTCATCCAGGCGTTCACCCCGCCGGCGTAGGCGTCCAGGTAGCGCCGGGTCTGCCCGTCGAGCAGGGACAGCTCCTTCTCGGCCACCTTCCGCCAGCCCATGGTCCGGATGACCCTGTCCTCGGTCAGCGTCGCCGAACCGAACATCTCCGACAGCCGCCCGGCGGTCACGTGGCGGCGGAAGTCCATCTCGAAGAAGCGGTCCTGGGCGTGGACGTAGCCCTGGGCCAGGAACAGGTCCTCGGGGGAGTCAGCGTAGATATGCGGGATACCCGTCTTATCGCGATATACGGTGACTTTTCCCTTTAAGCCGGTCAGTTTGAGCTCGCCTTCGAGCTGCGGGAAGGACGCCCGCACGCTCCACACGCCCGCTCCGGCGAGCGGCAGCCCGAGCACCAGGAAAACGGTGAGCACCCGTGCCAGCCACGTGAACGGGCGGGGCATCCAGGCATACGGGCGGAACCTCACAAAAACCTCCTAGGCGGCATGCTCCCGCAAGTGTGGCACCACCCCCGTGGTGTCGGCGCTGGCGTAATTGTGAAGATGCACGCATGAGACTTTCCACGGCCGACCTGGTCGACGCCCACGGTGCGGCGGTCGCGAGCTGCCTGACCCAGTTCCGCTCCTACGGCCCGAGCCCCTCCTTCGCCGGGCGGATCGCGACCGTCCGCTGCCTGGAGGACAACGCTCTCGTCAAGCGGGTCCTGGCCACCCCGGGCGAGGGCCGCGTGCTGGTGGTGGACGGCGGGGGATCCCTGCGCACCGCCCTGGTGGGTGACCTCATCGCCGCCTCAGCCGTCTCGCACGGCTGGTCCGGCCTCGTCGTCAACGGCGTCGTCCGCGACACGGCCGCCCTCGCCGGTCTGAACCTGGGGGTCAAGGCCCTCGGCTCCAACCCGGCCAAGAGCGCCAAGGAGGGCACCGGCGAGCTCGACGTGCCCGTCACCTTCGGCGAGGTCGTCTTCACCCCGGGCGCCTGGCTCTACAGCGACGAGGACGGCATCCTCACCAGCCCCGCCGAACTCTCCTGAGGGACCTTCTCGCGGGTTTCACGTCCGGGGCCCCGGTCAGATCGGGCCGATTCCCCAGTGGTGGACGGCGCGGTCGCCGGGGGCCAGCCGGATGACGTCCTCGCCGGTACGGAAGGCGTTCGGCGGGCAGGTCATCGGCTCCACCGCCAGCCCCTGGCGGCGGTGGCCCTCCGGCAGGGTGTCACCGGTGTAGAGCTGGAGCCACTCGATCCCCTCGCCCGCCCACAGCTCGACTCCGCCGGTCCCGTTCGTGCCGGTCAGCGTGACCCGCACCCGGCCGTCGGCGCCGCGCTCCAGGCCGGTGAAGGCGGTGTCGAGCTCCGTCGCGCCGATCGGGCGGGCGGTCCTGAAGTCGTACTCGGTGCCCTCGACGTCCTGGCGGCCGGTGGGGATCTTCCGCTCGTTCACCGCGATCCACTCGGCGGCGGGAAGCCGCAGGAGAGCGTCGTCAAGGGGGCAGAGGGCGCCGAGGGACAGGTAGGGGTGGGCTCCGAAGCCGTACGGCGCGTCGGTGGCGCCGACGTTCTCCGCGCTCACCTCGATCTCCAGGCCGGAGGCGTCCAGCGCGTACCGGATGGAGAGGTCGAGGACGTGCGGGTAGCCGAGCTGGGGGAACAGCCGCAGTCCCAGCCGGATCGAGGCGTCGTCGTGGGAGAGGAGCCGCCAGGGGAACGACCGGGAGAAGCCGTGGATCGCGTTGCCGGTCTTGGGCTCGCTCAGCGCGAGCTGCCGGTCCTCGCCGTCGAAGGTGTAGCGGCCGTCCTCGATCCTGTTCGGCCAGGGAAGCAGCGGCAGCCCCGCCCCGCCGAGCGGGGACTGGTCCTCGGGGAAGTCGAGCACGAGCGGGCGGCCGTCCAGGGTGAGGCTCCTGAGGCCGGCGCCGAGCTCGGTGATGACGGCCTGGAAACCGCCGTCCGCGATGGTGTGCTGGGTCCCGGTGGGCGCGATGTTTGTCACCCGGCAATTCAACACCTATGCCCCCCACTCCTCATTCACCACCGCGCCATCACCGCCCTCGCCCGTGCTCGCCGGCACCCTCCCGTGCCGCCGCCTCCCCGGGCCTGGCGCGTTCCTTCCGGCCCTACAGCACCGTTTCCAGGACCGTGGACTGCACGTCGAAGCCGTTGGTCCGGTAGAAGCGGACGGCCGCCTCGTTGCTCGCGTAGGCGGTCACACCGGCGTACCGGGCGCCGTGGTGGCGGGCCCACTTCCTGAACTCCTCCACCAGCCTGGCCCCGATCTTCCGGCCGCGGTAGGAGGGCTCGACGTACATGCTGCCCAGGGTCGCCACGGTGACCGGCCGCATCGCGGTGGGGCCGGACAGGGCGCCGGTCAGGTGGCCGACGATCCGGCCGCCGTCCTCGGCGACCATCACCAGGCGGCCCGGATCGCTCAGCGCGTCCACGAAGCGGGCCCGCCCGTGTTCTTCGGGCCAGTTGACGTTGAGGGCGGGGTCACGGGCCCCGGCGTCCTCGGCGAACAGCGCGGAGCTGCAGGCGACGATCCCGTCCAAATCCGCGATCGTGCCGGGTCGTACGGCAACGGCGATCTCACTCATGATCAAGACGCTATCGGTCGCGACCGACATTACGGGTTCGTCCCTTTTTCGCAGGGGCGGATTCCCCTCCCGGCGGGGTGGGGATTCCGCTCCGCCGGTCGGGAAACCCTTTCCCGGCGGCGACGGCCGGAGGTGAGGCGTCAGGACCAGGTCTGGCCCTCGGGGGTGTCGGTGACCTTCACGCCGAGACCGGCCAGCTCGTCGCGGAGGCGGTCGGAGGCGGCCCAGTCCTTGGCGTCGCGGGCCCGCGAGCGCCGCTCCAGCAGCTCGGCGGCGCCCTCGGGCAGGCTCCTCGGCCTGACCGACCTGCCGATGTCGAGGGAGAGGTCCAGGGCGAGGATCTGGTCGAGGTGCAGGAACGCCTCGAAGCGGGAGCCGGGGGAGATCGAGCCGTCGCGCTCCAGCTCGCGCAGGAGCCGCAGCGCCAGCGGGGTGTCGAGGTCGTCGTCGAAGGCGGCCTCGATCCGGGCGACCCGGTCGGCGGGCATCGGGCCGCTGGGCGACTCCGACCACTCGGCCACCTGGCCGCGCCAGCGCCGCAGGGTCTTGTCGGCGGCCCGCAGGGTGTCCCAGGTGAGGTTCATCTGCTGGCGGTGGCGGTGCTCCAGCAACGCCAGCCGCACGGCCAGCGGGTCGAGGCCCGCGTCCGCCACGTCCTTGAGCAGGACCACGTTGCCGGTGGACTTCGACATCTTGCGCCCGTCGAAGAGCAGGTGCTCGCCGTGGACCCAGTGCCGCACCACCTCGTGTCCGGCGGTGGCGTCGGACTGGGCGCGCTCGTCCTCGTGGTGCGGGAAGCGCAGGTCGATCCCGCCGGTGTGCAGGTCGATGTGCTCGCCGAGGAACCGCAGCGACATGGCCGAGCACTCGATGTGCCAGCCGGGGAAGCCGCGGCCCCACGGGGTCTCCCAGGTCAGCCCCTGGTCCGAGGGCTTCCACAGCGCCCAGTCGGCGTGGAACCGCTTGCGCGGGTCGACGCCCTCGATCCGGTGGCCCGGCCGCAGCTGGTCGAGCCGGTTGCCCGAGATCTCCCCGTACGTCGGGAAGGAGGCGGCGTCGAAGAAGACCGACCCGTCGGGCACCGCGTACGCGTGCCCCTTCTCGATCAGCTTGGCGATCATCTCGATCATCAGGTCGATCGTCTCGCTCGCCCGGGGCGAGTGCTCGGGCGGGCGGATGTTCAGCGCGGTCGTGTCCGCCACGAAGGCGTCCTCGTAGAACCGCGCGACCTCCAGGACGCTCCGCCCCTCGGCCCTGGCCTGGGCGAGCACCTTGTCCTCGCCCGAGGGGTCGATCTCGGTGTCGTCCACCAGGTGCCCGACGTCGGTGATGTTGCGGCAGGCCACCACCCGGACCCGCTGCCGCTCGCTGACCCGCCTGATCAGGTCCGCCAGCAGGTACGACCGGAGGTTGCCCACGTGGGCCGACCTGTAGACGGTCGGGCCGCAGGTGTACATCCGCAGGGAGCGCGTCCCCTCGGGAACGATCCGCTCGACCCGGCGATTCCGCGTGTCATACAGGCTCAGCATGTGTCGAGCCTACGCAACCGCGCCCGGTCCCACAGCGTACGAGTGCACACGGGCGCGACCGGGCCCGCCCCGGGCGCGGCGGTGTCCGGACCCGGGGTGCGACGCCTCAGCTTTCCGACGCCTCAGCCTTCGAGGAAGGCGAGGATCTCGCGGTCGCCCCGGTCACGCAGGCGGGCGATCACCTCTTCGCGGGTGCAGCCCTCCGACAGGCCGATGCGGGCACCGATCAGGCGGACGCCCTCGGCCTCCGACGCCACCGGCGCCGTGTAGCCGATCAGGTGCAGCGCCCGGTTCAGGGCGGGCAGGGTCGGCGAGGCCGCGGGCAGGTAGCGGGTGAGCAGCTCGCCGCCGTCGGAGACCGTCAGGAAGACGTGGTCGCCCTCGGAGGCGTTGGCGGCGATCAGGACGGGGCGGATGGAACCCATGGTCGGCTGGTTGTGCCAGCTGATCACCACGTCGCCCGAGGGGGTGGAGGCGGTCAGCTGGCCGCCGGGGGCCATGCCCAGGTGCGCGGCGAAGCCGGTCGGCAGCGGGGAGCCCGAGCCGCGCAGGTGCTCGGCGTTGACGTCCACCCGGTGCCACCAGCGCCCGTCGCGGCTGCGGAAGCAGCGCCGGGTCTCCGAGACGTCCCGGCGCGGCTGGTAGTCGGCCTGCTCGGCTCCGGCCACCCTGATCCACCCGCGCTGCGTGCGCTCGAAGCCGGGCCCGCCCGCGTACGCGCGGACCGAGCTCTCGCTCACGTCGTAGCGTCCGGTGAGGTTGGTGACGATCGTGTTGACCGACGCCTCGCCGTTGGACCGCTCGATCTCCCGGACGATCATCTCCCGGATGCCCAGGTACTGCTCGCCGCCCCAGCGCGACAGCCCGTACTTGTTCCTGTCGACCCGCAGGAAGCGGTCGTCGGCGGTGAGCTGGTTGCGGATGCCGACGAGGCTGTAGTCCTCGCCGATGCGTTCCTGGATCTCCTCGGGCGTCAGCGGGCCGCCCGCCACCGCGAGCACGGCCTCGGCCTTGTCGTTGACGCTGCGCGGCCACGGGACCACGTGGTCCTCCAGCACCCGCAGCTGGGGCACCGCGATGAGCCAGCGCTCCGCCACGTCCTCGCGGATGCCGAGTTGGCTGGCCAGCGTCACGGCCTCGTCCAGCGGGCGCGGGCCGTCGGTGAACAGCTGCCGGGTCTTCTCCCTGAGCTCGTCCGCCCCCCCGGCGACCAGCCAGCCGTCCACCTGCTCGTAGCCGGTCAGCAGGGTCCGTACGAACCGCCAGGAGGGGATGCCCAGGGTGGTCAGGTCGGTGCGGTGCCACGGCACGGCGGCGGCCAGGTCGTCGGCGGGCACGGCGGAGCCCAGCCGGCCCCGCAGCCACGACACGTGGGCGATCAGCGGCGCCGCGTCGTCCTTGGCGAGCCAGGCCTCGACGTGGTCGCGCAGGTCGCGCTCGATCTGCCGGATGCGCTCCCTGGTGACCGAGAACCGCTGGGCCAGGTCGTCGAGCGTGGCCCGCTGGGAGGCGTACAGCCGGTCCCTGGCGATGGCCCGCTGCCGCTCGTCCAGCGTGGCGAAGACCTCGTCGATCAGCTCGGGCAGCGGCCGGTCGGGCCGGGAGGGACGGACCCTGGCGACGCTCTCCTCGGTGACCGGTTCGAGCAGTCGCTCCAGCACGCCGGTGAACAGCTTGTGCACCACCTCGCGGCCGAGCCCTTCGGGCGTGCGGACGCTCGCGGCGGGGTCGGCGAACCTGAGCAGGGGGAGAACGTCACCGAGCATCAGGTGACCCCAGCACGCCAGGGCGAGGTCGGTCAGGCGACCGGCGACCTCGGACGTCCCGATGGTCGAGCAGGCGGTGTCGAGCGGAAGCGCCTGCCACCACGCCTCTGGGAGGCGGGGGTCGGTCGCGATCGGCGCTACCTGGCCGGGAGAGGTCCAGCGCAAGGGTGGCGCGATGTCGCTCAGGCTGAGGTTCATTGAGGTCCAACCGGCAAAGGGGAATATATCCGCAGTTCAGACTATGTGGTCAGGTAGGAAGGAAGGGACTCGCCCGTCCGTAATGAGAAACGTAGAGGAGTTCCCTCGCCCGGGTGCAGGCCACGTAGAGCAGGCCGCGCTCCCGCTGGAGGTCGTGCGCCCTGGCCGCGGGGTCCTCGCCGACCGGGGTCAGGGAGTCGGGGTCGGGCACGATTCCGTCGCCCACGCCGATCACCGCGACCCGCCGGAACTCCAGCCCCTTCATACCGTGCAGCGTCGTCACCCGTACCCCCAGATCACGCAGAGCGGCCCGTGCGTCACGCACGAGGCCGGCGGTCCTGGCGGCCACCGCTATCTCCTCGGGCGTCACACCCTCATTCACCCACTGTCCCACCTGTGCCACCAGACCCGTCAGCTCATCCTGCGGTGAATCGTAGGCGCGGACCATCGGCCGGAGCCCGTGCCGGGTGCCCCTGAAGCCGTAAAGCTCCTGCACACCCTTGACGAGCCCGTCGGCGGGACCGCCTCCGCGCAACCGGACTCCCCAGGACAGGATCTCCCGCGGGAGCCGGTACGACACCTGCAGGCGCTGCTGGATCGCGTCGATCCCCACGGCGCCGAGCGTCACCCGCGTGTCGAAGATTCGCTGGTGCGGGTCGCCCACGATGAACATGTCGTCGCGGGCGTGCGGCACCGCCGCCCGCAGCAGCCGCCACTGCGCGGGGTGCAGGTCCTGCGCCTCGTCCACCACGATGTGCCGGTACGGCTCCCGCGCCGGCTCGATCTCCTCCAGCAGGTCCCCCGTCGTCTGGCCGAGCAGCACCGACGCCTCGGAGGCCAGCTGCAGCAGGGTCCGCTTGCCGCGCTCGTGCAGCTGCTCGGTGACGTGCTCGATGGCCTTCCACACGGAGATGCGCTGCTCGTCCGCCAGCTCGACGCTGCGGCCCCGGCGGGGAGCCTCCAGATACTCCTCCAGGGTCCGCAGGTTCTGCGCCAGGACCACCTGCTCCCACTCGCGCAGCAGGAAAGCCGGGCTGTGGCCGGTCTCCGTCTCCTCCCAGAGCGCGGTCAGCTCGGCGGCCCCGACGAGGGAGGGCGGACGCCCCTCGGCCTCGGCGACGATGCGGTGGGCCAGCCGGTCCACGTTGCCGACCTCGATCCGCTTGCGGACCACCTCGTCCTCGATCAGCAGGTCGAGCCTGGCCGCCAGCTCGGCGCTCAGCCCCTGGGAGAAGGTGACGAGCAGGATCTGCCCGCTCGCGCGCCTGGCCAGGTAGGCGGCCCTGTGCAGGGCGACGAGCGTCTTGCCGGTCCCCGCGCCGCCGGTGACCAGCGTCGGCTGCTGGTAGGACTCCCAGTACGCCAGCCGGTGCTGCGGCGGGTACAGGAACACGCACCAGCCGGGCGCGTCGAGCACGCGGTTCAGCTCGCGCGGGTGATCGGTGAAGACGGCGCGGTCCGGGCTGCGCAGGAGCGCGGCGCCGAAGTCCTCGGGATTGATCGGCCCGGGTTCCGCGGCGACGGCGCGGCAGTTCTCCAGCTCCCGCCAGGCCCCGGCCATCGACTCGCCCCTGGCGAGCGCCGCCAGCGGCTCGTACTGCGTCGGGGGCAGCAGCGGTTCGAGCGCCTCCAGGGTGAGCTGGTCGGTGATCTGCCTGACCAGCGGCAGGAAGCGGCCGTCGACCCCCAGCTCGGCCAGGTCGCTGTCGCAGATGTCGGCGAACAGCCGCGTCGCGGACGCCTCGGCCGCCCTGCGCACCGCGGGCCGCACCCGGTCCAGCGCCTCGGCGTCCCACATCTCGACCACGCCCAGCGCCGTGTTGACGCCGAACCGGTAGCGCTGCGCGTACGCCCACGCCTCCGCGTCCGGCAGCACGGTCAGCAGCCAGTAGACGTCCCGCTGCTTGACCACGACGCCCCGGTGCCGGTCGGCCAGCCTCAGGGTGGCCACCCGGGGGTCCCTCGCCCCCCTGACCCGCTCGGGGTGCGGGGCGCCCGCGACGTTCTGCAGGAACCTGCGCGCCGCGACCACGACGTCCCGGCGCACCGGCTGGGCCAGGGCGCCGAGTTCGACGGGAAAGTCCGGGGAGATGGCGAGGCGGGGCATGGGTCAGGCCAACAGTGACAGGAGATCGCGGTCCCCGCGTTCTCGCAGGCGGGTGAGGAGCTCTGGGGTGCCCACGGATCCCGTCATGCCGACCCGGGTGGCGATCACCCGCCCGGCCTGCTCGGGGGTGCCGCCCGTCGCGGTGTAGCCGACCAGCCGCAGCGCCCGCGCGGTCGTCTCCACCTCCTCGCCCGCGGCCGGCAGGTGCCTGGCCCGCAGGACCCCCTCGTCCGACAGGGTCAGGAACAGATGGCTGCCCTCCTTGGCGCCCACGTCCTCCAGGAGCGTCATGAGCGACTCCAGCACGGGCCTGTCGTGCCAGCTGAGGACCAGCTCCCCGACCGCGCTGCTGACCGTGCGGCCGTCGCCGGGCGCCATCCCGAGGTAGGCGGCGAACCCGCTGGGCAGCGGGCACTCGGCGCCTCCGAGGTGATCCTGGGTGACGTCGATTCGCAGCCACCAGCGGCCGTCCGGCTGCCGGAAGCAGCGCCTGGTCAGCGAGACGTCCTTCAGCGGGCGGAACGGCGCCTTCTTCGGTTCCTGTCCCGGCTCCCCGCCGTCCGGCCCGCCGCCGGGCTTCTCCACGGTCAGGGACGGGGCGCCGTTCGAGCGCTGGGGAGGCCGCTCGCCCGCGCCGAGGATGCGGAGCTGCGGGACGTTCTCCAGCCACTCCTTGGACACCTCGGGGTGGATGCCCAGCGAGGAGACCATGTCGAGGGCCTTGTTGATGGTCAGCGGAGGCTTGGCACCGCTGATCATGTCGCGGGTGCGGTGGCGCAGCTCGGTGATGTCGCCCTCCACCAGCCACTCGTCGACCAGGTGGTAGCCGGGGAGGGTGGCCAGCACGAACTGCCAGGCCGGCACGTCGAGGGAGTGCAGCTCCCCGGTGTGCCATTCGGCCGCGTTGACCAGCCGCTCCCTGGGGGCGGCCTTGCCGAGGATCTCCTTCACCTCCTCCAGGTGCTCCCGGTACGGGGCGGCCTCGTCGGAGGCGATCCACTCGTCGAGCTCCCGGCGCAGGTCGGTCTCGATGTCGTGGATGATCTCGGGAGACACCGCGAAGAGCTTGGCCAGCGCCTCCACGGTCGCCGGGGTGTCGCTGAACAGCCTGTTCTGCGCCACCGCCCAGCGCTTGTCCTCCACGTTGGCGAAGACGCCGTCCACGAGCGCGTGCAGGCTCTTCCTCACCGGCCGCCCGGCCCCGTCGTCCTCCGCGCCTTCGCCGTCCTCGTCGCCTTCGCCGCTCTCGTCGCTTTCCGCGACCGGCTCGGGGGTGTCCTCCGCGTGGGGGACATCGGCGGGTACGGGGGCGTCCTCGCGGTCGTTTCCGGGGGCGTCCTGGGGCTCTGCGACGGGCTCGGACCCGGACCCGGGCTCGGCCTTGGCCTCGGGGAGGGCCTCCGCCTCCGCGGGTACGGCCTCGGAGACGGGCTCCACCTCGGCGGGTACGGCCTTGGCGACGGGCTCCGCTCCGGTGGGTGCGGCCTTGGCGACGGCCTCAGCTTCCTCGGGGGCGGTCGCGAACCGGTCTTCTCGCGCGAAGGCGCCCATCGACCGGTTCTTCCGCGCGAAGGCGGGCTGGAAGAGCGATCCGGGGGCCTCCTCGGAGCCGGCGCCCGCCTCCGCCGTGCGGCGGGCCTCGGGCACCGGCAGGGCGTCACGCTCCCCGAGGGCCTTGCGCTTCGGCAGGACGATGGGCTCCGCGAGGGCCTCGGGCTCCGGCTCGGGAGCGCTCTCGGCGTGGAGGTCCGCCACGACGGGCGGGGCGTCCGGCACCGGGCGATCTCCGGCGGACTCGCTCACGTCGGACTTGCTCGCCACGGATCCACTCGCCATGGACTCGCTCACAGCGGACTTGCCCGCCACGGATCCGCCCGCGACGGGCGCGAGAGAGGCCACCGGCTCGGGGGAGGGCGCGAGCGCCCGGGAGTCCCCGGCCGGGTGCGCCGGGGGCCGGACCGCGTGGGCGGGGACCGCCAGGCGGGTGAAGACCGCCGTGAAGAGGGCGTGCAGCAGCGGGACCGGCTGGATGAACGGCTGGTCGCGCAGGTCGTGGCCGGTCAGCGAGAGAAGGCCCGACCAGGACCCGGCGCGGTCGAGGGCGATGGCCGTGTAGGGCTCGTCCGCCTCGTCCGGGTCCAGGACGTGCAGGGCGGGGAGCACGTCACCCACGGCGGCGGCCGGCCAGTGGTTCAGGGCGACCGAGGCGAGGATGTCGGCCAGCCGCTCCGGACCCAGCACGGCGAGCACGCGGGCCATCGGCAGGCTCCGCCACCAAGCGTCCGGTAGGTCGGGCTGTTCGCGCAGAAGTGGGATCGTGGCCGCGTCGCTCCAGCGCAGCGGCGGCACGAGGTCACTCAGACAGAAGTTCATCCGTTCCCTTCACCAGCCCCTCAAGCCGCCCGAGTCACTCCATGTGGCCGGGGAACGAGACTCATGGAACAGACCATAGTCTGGCAAATCGCCCCGGTGTATTGGGCCGGTTCAGCGGCGTACGGCCGCGAACCGCAGTCTCACGTAGTCGGCCATCCAGCCGGTCTCCCGCCGCAAAGCGGGGGCGGCCAGCTCGTTCACCCGGCGGAGCAGCGGGTCGACCATCTCCGCGGGCACCTCCTTGAGCAGCGAACCCGCGAACATCCGCACCCAGTCGGCCGCCCCGCCGGGGCACTCGTCGAGCGGGGTCGGCCGGTCGAAGTATTCCAGCAGGCGGACGGTGAAGCCGCCCTTCTCCAGCCGTGTGGCGTATTCGGCGGGGGTGGGGAAGTACCACGGCAGGCCGGGCTCGCGCAGCCCGTACTCCCGCCAGGCGGTGGACAGCGCCGCCGTCAGCGCGGCGCAGTTGCCCGCGCCGCCCATCTCGGCCACGAACCGCCCGCCCGGCGTGAGGGCCTCGCGGACGCTGGTGATCACCGCGTCCGGCTCCCGGCCCATCCAGTGCAGGGCCGCGTTGGAGAAGACCGCGTCGTAGGGCTGGGCCACCGTGAAGGTGTGGCCGTCACCGACGATGAAGTCCAGTCCCGGGTGCTGCGCCAGGGCCTTCTCGATCATCGCCTGTGATCCGTCGATCCCCAGGACGCGGGCGCCCCGGGAGGTGATCTCGGCCGTCAGCACCCCCGTGCCACAGCCGAGATCCACGATGCGCTCGCCGGGTTGCGGGTCGAGAAGCTCGACCAGGGGGGCGCCATGTGCTGAAACGTACCCAAAGCTGCTGTCATAGGCGCGAGCGTTCCACCTCATCAAGCTCGGGGTGTCGTATCGCAAGACGATCAGCTCACATTCTGAGACGCGAAGCCTCTTGTCGGTACTCTCCAGACACTTTAGAGCCTCTGGGAAGTCACGACATATCAGTCTCATCAGCCCCAGGCTCATCTCACCTTTTTGGCCCACTCCCGCTGGAGGTAGGCCCTGGCCCTGTCGATCTCCGGGATGGAGAGGATCACGGGCCTCGCGCTGGTCGCGGGGAGCTTGGCGGCCAGCTCGTGGTCGAGGGTGCCGCGCATCTGGAGGGCCTCCATCCTGGCCGGGCGGGCATACCCCTTCAGGAACAGGTTCTGGCCCTTGTCGGAGAACAGGAACTCCTGCCAGAGCCGGGCCGCGGCCGGGTGCGGTGCCTGCTTGTTGATGGCCTGGACGTAGTACCCGCCGAGCACGGCGTCGCCGGGAATCGTGACCTTCCACGCCTTGTCGACGGCGGCCCGCTCGGCGTTGTGGTAGTCCCAGTCGACGAGGACCGAGGCCGCCTTCGGGGTGGTCGCGAGGTTGCCCGCGTTCTTGAGGCGGTGGAAGAACTCCACGCCCCGTTCGGCCCTGGCCTCGCCGCCCCTGAGGGAGACGGCCATCACCCCGTTGAAGGCCGCGGAGACCTCCCGGGGATCGCCGGGCAGCGAGACGCTGTGGCGCGGCTTGAGCAGGTCGGAGAAGGACACGGGGGCCGCGACCTTGCTCGGGTCGTAGCCGATGGACATGTAGCCGCCGTACCCGGCGTACCAGAAGCCCCTGTGGTCCTTCAGGCGGTCGGGGATGTCCTGCCAGGTCTGGACCCTGTAGGGGGCGAAGAGGGAGGTCTTGGCCGCCGCGACGTCCATGCTCAGGTCGAACACGTCCGGCTTGAGGTCGGCCGCGGCCGCGACCTCCCTGGCGCTGTTGGCGTCGGGCTCCAGCTGGTGGACCTTGATCCCGTACTCCTCGGAGAAGGTGTCGATGATCTCGCCGTAGTTCACCCAGTCGCGCGGCAGCGCGATCACCGTGAGTGCCCCCTCCTTCCTGGCCGCCTCGACGAGGCGCTCCATCGTCGAGAAGCCCTCCTTCAGGGAGGCGGCCTGCGCGTTGAGGGGCGGGAATTGGGCGTTCTGAGGAGCCGGGGCGCCACATCCGGCGATCGTGGCCGTGAGGATCACGGCGGCTGCGGCGCTGGTACGTATGGTCACGAACGGAATACTCTCCGCTGTCATTCGTCTGGTCGAGCAGGCGCGACCCTTCTTAACGAACGGCTTACACGTGTCTTGGCGAGCGGCTTACCCGGCGGGCGCCCGGCCGTCTCTCTCGCGCGTGTACGGGGGCGCCCGTCCGGCTTACCCGGCGGGCGGGCCGAGGAGAAAACCCGCCTCGGCGGGCGGGCGGGGGCGGAGACCCGCCTCGGCGGGCAGGTCGAGGAGAGAGCAGGTCGAAGAGGGCCGAGGAGAGGACAGGTCGAGGAGGCCGAGGGGAGAACAGGCCGGGGAGAAAAGCCGAGGAGGAAACGGGCTCACGCGCGCGGGCGCGGAGACTCCGGAACCACCTTCGCCGCGGCGAGCGTCTCCTCGTCGATCTCGACCAGGGTGCCGTTTCGCCTGCGCACACCGAGCACGCCGTCGCGCCAGAACTCCAGCTCACCCACCGCGTCGCGGAATCCTTCTGGGACCCGTCTCCGAGTGGTGACTCTTTTGCCCACGTCGGCAGGGGTTATGGTGATGTTCAGGCGAGCGCTGAAACCAAAGGCCATCGGGCTTTTGCCCCCTCCCGTTTCAGGCACATGGCGGGCACGGCAATACTAGGGCTTAGCAACTCGCGGTCGAAGTCGTGCCTAGGTGCGTAAAGAAGAAGGAGCCCGAGGTGACCTACGTCATCGCGCAGCCTTGTGTGGACGTCCTGGACAAGGCGTGCATCGAGGAGTGCCCCGTCGATTGCATCTACGAGGGTGAGCGGATGCTCTACATCCACCCCGATGAATGCGTCGACTGTGGCGCGTGCGAACCCGTCTGTCCGGTGGAGGCCATCTTCTACGAGGACGACCTGCCCGAGCAGTGGAAAGACTTCTACAAGGCGAACGTGGACTTCTTCGAGGACCTGGGATCGCCCGGCGGCGCCTCCAAGGTCGGCAAGATCGAGAAGGACCACCCGGTCGTCTCGGCCCTGCCTCCGCAGGCCGAGAGCCACTAGAAACCGGTGACCGGGGGAGCGGCCGAGACGGCCGTTCCCCCATATCGTCATCGGCAGACCCGCCCAGCGAAAGACGACGGCTGATCACCATGAACGCCATTTCCGCCCGGTCGGAGGCCCAGAGCGTCCCGGCGAGGCTCCGATGAGGGCCCTGCCGGACTTTCCGTGGGACCGGCTCACGCCGCTGAAGGAGCTGGCGGCCTCGCACTCCGACGGGATCGTCGACCTGTCGGTGGGCACCCCCGTCGACCCGGTGCCCGCCGTCGTGCGGCAGGCCCTCGCGGACGCCTCCGACAGCCCCGGATACCCGCTGACGTACGGCACCGAGCGCCTCCGCTCGGCCGCCGCCGGGTGGCTGCGACGCAGGCACGGCGTGATCCTCGACCAGGCGAACGTGCTGCCGCTGATCGGTTCCAAGGAGTTCGTGGCCTGGTTGCCGACGCTGCTCGGCATCGGTCCCGGGCAGCGGGTGATCCTCCCCGAGCTGGCCTACCCCACCTACGACGTGGGCGCGCGCCTCGCGGGCGCGGAGCCGTACGCCACCGACGGGCTGCTCGCGCTCGGGCCCGAGCAGGTGCCGCTGGTCTGGGTGAACTCCCCGTCCAACCCGACCGGCAGGGTCCTGCCCGCCGAGCACCTGCGCAAGGTCGTCGCGTGGGCGCGCGAGCACGGCGCGGTCGTGGCCTCCGACGAGTGCTACATCGAGCTGGGCTGGGAGGAACGGCCGGTCTCGATCCTGCACCCGGACGTCTGCGGCGGCTCGCACGAGGGCCTGCTCGCGGTGCACTCGCTGTCCAAGCGCTCCAACCTGGCCGGTTACCGGGCCGGGTTCGTCGCGGGCGACCCCGCGCTGGTCAAGCGGCTGCTGGAGATCCGCAAGCACGCCGGCATGATCATGCCCGCGCCGGTCCAGGCGGCGATGGCCGTGGCCCTGGACGACGACGAGCACGCCGAGGAGCAGCGGGCCCGCTACGCCGCCCGCCGCGCGGTGCTCCGTCCCGCCCTGGAGACGGCCGGCTGGAAGATCGAGCACTCCACCGCGGGCCTGTATTTGTGGGCCTCCAACGGGGCGGGCTGCTGGGACCAGGTCCGCGCGCTGGCCGAGCGGGGGATCCTGGTCGCGCCCGGTGACTTCTACGGGAGCGCGGGCGAGCGGCACATCAGGATCGCCGTGACGGCCGGCGACGAACGCATCAGTGCGGCGGTGCGCCGCCTCCAGTAGGATCGCGCGGCATGACCCCCGAGGTCGCCGTGATACTCGGATTGAGCGTGGCCACGCTCGTCCTGTTGCTCGTCGCGTTCTTCGCGACGACGCGTCAGGACAGGGAGGCCGACGAGTCCGAGCGTTCCGGCGAGACCCCCCTCCCCTCGGTTGAGGCTGCGCGGTCGCCGGCCCAACCGTCCACGGGCCATGTCGGCATCGACTACCCCGACCCCCGCACGATCAAGGTCGGCGACACGATCGACTGCCAGGGGGTCCGCAGCCGCGTCCTCGGCGCCCTGTACCTGTCGTGGCAGGGCAACCAGTGGACCGAATATCTCCTCGACGACGGCACCCGCCGCTACCAGTGGCTGTCGATCCAGATGCGCGCCGGCCTGGCGGCCGGTGATCCGCCGCATCTGGAGGTGCTGCTGTGGACGCCGGTGCCCACCGAGGGCATGATCCCCGCCAAGGCCACGCTGAGCGTCGAGGGGGTCGACTTCTTCCCCGTCGACCGGGGCACCGCGGCCTTCCGCGGGGAGGGCGTCACCTCGATGCCCGAGCGGGGCCTGCTCGACTTCGCCGACTACCGGGCCGCCGACGGCCGCCTGCTCAGCTTCGAACGCCTCCAGGGCAAGCGCTGGAGCTCCTCCCACGCCCAGCCCCTGGCCCCCGGGACGATCAGGATCGAGAAGAAGGGCGGCTAGGAGAGCTCGACCTTCTTGACGGAGGATCCGGGGTCGGTCTTCCAGCCGTCGTGGCTCTTCGCGGACACCCACGCCTGGCCGTCGTAGCGGATCCTGGTCAGCCCGAACGTCTTGGCGTGGGCGATCGACCATCCGGCCACCAGCCAGCCTCGCCTGCGCGAGGGGGCCTCGAACGTCTCCCCCGGGCCGAGCGCCCTGGTGAGCCTGCGCTCCGCCCCGCGCGCGTCGGGCAGCGGGGTCTTGCCCGACGGGGCGGGAAACCAGCAGTGCACCGCCTTAGGGACGCGCCCGGTGAACGCCGCGGCGAGGATCTTCCCGTCGTCCTCGTGCTGGGCGTACGCCGTGCCGTCGGCCGAGCGCTGCACCGCCTGGGCCGCCTCGTGGAGCGGCAGCTTCCGGTAGCCCTTCACCTTCACCAGCGCGGCGAAGAACTTCCCCGACGCGTAGACGGGGTCGATGAGCTGCTCGGGCCTGCCCCACCCCTGCGAGGGGCGCTGCTGGAACACGCCGACCGAATCGCGGTCGCCGCCCCTGAGGTTCTCCAGCTTGGACTCCTGGATGCCGGTGGCGTAGGCGATCACCACCGCCCGCTCGGGCAGCTTCCTGCGGGCCGCCACGGCCGCGATGACCGCCGCCACCTTGGCCTGCTCGATGTCCAGGTCCAGCGAGCCCTCCGGTGTCGTGATCTTGCATCCCTCACCGAGGTCGACGAGCGGTGTCACCTTCCCGAGCAGGCTGAAGAGACCCACGGTGATGGCCACCGCGAGCACGGTCACGATCGCGATGATCGCGATGACCCCTTTTGAGAAGCGCCGTCGCACGGTCAAGAACCTACAGGTCCCCAGCGATTGCGCGGTCTGGTAGAAGGCCGTGAACATAGGCTCCGGGCCATGATCCAGAGCGATGCCGGCCCGCTGCCGGCGGCCGTCGACGAGCTGTGGTGGCGCAGGGCCGAGCTGGGCCCCGCCGACACCGAGGCCCGCGCCGTCGTCGTGAGCGCGGTGGACATGCTCGACAGCGGCAAGGCCCGGGTGGCCGAGGTCTCCCGTACCGGCGAGGTGGTCGTGGACGAGCGCGCCCGGCGGGCCGTCATGCTCGCGTTCCGGGTGCTCGGCCTGGCCAGGTCCCAGGTGGGCGACTTCCACCACCGCGACCGCGTCCCGCTGAAGGCCTCCGTCGAGGGGGTGCGCGTCGTGCCGGGGGCGATCGCCCGCTGGGGCTCCTACCTGGCGCCGGGTGTCGTGCTGATGCCCTCGTTCGTCGACATCGGCGCCCACGTGGACGAGGGCAGCACGGTGGGCGCGTGGGCCTCGATCGGCCCGTGCGCCCAGATCGGCAGGAACGTCCACCTGTCCGGGGGAGTCGGCGTCGGGGAGACCGGTGGCCGGGAGGGAGCGGAGGATCACCGCGCCACCGGGGAGCCGCCGAGGACGGTGCCCGCGATCGTCGAGGACGGCGCGCTGATCGGCGGCCGGGCCGTGATCGCCGACGGGGCCCGCGTGGGCCGGGGCGCCGTGGTCGGCGCCGGGACGGTCCTGGCGGGCTCGACCCCCGTCGTCGACGCGCGGACGGGCGAGGAACTGGAGCGCGGGCGCGTCCCCGACTGGTGCGTGGCGGCCGGAGGCACCCGGTGGCGCGACTTTCCCGGCGGCACCTTCGGCCTGCGCTGCGTCCTGGTGCTCGAACGCCTGCGGGAGGGCCACAGGCCCGGCAGGGCCGAACTCGACCGCATCCTGCACGGGTAGGGCCGGGGGCCGGGGCGGGCCGGCTCCCGCCGGCGGTACGGGCAGGCCCCGGACCGAACGGACGGGGACGGCGAGGCCGAGGCCTGCCGGACTTCTCAGGCGGGCCTGCCGGATTTCGCGACGACGCGAGCGGGGCCGGGACAGGCCGGATCCGGCACGGGCGCGACGGCTTTCCGCGAGGGGCGAACCGGGCCGGAACACGTACGGGCACTAGGGTCGCGAGCATGAGTACACGTCTGGACCTCACACAGGACGCCGGGGAGCTCACGGCCCGGATCGTGGACGTCGAGTCGGTCAGCGGCGGCGAGAAGGCCCTGGCCGACGCCGTGGAGGAGGCGCTGCGGCCGCTCGGGCACCTGACCGTCGAGCGCGACGGTGAGTCGATCGTGGCCCGCACCCACCTGGGCCGCGGCGAGCGGGTGGTGATCGCCGGACACCTCGACACCGTCCCCGTCGTCGGCAACCTGCCCAGCCGCGTCGAGGGCGACAGGCTGTACGGCTGCGGCACCTCGGACATGAAGGCCGGTGTCGCGGTCGCCCTGAAACTGGCGGCCGCCCTCTCCGAGCCCAGCAGGGACGTGACCTACGTCTTCTACGACTGCGAGGAGATCGATTCCGAGCGCAACGGACTGCTCCGGCTCAGCCGCAGGCATCCGGAATGGCTCGCGGGTGACTTCGCCGTGCTGATGGAGCCCACCGACGGCGTGATCGAGGGCGGCTGCCAGGGCACGCTCCGGGCCCAGGTCGTCGTCCGGGGCAAGCGGTCGCACAGCGCCAGGTCCTGGTTCGGGGTCAACGCGATCCACGGCGCCCAGCCGGTGCTCGCGATCCTGAACGCCTACGAGGCCAGGCTTCCCGTCGTGGACGGGCTGGAGTACCACGAAGGTCTGAACGCGGTCGGCATCGGCGGTGGCGTCGCGGGCAACGTGATCCCGGACGAGTGCGTGGTGACCGTGAACTACCGCTTCGCCCCCGACCTGTCGCTGGACGACGCGCGCGCCCACGTGAGCGAGGTGTTCGAGGGCTACGAGGTCCGCTTCACCGACGCCGCGGCCGCCGCGCGACCCGGCCTGACCCATCCGACGGCGTCGGCCTTCGTCGAGGCCGTCGGCGGCACGCCGCGGGCCAAACTCGGCTGGACCGACGTCTCGCTCTTCTCCGGCCTCGGCGTGCCCGCGGTCAACTACGGTCCCGGAGATCCGAATCTGGCGCACCAGAAGGACGAGTTCGTCTCGTTGAAGAAGATCGCCGACTGCGAGCGCGGAATGCTCGGCTGGCTGTCCTGAAAGGCGCCGCGGGCCGGTATGGAGCGGGGCGCCGCCGGCGGGAGCCGGGAGGGGCCGGTACAAATGAAAGTGGCTTTCCTCGCCGGCCATTTGGCGGGGAAAGCCACTTTCAGTCCCGAGCAGCACCCTCGGCAGTTAGACGCGCCCTGTTCAAAATCCGGTTCCATGTTTTCATGGAGATTTTTCAAGATTTTTCTGGGACGGCGCTACGGTGACCCGCATGAAGAAAACACGCCCGGAACGTCGCCAGGGACCCGCCGTGGTCCGCGGCGACCTCGTCTCCGAATCCACCCACGACCAGCGGCTTCTTGATCGCAGGGGTCCGGCCGACTGGTTGCACATGGACCCGTGGAGGGTGCTGCGCATCCAGGCCGAGTTCGTGGAGGGCTTCGGCCAGCTCGCCGAGCTGCCCCAGGCGGTGACCGTCTTCGGATCCGCGCGCACCCCCGTGGACAGCCCCGAGTACGAGATGGGGGTCGAGCTGGGCCGGAAGCTGTCCGAGGCGGGCTACGCCGTGATCACCGGCGGCGGCCCCGGCTGCATGGAGGCCGCCAACAGGGGGGCCGTGGAGGCCGACGGCACCTCGGTGGGCCTGGGCATCGAGCTGCCCTTCGAGCAGAGCATGAACGAGTACGTCGACCTCGGCATCGAGTTCCGCTACTTCTTCGTCCGCAAGACCATGTTCGTGAAGTACTCCTGCGGCTTCGTCACGCTGCCCGGCGGTTTCGGCACCATGGACGAGCTCTTCGAGGCGCTCACCCTGGTCCAGACCCGGAAGGTCACCTCCTTCCCCGTGGTGCTGATGGGGACGGAGTTCTGGGGAGGCCTGCTCGACTGGATCAAGAACACCCTCGTGGGAACGGGCAAGATCTCTCCGGCGGACGTGGATCTCATCCACGTCACCGATGACGTGGACGAGGCGGTCCGGATCATCGTGGAGGCCGACAACAACAGGGGCGATCGGCGAGAGGACGAGCGGAAGGCGGCCATGACCACGGTCGGTGATGCCGAATAGGGTCAGTGCGTGTTCATTTGTGTATTCCTCGCATCGAGTCAGAAGATCGATAAGAAGTATCTGGAACTGGCGGAGCAGGTCGGCACCGAGCTCGCCAGGCGCGGACACGCCTTGGTGAGCGGTGGGGCCAGGGTCTCCTGCATGGGAGCCGTGGCCCGAGCGGCCCGCGCGGGTGGCGCCCGCACCGTCGGGGTGATCCCCCAGTCGCTGGTGGACATCGAGCTCGCGGACGAGGGAGCCGACGAGCTGGTGGTCACCACCGACATGCGCGAGCGCAAGGGGATCATGGACGCCCGCTCCGACGCCTTCCTGGTGCTGCCCGGCGGCATCGGGACGCTGGAGGAATTGTTCGAGATCTGGACGTCCCGCACGCTGGGCCTGCACGACAAGCCGCTGGTGGTCCTCGACCCCTGGGGGATCTACGCGCCGCTGCGGGAGCTGGTCGAGGGCATGGACGAGGCGGGCTTCACCCGTCCGAACGTCTTCGACGCCATCTCCTGGACCACCACGGTCGACGAGGCGTTCCGGCTGCTGGAGAAGTCGACCAGACACCTGGAGCCGAGCGCGGAGGAGCTAGGCGAGGCCACGGCGGGTTAGCGCGGGAGGGCGCCGCCCGGCGAGGGCGTCGGTCATCTCGACCGCGAGCCGCACCTGTTCGGCGCGGTCCGTACGGAAGACGCGGGCACCGGCCCAGGCGCAGATCGAGGCCGCGGTGAGCTCCGCGGCCTCGGCGTCCCTCTCCTTCGCGGCGGCTCCGCCGTCCCCACGGTCCCCGCCGTTCTCGGGCGGGGTGAGGGAGGCGCCGGCGGCCAGGCGGGCGGGGGTGACGGCCACGGTGTGCCCGGCACGGACGAGTTCCTCGACCTCCCCGACTGAACGAGCCTCGACCCAGCCGGGTTCGCCCCGGTCGCCGGGACGGAGCACGACGAAGGCCGTCACCGGACACCACGGGCGGACGCCCCGCCCCTCGGAGCGGAGGGGAGGCGTCTCTCGTCGCGTGGGGCCCGCCCGGCGGGGGCGGGGCGTTCCGCGATGAACAGGTGGGACATGTTTCTCCGAACGCGGCGTGGTGTGCCGTGTCTGCGCGGGGCGGGTTCGGCGTCACCCGGCCCGTGAACCGCGATCCGACAGGCCCGGCCGGAGGGCCGGGCGCTGCAATCCCCGGCTTCCGAGCCGGGGGAGGACGTCTTGATCCGATCCTAGGTCAGCGGAGATGTGGCACGATTCGTATGTGCTGGTCGTATTAGCTCTCGCTGCCGTAGCCGTCATCGCCGGTGTCACGGTGGTCGCCATGGGCCGGGGAGGGGAGCTGAGTGAGTTCGCCCCCGACGTGCCCCCGCTGAACCTGCCCCAGGCGGGCCAGCTCGGCGCGGTCGACTTCATGGCCCTTCAGCTCCCGGTGAGCCTCGTCGGATACAACACGCAGAGCGTGGACGAGACGCTGAACCGGGTCGCCGGGGCCCTGAGCGAGCGCGACACCAGGATCGCCGTGCTGGAACAGCGGGTGTCGGAGCTGCTCGCCGGCAGGCTCCAGGCCCGCCACGAGCTCACCTCCGGCACCCAGAGCCCTCAGCGCGGCCCCGAGGCGCCGTACGAGCTTCCCGTCAAGGACGGGTTCGGAGCGTCCGAGGAGCTGTCCAACGGGTCGCCGGCCGTTTCCGGCACCGAGCGCGAGACGCTGCCCGGAGCTTCCGGCAGGGGCGGGTTCGGGGCGTCCGAGGAGCTCTCCGGCGGGTCGCGGGCCGAGCCCGAGCCCGAGAGGGCCGACGAGCCCTCCGGGCCGGACGAGCGTCCTCAGGCCGCCAAGGCGTCCGAGTCGTCCGGCGTGTCGCCGTTCGCCAGGCCGTCCGAGCCGCCCCAGGCGCCGGATTCGCCCTCCTCGTCCGGGGCCTCGTCCGGGACCTCGGACTCCAAGGAGTCGTCTCCGGGTTCCGTCGGCCTCCGTACGGGGGAGCGGCAGGAGACGGAGGACCCCCGGTGACCGAGATCTCACGAGGCGCGGCCCCCGCGGCCCCCGTGGAGCCCGTGCGCTGCGGCTGGGGGACCTCGGCCCCCGACTACATCGCCTACCACGACGAGGAGTGGGGCCGTCCGGTCACCGGTGACGACCGCGTGTTCGAGCGGATCGCGCTGGAGTCGTTCCAGTCCGGCCTGTCGTGGATCACCATCCTGCGCAAGCGGGAGAACTTCCGGACGGCCTTCGCGGGGTTCTCCATCCCGGCCGTGGCCGCGTTCGGGGACGAGGACGTCGTCCGCCTGCTCGGCGACGCGGGCATCGTCCGCAACCGGGCCAAGATCGAGGCGACGATCGCCAACGCGCGTGCCGCGCTCGGCGTCGACCTGTCCGACCTCATCTGGAACCACGCCGACCCCGGCGCGCCCGTCCCGAAGACCCCGGGGGACGTGCCCGCCCAGACCCCCGGCTCCAAGGCCCTGGCCAAGGAGCTCAAGACGCGCGGCTTCCGTTTCATCGGCCCGACCACCGCCTACGCGCTGATGCAGGCCATCGGCCTGGTCAACGATCACCTGGCCGACTGCTGGACACGCCGGGCCTGACGTCCCTCCCTCGCGAGCGGCTTCCGGAAGCCGCCGACCGGGCCATTGACGAAGCCGCCGGCCCCGAAGCCGACGACCGTGGATCCACGCTTCTCAGAGCGGCGCCCCCTCGAAGTCAGTGGCCCTCGAAGACGGGGCGCTCCTTGGCGAGGAAGGCGCGGGTCGCGTTCAGATGGTCGTTGGTTTCGACACAGGCGTCCTGAAGGTCGGCTTCGAGCTCCAGGGCCTCGGCCAGGGAGCCGGTCGCGGCGAACCGCAGGGCGCGCTTGGTGGCCGCGTAGGCGCTCGTGGGCCCCTGCGCCAGCCGTACGGCCAGAGCGCGGGCCTCGGTGTCCAGCTCGTCGGCGGGGACGACCCGCGAGACGATCCCGAGTTCGAGCGCCCGGTCCGCGCCCAGGGGCTCGCCGAGCAGCAGGAGCTCGGCCGCGCGGGCCGCGCCGACCAGGCGCTGGAGGGTCCAGGAGGCGCCCGAGTCGGGGGCCAGGGCGATCCCCGAGAAGGCCATCGCGAACCTGGCCCTCTCCGACGCGATCCGCAGGTCGCACGCGAAGGCCAGGGAGGCGCCCGCGCCCGCGGCGACGCCGTTCACCGCCGCGACGACGGGCTTGTCCATCTCGGTGATCATTCGGATGATCGGGTTGTAGTGCGCGCGTACGGTCTCGTTCAGTCCCCGCCCCGCCTCCAGGTTCACGGCGTGTTCCGCCAGGTCCTGCCCGGCGCAGAACGCCCGTCCCGACCCGGTCAGGAGCACCGCCCGTACGGAGGGCGTCCGCGCCGCCGCGGTCAGCGCCTCCAGCAGGGCGGTCTTGGCCCGGACCGTCAGCGAGTTCATCGCCTCCGGCCGGTTGACGACAACGGTGGCGACGGCATTGTCGACGGAGTAGAGGACGTCGTTCAACGGATGCTCCTTCCGGAGGTCCCGGCCCCGCCCGAGGGCCCACCGAGCCCCCTGTCTGTACGGCGCCGGCGCCGGGACCTCGCTCTTGTCACGGACGACGACCTCCGCTACGCCTCGGCGAGGTGGCGGTCGACGAAGGCGGCGGCGGCCGGGAGCAGCCGCCCGGCCTCGTGCTCGAAGTAGATCCTGGCCTTCTCGCCCGGCCAGCCCCGGGGCAGGAGCTCGGCGGGGAGCCCGGGATCGCGGAACAGGAAGTTGCGCCAGCCGTGCAGCAGCCTGCTCCGGGTGGCGAACACCTGGTCGCCGCTCGCGTTGTCGGGCAGCTTGCCGACCAGGTCCCTCGCCTGGGCCATCCACTCCTCGTAGGCGGCCCCGATGCCGTCCAGGTCCCATGTCCTGGCCACCAGCGCCGCGGGGTCACCGTCGAGCACCGCGTCGAACCGGTCGGCGCCGATGCCCTCGCCCTCGAGGATCGCGTCGAGCTCGGGGGAGGGCCGAGGCCCGATCCAGGTCGTCTCCGACAGGGGGGCGTACCCGATGAAGGCCAGATCGGAGCGCAGGCGCTCCCGCTTGGACCGCTCGCGTACGGGTTCCACCACGAGGATGTGCCACCGGCCGTTCCACGTGATCGTTCCGACTCGGTAAATTCTCAGCGCGGCCTCGTCGAGGCGGTGCACGCACTTGGGGGTGACCTCGTAACCGGGCCCCCTGGGCAGCCGGGCCGGCGCGAGCCAGCCCTGCCGCACCATCCGCGAGACGGCGGTGCGCACGGCGGGGGCCGCGATGTCCAGCGGGGCGAGCAGACGGACGAGGGCGGCCACGGACGCGCGACCGCCTCGGGATCTGAGGTGGTCCCCGTACAGATCGAACAGTGCGGCGCGGGCGTTCACGAGGACAAGTTTGGTCGTCTGAGGGGTCTCGGACAACGGTCTTGATCGCCGGATGAGCCGACGCTAAGACTGATCGTTCCCATTCTCCGTGCGGAGGCGGGATAATAGGACATCACAGAAGACGTGAATGCGTCGGCCACCCTCGGGTCAGACGGAGATCCGGAGCCCGAAGCAGGAAGGGATACACGCATGGCGGCTATGAAGCCGAGGACCGGTGATGGTCCGCTGGAGGTCGTCAAGGAAGGCAGGGGGATCGTCATGCGGGTTCCTCTGGAGGGTGGCGGCCGTCTTGTCGTCGAGCTCTCGGCGGACGAGGCAAGCGCCCTCGGCGAGGAATTGAAGAAAATCGTCGGTTGATCCCCATCTAAGACAGAAGTGGTGGAGCCGGGCCCTATTTTGAGCTTGCTCGGGGAGCATGACACCTGCGATGGCCCGCGCGATCGACGATGAACACGGCCCTGGCCGTCGGACCGCCTCACGGTGGCTCGCGCCAGGGCCGCGGTGTTCTCCCCGGTGTTCTTCCCATGCCGGGCCTGATGACTGGAGTTACCCTTATGCCCATCTCTCCCCATCTGCTCCTGCCTCGCGTCCCCTACGCGCGGGGGCTCTCCGCCGCGTCCCCCGGGGGCGCGGAGTCCACCGCCGGGGAGGATGCCGGGGCCGCGCTCCCCGGTGACGCCGAGCTGCTGGCCGTCCCCTTCGCCGCGGACCTCGCGCCCGAGATCGAGCTGCCGGTGCCCGCGGCGGCGCTGCTCGCCCACCACAAGGCCAAGGGCGAGGCGGGGGAGATCGTCGAGGTTCCCGTCGCGAACGGCGACGCCGTCGGCCGGGTGCTCCTCTACGGGGTCGGCGACGGCTCGGCGACCGCCCTGCGCAAGGCGGGCGCGGCGGTGGCGCGGCGCGGCAAGGGCAGGGACGCCATCAGGATCGTGCTCCCGAGCGGGCCGGTGGCCGCGTTCGTGGAGGGCGCGCTGCTGGCCACGTACACCTTCCGGGTCGGCGAGGCGAAGTCCTCCCCCGCGACGCTCGAGTTCGTCGGTGACGGGGTCGAGGCGGAGGTCGCCGGGGCCGAGGTGATCGCCGGGGCCGTCGCGCTCGCCAGGGACCTGGCCAACACCCCCTCCTCGGTGAAGTCCCCCGCCTGGCTCGCCGAGCGCGCCGCCGAGCGGGGCGTCGCGGTGCGGGTGTGGGACGAGCGGGAGCTGCGGTCCGGCGGATTCGGCGGCCTCCTCGCCGTCGGGCAGGGGTCGGTGAACCCGCCCCGGCTGATCCAGCTCTCCTACGAGCCCGAGGGCGCGACCGGCCACGTGGTCCTGGTCGGCAAGGGCATCACGTACGACACCGGCGGCATCTCGCTCAAGCCGACGAGCAACATGGTGTTCATGAAGACCGACATGGCCGGCGGAGCCGTCGTCATCGCGGTCCTGGGCGCGCTGGCCGCGCTCGGCGTGCGGGTGCGGGTCACCGGCCTGGTCGCCGCCGCCGAGAACGCCTTCTCCGGCACGGCCCAGCGCCCCTCCGACGTGATCACGCAGTACGGCGGCCGGACGGTGGAGGTGCTCAACACCGACGCCGAGGGGCGCCTGGTCCTGGCCGACGCGCTGGCCTACGCCGACGCGGAGCTGAACCCGGACGTCATGGTCGACATCGCCACGCTGACCGGGGCGATCGGCATCGCCCTGGGCAAGGATCTCGGCGCGGTCTTCGCCTCCGACGACGAGCTGGCCGGCGCGCTGATCGGGGCGGGAGAGGGCAGCGGGGAACGGCTCTGGCGGATGCCTCTGATCGAGGACTACGTCCCCGCGCTCAACTCGTCCGTGGCCGACCTGGCCAACATCGAGGCCGGATCGACCTACGGCGCCGGCTCCGTCACCGCGGCGCTGTTCCTGCGCGAGTTCACCGGCGGACGGCCGTGGGCGCACCTGGACATCGCGGGCGTCGGCCGCAGCGGGGCGGACGAGGGCGTTTTCAGCAAGGGGGCCACCGGGTACGGCGTGCGCCTGCTGCTGGAGTGGCTGTCGGGGCTCCACGACGGTGACCAAGGGGCGGTGACCAGGGCAGGAGCGGTGACCAGGGGGTAGTGGCCGGCGCCAGGCCCGCGAGCCTGGCGCCTGCCCGGTGCGCGGGCCGCCGCCCGCGCTTCGCTACCGGTTCGCCTCGGAGAGGCTGACGATGGCCTCCGCTGCCCGGAAGTGCTTGTTGCGGCCGAGATCGCCGATGGTCTTGATGCCGAACGCCTTGGCCAGATCCTTGGCGTCGCTCTCGCTGACTCCGGAGAGCGCGCTGACCGGGGCGTTGGGAAGCGCGCTGAGGTCGGCCCCCTCATACTCCTTGTCGAGCAGCTTGTCTAGTTTGGCGGCAACCGTCATGGTTCACCCCTGTGTATCGATGATCATGGAAAAGGCCCGCGTTATGGGCCTTGCCAGCATCGTTTCCGGCCGATGGGGGATCGATCCGCCTCTTTCGGGATCCTGGAGATCGCTTGCCGGACCCGTGTGAACGGCATTGCCCAATTCTGGGGCGTGTCGCGGACGGTGTCAGTCGGCGAGCTTGACGGCCGCCAGGATCCCGTCTCCCAGGGGCATCATCAGCGGGCGGAGCCGCTCGTCGGAGCGGACCAGCTTGCCCAGCTCCCTGATGGCGACCGTGTCGGGGTCTCGCTGCACGGGGTCGGCCACCCTGTTGCCCCAGAGGGCGTTGTCGAAGACGACGATGCCGCCGACCCGCAGCAGCCGGACGGACTCGGCCAGGTAGTCGGCGTACTCGTGCATGGCGCCGTCGCAGAAGACCAGGTCGTAGCCGCCGTCGGAGAGGCGGGGGAGCACGTCGAGGGCGCGGCCGGTGATCAGGCGGATCCGGCCGCCGGAGAATCCGGCCTGGGCGAAGCTCTGCCGGGCCAGCCGCTGGTGCTCCGGTTCCACGTCCACGCTGGTGAGCGTGCCGTCCTGGCGCATGCCGCGGAGCAGCCACAGCCCCGACACACCGCAGCCGGTGCCGATCTCCACGACGGCGCGGGCGTTGATGGCGGTGGCGAGAAAGCAGAGAGCGGCGCCGCCGCCGGGCAGGATCGGGGGCGCCCCCACCTCCGCGCCGCGCATGCGCGCGGCACGCAGGATGTCGTCCTCCCTGTGGAACTCGTCGGCATAGGCCAGAGTGGCCTCCAACGGACTTGTCGGCGTCTCTGCCATCGGCCTCTCCTCCCGCTTTCTCCGTACACAGTCATATAGGCGCTGGGTCGCAGCCTAAGGGAGGCAGGCCCGATCGGGAACTCATGTCACCCCCGGTGCGTTGCACGGTTTAAGCGGCCTTTGCCGGTCCTGAAGGTAGTCAGTGCGCACGAAGGGACGAAACCAGGCACTATGGCGATAGCGGTGGTCCCGGAGAGAGGAGTGCTGGTGGAGGAGTCCGACCACCAGGCCGAAGCTCCCGTGTCTGATTGGACACCTCCTACATGGGAGGAGGTGGTCCGGACGCACTCGGCGCGCGTATACCGGCTGGCCTATCGGCTGACCGGCAACGTGCACGATGCGGAAGATCTCACACAGGAGGTCTTCGTCCGGGTCTTCAGGTCTTTGTCGAACTACACGCCAGGCACTTTCGAGGGCTGGCTGCACCGCATCACCACCAACCTGTTCCTCGACATGGCGCGGCGCAAGCAGCGCATCAGGTTCGAGGGGCTCGCCGACGACGCCGCCGAGCGGTTGCGCGGGCGCGAGCCCTCTCCCGCACAGGTGTACGACGACACCCATCTGGAGCCCGACATCCAGGCGGCACTCGACGCGCTCGCGCCCGAGTTCCGGGCGGCCGTCGTCCTGTGTGACATCGAGGGGCTGTCCTACGAGGAGATCGCGGCGACGCTGGGCGTGAAGCTCGGCACCGTCCGCAGCCGGATCCACCGTGGGCGGGCGCAGCTGCGTGAGGCGCTGGAGCACCGCGCGCCGCGGAACGATCAATTCCCCCCGAGCGTTACCCACGGGGAGGAATTCGCATGAGAAACCACAGTCATGACGAATGTCACGACGAGCCACTTGGCAAGGAGTGCGCATGAGTCACCTTGGAGAACGCGTTTCAGCATTGGTCGACGGTGAGCTGAATCACCACGAGCGCGACCGCGCCCTGTCGCACCTGACCTTCTGCGCCCCCTGCAGGGCCGAGGTCGACGCCATGCGCGCGCTGAAGAGCCGGTTGCGGTCCCTCGACGGTCCCGCGATGCCCGCCGACCTGACGATGTCCCTGCTGCGGATGGCGGAGCCCGGCGGCCCGTTGCCGCCGCGTGAGCGCCCCTTTCCGGCCTCACGCACCTTCGGCGGCGCACCCATTCCGAGCATGCACAGCGTCGCTCCCCCCGACAACCGGCCCCGGGGCCGTGCCGGGACCCCTCGCCGCGCGCGGAGAGCGGGATACGTCGCGGTGGGCGTCGCCTCGGCGGCCGTGGCGATCGGGACCTTGTTCGTCGTAGGCGGGGCCGACCCCAACCCGCGTGTCGTGCCGCCGGTCGACATGTTCGCCAACCAGCACAGGAACACCGCGCCCTATGGCGGGTCGGCGGCGCCGACCCTCTCTCCCTCTCCGTGATCCGGCTGCCCGCCACGGTCATCCTGGCCGCTGTCATGCTGCTGGGAATGGTGGCGGGCAGTCCGGCACACGCCGTCCGGGCCCCGCACTCCGTGCCGCCGGACGACATCGAGAGCGAGGACACCGGCCTGCACCTGCTCCGCGAGGCGGCGGTCGCCGGCAGGTCCCGCGGATACTCCGGCACCCAGTACGTCACCGTCTGGGGCGCCTCGGGCTCCACCTCCGCGGTGCTGGAGGTGCGCAACATCCCCGGAAAGGGACTGACGGTGCGCACCGAGCCCTCCGGCTCCGTACGGAACGCCGACCCCGGCACCCCCGCCGGGGGCATGTCCAGCCCGTCCGAGGTGATGCTCGAGGTCCTGGCCCGCAACTACCGGGTCGTGGCCGCGGGGGAGGGCTTCGCCTGCGGGCGCCCCGCCCGCCTGGTGAACGTCCTCCGGGCCGACGGCACGGTCGCCGCCCGCTACTGGCTCGACGAGTCCGGGGGGCCGGTGCTGCGCCGCGAGCTCATGGACGCGGCGGGCCGGGTCGTCAGCGCCGGGGCCTTCGTCGATCTGACCCTCGACCCGGTGGTGAGGAGCACGGCGCTGCCCGTGATGGCCGCCGGTGGTTTCGACCTGGCCGAGCTGCCCCGCCTGGAGGCCGGAGGCTGGCGTTTTCCCCGGGTCCTACCGGGGCGCCTGGAGCTGTTCGCCGCCCACAACACCCCTCCTGGATACTTATATCTAGGGTATTCAGATGGATTGTCAGTCGTGTCGGTTTTCATCCAGTCTGGGATGCTTGACGAGGAACGTCTTCAAGGTTGGCATGCGGAGAGGCGCAAGGGGCATACGATCTGGGTTCGAGACCCAGCTGGGCAGGAGACGATCTGGGCGAGTGGGGGTCATGTCTACACCGTCTTTGCCGACGCGCCGGCCGACATGGTCGACGCCGCCGTCGCGGCGTTGCCGCACGAGCCCGTTCCCGATCTCTGGTCGCGGCTCGGCCGCGGTGCGAGCCGCCTGCTCTCCTGGGTCAATCCCTTCGGATAACGCGTGCTTTACACATCTCGTATGCCGCTCGGGGGAAGATTGCCGGGTTGACTCGGTGAGCGGCCGCCTGCGAGGCAAGGAGTAGTGAGTATTCGATGACCGACGATGCCCGTACTACCCACGAGGCGCACGATGCTGAGGGGCGTACGCCGTCGGACTTCACCGACGGCGGACACGGCACTCCCGAGCCCCGCCGCGCCGACTCCTCCGGCCCTGAGTTCTCCCGCCCGGAGTTCCTGCCCGCCGGGGAGGCCGCGCCCTTCCAGACCGAGCAGCCCCGCGACGACGGCTGGAGCCAGCTGGGGGCCCAGCCCGACCGTTCCCGGTGGGGCAGGCCGCAGGACCATCCCGAGCGGCTCCGCCACGACGAGGGGGAGCCGCCCGGTGAGGGCGTCCAGGGCCCCGCCCCCGCGGGGGAGAACTGGGGCGACCCCTCGGGCAGGCCCAGGTACGACACGGCGATCTTCGCCTCCCAGGCCGGTCCGCCCCCGCCGCCCGCCCAGGCGTTCGGCATGGGCCCCGGCTGGGCTCCGCCTCCCGGCGGCTCCGGAGGCTACGGAGGCTTCGGCGGTCCGCCGCCCGCACCCGCGCCCGTCCGGCGCGGGCCGCGCACCGCCACGCTGGCGATCCTCGCCGTGGTGATCGCGCTGCTGGCCTCCACGCTGGGCAGTGTCGGCACCTACCTCCTCACCAAGCCGGCGGGCTCGGGGCGCGACCCCTCCTTCAGCCTGGGAGGGGCGCCGACGGGTTCCAACGTCCGGCCCCCCGAATCGGTCGCGGGCGTGGCCTCCAAGGTCCTGCCCAGCGTGGTGTCGCTGGCCGTCGAGGGCGGGGCGAGCTCCAGCACGGGCTCCGGCTTCCTGATCAAGGGCGGCTACGTGGTGACCAACAACCACGTGGTGGCCAACGCCGACCCGAGCGGCCAGATCCAGATCCAGTTCAACAACCGCAAGTCCACCTCCGCCGTCGTCGTGGGCCGCGACCCCGAGTCCGACCTGGCCGTGGTCAAGCCCGCGGAGACCTTCGGCGCCCCCGAGATCACCCTCGGCAACTCCGACAACGTGGTGGTGGGCGACCCGGTCATCGCCATCGGATCCCCGCTGGGCCTGACCGGCACCGTCACCTCCGGCATCGTCAGCTCGCTCAACCGTCCCGTCCAGGCGGGTGAGGAGAACAGCTCCGACACCACCTGGCTCAGCGCCGTGCAGACCGACGCCGCCATCAACCCCGGCAACTCGGGGGGCCCGCTGGTCAACGTCAACGGCGAGGTCATCGGCGTCAACTCGGCGATCGCCACGCTCGGCAGGTCGGTCGGCGGCCAGAGCGGCAGCATCGGCCTCGGCTTCGCTATCCCGGTGAACCATGCCCGCCGGGTCGCCCAGGAGCTGATCACCACGGGCAAGGCCAAGAAGTCGCGCATCGGCGTCGCCATCGACCCGACCTACCAGGGCGTCGGGGTGCGCATCGCCACCGAGCCCAGGCAGGGCGCCCAGCAGCCGGTCGAGCCGAACGGTCCCGCCGCCCAGGCGGGCCTCAAGCCCGGGGACGTCATCCTGGAGGTCGAGGGCGTCGTGCTCCAGGACGGCAACGAGCTGATCGCCATGATCCGCAACAGGGCCCCCGGCGAGAAGCTTTCGATCAAGTACCAGCGTGGCGGCCAGGAGAAGACCGCGATCGTGACCGTCGGCACCGCACCCGACCTGCCCTCACCCCGGCCCTCCTGAGCGACGGGGTGCGGCGCGTGCTCGCGGGTGGGGGCGTTAGTGTGGAACCTCTCCGGTGTATGACCGGAGAGGTGCTTCTGGCATCCTCCCGGTAGGAGATCACCGTGTTCGGACTCGGCTGGCCTGAGATCGTGGCGCTGGTGGTGATCGCCCTTCTCGTCTTCGGCCCGGAGAAGCTTCCCCAGGCCGCCTCTCAGGCGGGCAAGACGCTGCGCAACCTGCGCCGGATGGCCAACAACGCGAGAGACGACCTGCGGACGGGGCTCGGGCCCGATTTCGCCGACTTCGACCCGGCCGACCTCAACCCGAAGAACTTCGTCCGCAAGCACCTCACCGCCGACCTTGAGGACGACTGGAACGGCGCCTCGGCCGCCACCGCCGAACCGGCCGCCCACGCGATGAGCGGCACCGACGAGCTGGGCTACGGCGAGATCCCCCCGTACGACTCCGACGCGACCTAGTCGCCTGGTTTCCCGCGAGTTCCCGCTTCGGGCGGGCGGCTCGCGTCTTGAACGGCCGACGGCGGCGCCCCCCGGTGAGGGGGCGCCGCCGTCGTCGTGTCGCGGGAGACGTCGTTTCGAGCCTCGCGGAACCGGCCCTCCGGGTCGTCTCCGGTCCGGAAGGCCGGGTTGTGCGGCCCGCCTGGCGGGGGCCGTGGCCGGGACTAGCCGCGCCGGGTGGGCGAGATGCCGAGCTGGAGGCCCTTGAGGCTGGCCGACTTCTTGCTGAGGGAGGTGGCGATGCGGCTCAGCTCTACCGCGGCCGGGGCGTCCGGGTCGGTCAGCACGAGCGGCTTGCCCTCGTCGCCGCCCTCGCGCAGGCGCATGTCGATGGGCACCTGGCCCAGGAGCGGCACGCGGGACCCCAGGGTGCGGGTCAGCGCGTCGGCCACGGTCTGGCCGCCGCCCTCGCCGAAGACCGAGATCCGCTCGTCGCAGTGCGGGCAGGGCAGCCACGACATGTTCTCGATGACACCGGCGATCTGCTGGTGGGTCTGGACGGCGATCGATCCCGCGCGCTCGGCGACCTCTGCGGCGGCCTGCTGCGGGGTGGTCACCACCAGGAGCTCCGCGGACGGCATCCGCTGCGCCACGGAGATCGCGATGTCGCCGGTGCCCGGGGGCAGGTCCATCAGCAGCACGTCCAGGTCACCCCAGTAGACGTCGGCGAGGAACTGGTGCAGGGCCCGGTCGAGCATCGGACCGCGCCACACGACCGGGGTGTTGCCCTCCGGCTTGAACATGCCGACCGAGATGACCTTGATGTCATGCGCCACCGGCGGCATGATCATGTCCTCGACCTTGGTGGGGCGCTCGGAGATGCCGAGCATGCGGGGAATGCTGTGACCGTAGATGTCGGCGTCGACGACGCCGACCTTCAGACCGCTCGCGGCCATCGCGGCGGCGAGGTTGACGGTGACGGACGACTTGCCGACGCCGCCCTTGCCGGACGCGACCGCGAAGACGCGGGTCAGCGAGCCCGGCTGGGCGAAGGGGATCTCCTTCTCCGGGCCCTTGTTGCCGCGCAGCTTGGTCTGCAGCGTCTTGCGCTGCTCGGTGCTCATGACGTCCATCTCGATGGAGACGCCGGTCACTCCGTCGACCTTGGAGACGGCGCCGGTGACGTCTCGGGTGATGGTGTCCTTCATGGGACAGCCGGACACGGTCAGATAGATCGCGACGCGTACAGCCCCCTCGGGGGAGATGTCGACGCTCTTGACCATGTCGAGTTCGGTGATCGGCCGACGGATCTCAGGGTCGTTGACGGTCGCGAGGGCGGCCATCACCAGTTCCGTGGTAGGTGCCATCGAAGTGTCGGCAGTCACGTCACCCGGGGGCGACGGGGGATGCCGTCCCTCCTTGTCTGTTATCGATGAGGCGTCTCGCGGGCGGGACCTGCCCGTCGTGGCGCCCGTATGGCTTGGCAGGAGGCCGATCCCAGCAGGGAACGGTCGGCGTCGTGAGCCCATGGTATGGAACCCGGGGACACCGAAAGGAATTCCGAATCCGGCCTTGGTCGCCGGATTCGGACAATTCGCTGTGTAGGTGCGCGTGCAACGTTCTAAGGTTACTCCGTGACCCTGACGGCGGGCGAGTCAAGAGAGAGCATCGGCTCGGAGGAGCTGGTGGTCTGGCGCATGCTCCAGCGGGCCCAGGTCCGCATCACCCGGGTTCTGGAGGCCGACCTGCTGGTCGAGCACGACCTGGCCCTGGCTTCGTACGAGGTCCTGTTGCAGCTGTCCGAGGCGCCGGAGCGGCGGCTGAGGATGAACGATTTGGCCGATCGGGTGCTGCTGTCGCGCAGCGGGCTGACCCGGCTCATCGACCGCCTCCAGCGTGACGGCCTGGTCGAGCGCGAGGCCTGCACTAGCGACGCCCGCGGGCTGTTCGCGGTCCTGACGGACGACGGCGCCGCGCGGCTGGCCGAGGCCAGCCCCACCTACCTGCGCGGGGTCCGCGCCCAGTTCCTGGACATGCTCGACGCCGACGAGCTGCGGCAGTGCGCGGCCATGCTGAACAAGCTCTTTCCCGGCCCTCACTCCGACACCGACGCGTACTGAGTCCCACGACCTTGCGTCGGCACCGTCTGTGCTGAGTCTCACTGAGTCCCACGACCTTGCGCCGGCACCGTCCGTGCTGAGTTCCACAACCTTGCGCCGGCACCGTCTGTGCTGAGCCTCACGACCCTGCGCCGGCACCTGAGCCCCACGGCCTTCCATCGGCACCACCTGTAACGCGAGCTCCACGGCCTCGCGCCGGCGCGCCCCGGGGCCACCTGCCGGCACCACCCGCCTGGACGTCTCGCCGATGCCGCCCGCGCGGCTTCGCGCGGGCGCCGGCTCTCATGACCTCCGGCCGGGCGGTCCCGGCGCGGAGGGCTTCCCGGGTGGCTTCCCGGAGTCCTGTCCCGCCCTTCCCCGGCGAGGTTTCCCGCCCTGTCGCGGTCCGATCGGCCGTCTTGACCGCTTTCCGGACAAGACCGTTCGGCGCCATGTCACATGCCAGCCCCAGAGTGATGTCGAACGCATAAAGGATCTTGCCGGTCATACGGACACTCGTGGAGATTGCGGATATTCACGACTAATGCGGAGGCTCGATGCCAAAATTACGGGCAGCCCTCACCGCCCTCATCGTGGTCGCGGCGGGTGTCACCCCGGCACACGCCGCCACCCACCCCTCTCTCACCGTCGAGCGGGGACGGACCCAGCCGGTCTTCTCGTACGCCGACGCCGTCCGTGAGCACGTGTACGTCGAGTCGAGCGTCGACAGCGACTCCGACGGAAAGCCGGACCGGGTCCGTGTCGACATCATCAGGCCGAAGGAGTCCGGTCCCGGCCTCAAGGTGCCGGTGATCATCGATGAGAGCCCGTACTACGACAACTCCGGACGGGGGAACGAGGCCGAGCGGAAGGTCTACGACGCCGCCGGGAACGTGACGAAATTCCCCCTGTACTACGACAACTACTTCGTACCGCGCGGTTACGCCGTCCTCAACGTCGACATGATCGGGACCACCAGGTCCGACGGCTGCCCCGACGTCGGCGGGCAGGCCGACGTGCTGGGCGGCAAGGCCGTCATCGACTGGCTGAACGGCCGCGCCACCGCCTACCGCCCCGACGGCACGCCCGCGGTCGCGGACTGGACCACCGGCAAGGCCGCGATGATCGGCAAGTCGTACGACGGCACGCTGGCCAACGCCGTGGCGGCGACCGGGGTGAAGGGACTGGAGACGATCGTCCCGATCTCGGCGATCAGCTCCTGGTACAAGTACCAGCGCTCCAACGGGGTGATCTACAACTACGACTACATGTCCTGGCTGGGGGACTACGTCGACAGCGACCCCACGGCCAAGTGCGCGGCCACCTGGGCACGCCTGGACGCCCAGGACGGCGACGACACCGGGAACTACAACGGCTTCTGGGCCGAGCGCGACTACATCGCGGGCTCGCTGGCCGACGTCTCCAAGGTGCGCGCCAGCGTCTTCGCCGTGCACACGGTCAACGACCTCAATGTCATGCCCGACAACTTCTCCAAGTGGTGGAAGGCCCTGGCCGACAGGAACGTGCCCCGCAAGATCTGGGTCGGGCAGTACCAGCACGTGGACCCCTTCGACTTCGAGGGACGCCGTGACCTCTGGGTCGACACGCTGCACCGCTGGTTCGACTACTGGCTGCTCGGCGTGCGGAACGACATCATGCGCGAGCCCCGCGCCGACGTGCAGAGCAGCCTCGACCGCTGGACCACCCAGCACGACTGGCCCGCCCCGCTCGCCCTGAAGGTCCCCTTCCGTCCCGCGGCCGACGGCTCGTTCGGCCTCGTACCGGCGAAGAAGGGGCAGACCGCCACGTTCACCGACATCCGCCAGCCGGAGGAGGCGATGGTGGCCGACGTCGGCACGGCCAAGCCGGGGAGGGTGGCCTTCACCACCGGCGCGCTGCCGCTGGACCTGCGCCTGTCCGGCACGCCCGTGGTGGACCTGCGCGTCGCGCTCGACCAGCCCACCTCGAACCTGACCGCGCTCCTCGTCGACTTCGGCGAGGACACCCGGATCGACTGGCGGCGTGGCCAGGGCATCACCACGGTCACGGAGGAGAGCTGCCACGGCGAGAGCACGGCCTCCGACGACGCCTGCTACCGGCAGGTCGTCACCAACCGGGCCACCCGCCCGCTGGAGATCGTCGCCCGGGGCTGGATCGACGTGCAGAACCGCGACTCGCTCAGCACGCCCTCGCCGCTGCCCGCGGGCACGTACGGCAAGGTGAGCTGGGAGACGCTGCCGCAGGACTACGTCTTCAAGAAGGGACACAGGCTGGCCCTCGTGATCGCGGGCACCGACTCGACCTACAGCGACGAGAGGGCCACCGGCGCGAACGTCACCGTCGACCTGGCCGGGAGCAGGGTGCTCCTCCCGCTGGCGCTCAGCACCCTGCGGAGCACCGACGTGCCGAGGGACGCGAGCAGGTGGAGTGGTCCGCGGCAGCTGGACCTGCCGGAGCCGGAGAACCTGTTCTTCTGATCTTCGGGAGCCACTGATCCTCAGAAGATCCGCGGGGTGTGAGCGGGGCGGGACGCCCGGCTCGCACCCCGTCCCGTGTCACCGCCGGGCGCGGGGCTCAGAGCGCGTGTCCGCCCGGGGGGAGGGGGCGGGCTGGAACGGGCCCGGTTCACGACTCCAGGGATCGCTGGGGCTCCTGGAGGTCCTCCTGAAGGCGTTGCAGCTCCGAGCGGATGTAGTCGCGGGTGGCCACCTCGCCGAGCGCCATGCGCAGGGCGGCGATCTCCCGGGTGAGGTAGTCCAGGTCGGCCTGGTTCCGCTCCGCCGCCCTGCGGTCGTGCTCGTTCTGGACCCGGTCGCGGTCGTCCTGCCGGTTCTGGGCGAGCAGGATCAGCGGCGCCGCGTACGAGGCCTGCAGCGACAGGATCAGCGTCAGGAAGATGAACGGGTAGGGGTCGAACTTCAGCGACTGGGGGGCGAAGACGTTCCACAGCACCCAGAGGGCGACGAAACCCGTCATGTAGACCAGGAACCTGGCGGTGCCGAGGAAGCGGGCGATCTGCTCCGACAGCCGTCCGAACGCCTCGGGGTCGTAGTGGGGGCGCAGCCGCAGACCTGGCTGCCTGGGCTGGTCGAGGCGGTCAGGCATTCTCGCCCTCTCTCGGCTGGTCGTCCCGCTCGCGCCAGTCGTCGGGCAGCAGGTGGTCGAGCACGTCGTCCACGGTGACGGCGCCGACCAGGCGTCCCGCCTCGTTCACCACGGGAGCCGCCACGAGATTGTAGTTGGCCAGGTAGGAGGTCACCTGGTTCAGGGTGAACCCCGGCCTGATCGGGTCGAGGGAGGTGTCCAGGATGCCGCCGAGCAGGGTCGAGGGCGGCTCGCGCAGCAGCCGCTGGAAGTGGGCCAGGCCGAGGAAGCGGCCGGTGGGCGTCTCGACGGGCGGCCGGGCCACGTAGACCTGCGCGGCCACGGCCGGGGTGATCTCGCGCTGGCGGATGCTGGCCAGCGCCTCGGCGACCGTCGCGCTCGGGGGCAGGACCACCGGCTCGCTCGTCATCATCCCGCCCGCGGTGTTCTCCGGGTAGATCAGCAGCCGCCTGACCGGCGCGGCCTCCTCGGGCTCCATCAGCGCCATCAGCGCCTCGGCCTGCTCGGCGGGGAGGTCCTGGAGCAGGTCGGCCGCGTCGTCGGGGTTCATCTCCTCGAGCACGTCCGCGGCCCGCTCGGGGGCGAGCCTGCTCAGGATGCCGATCTGGTCCCGCTCGGGAAGTTCCTCGAGCACGTCCGCGAGCCGTACGTCGTCGAGGGCCGCGGCCACCTCGACCCGCCGCTTGTCGGGCAGCTCGTGCAGGGCCCCGGCCAGGTCGGCGGCGCGCATCGACTCGAAGGCGACCAGCAGGTTGGCCGCGCCCTGGTCCTTCTGGACGGCGCCGAAGCCGCGAACCTCGCCCCAGTCGACGATTTTGGTCACGCCGCGCCGGCGCAGCCCCATGCCGGGAGGGCTTCCGACCACCGCCACCTTGGTTATCAGCCACTCGGAGCGCCTGTTCTCCTCCATGGCCAGGTCCAGGACCGTCATCCGCTGGCCCTCGACCTCCACGCCGAGGTCGAGCAACTCGGCGATGGCCAGGGTCTCGGTCGCCCGCTGCTCGAACCTGCGCATGTTGAGCTGGCCGCTGAAGACGACGGCACCGGCCTTGGCGGACCGTATCCGGGTGATCGGCAGGAAGACCCTGCGGCGGGGCTGCACCTCGACGACCAGCCCGTGCACGTGCGGCGGCGCGCTGCCGGCGATGGCCACCACCACGTCGCGGACCCGGCCGATCTGGTCCCCGGCGGGGTCGAAGACCGGGGTTCCGGCGAGACGCGCGATGAAGATCCTCACATCTGAAGCGTAGGCCGCGTCCTGAGCCGGCCGGCCGCTGCCACGCTCCCCGGCTCACATTCCGGAATGCGGTTGCTGTCCGATATGCCACCGTGACAGCATCAAAGGCGCTTAACGGTAATTACAGAAACGGTGGGTCATGAGACGTGCAGGACTTCTGATCGCGATCGCGTCGTCCCTGTGCTTCGCCTTCTCCGGCCCCATGGCCAAATACCTGGGCGCGGCGGGGCTGGCCCCGCTGGAGGCGGTCTGGGTCCGCATGGCGGGCGCCGGGCTGCTGCTCGTCGGCGTCCTCGCGGTCGCCCGGCCCTCGGCCCTGCGCATCCCCCGCGCGCGGCTGCCGTTCCTCCTGGCGTACGCGGTGATCGCGGTCGCCGGTGTGCAGGCGCTGTTCTTCGCGGCGATCACCCGGCTGCCGGTCGGCGTCACCCTGCTGATCGAGTACACCTCGCCGGTGGTGGTGGTGCTCTGGGTGCGTTTCGTCCGGCGGGTACGGCTGCCGCGGGCGGCCTTCGCCGGTGCCGTCGTCGCCGTGGTCGGGCTCGGCATCGTGGTGGAGGTCTGGTCGGGTCTCGCCCTCGACCCGGTGGGCCTGCTGCTCGCCTTCGCCGCGATGACGGGCTGCGCCGGATACTTCCTGCTCAGCGACAGCCTCGGCGACGACGTCGACCCGCTCGGCCTGATCGCCTGGGGCCTGCTCGGCGCCGCCGCGGTGCTCCTGCCGATCTCCCGGCCGTGGGACATCCCCTGGGGGGCGCTCAGCGGGACGGCCACCCCCGCGGGCGGCCACACGCTGCCGGTCGTCGGGGCGCTGGTCTGGCTGATCGTGGTCGCCACGGCCGCCGCCTACATCCTCGGCGTCCTCGCGATCCGCCGCCTGTCGGCCGCCATCGGCTCCACGGTCGCCTCGCTGGAGGTCATCGCCGGGGCGGTGGTCGCCTGGATCCTGCTGGGCGAGGCGCTCGGCCCCTTCCAGATCGCGGGCGGCGTGATCGTCCTGGCCGGCGCCTACCTGGCCCAGCGGGCCACGGCCGCGCTGCCCCCGCCCGCGCGGGAGGTCAGGGAACCGGTTCGCGTGGGGTGAGGCCGCGCCGGCGGGGCGATCGGCCGGGGGCGGCACCCGGTGCGCCGAGGCCGCCGGGCGGGTCCGGCGAAACGCGCCGTCAGACGGGTCCAACGGGACGCACCGTCGGGCGGGTCCGGCGGGACGAGCCGTCAGGCGGGCTCGCGCGGGACGAGCCGTATGACCTTGGACGCCGCGGCCCAGCGCTCCAGGAGCCTCGTGCCGTCGGGGGCGTTGAGCCGCTCCTTGGCGAGCGCGGCCACCGCGTCGGGGGCCCGTGCCTGGTCCACCACCTCCACGAAGGCGTCGAAGGCCACCAGGCGCCCGCCGTTGTCCTTGCTGCGCAGCGTCACCCGTACCTCCCCCGCCTCGGCCAGCCCCGGCAGCGGCTGCTCGCCACCGCCGGTGACCAGGTAGATCGCGCCGTCGTGCCAGGTGTGCCAGGCCAGCCGGGGCCGGTCCAGCGACAGCCACAGGACGCTCGACTTCTTCGCGCCCTCCTCGATCACGCCCATGAGACGAATGTACGGCCTGTGCCTCCCCGAATGGCGGTACAGGCCATACACGCCGCCGGATCAGTGCCGGGAGAGCTTCCAGGCCGCCGGGAGCAGCCCCGCCGCGACGATGATCTTGAGGGCGTCGCCGAGCAGGAAGGGCAGCACGCCCAGGGCGAGGCCCGTGGCGAGATCCACCTGGGCGACGGCGACGAGGACCGGCAGGCCGAAGGCGTAGATGACCAGGTTGCCCAGGATCATCGTGCCGATCGTGCGCGGGACGGTACGGTCGCCGCCGCGCTCGGCGAGCTTGCCGACCACGGCCGCCGCGGCGATGAAGCCGATGACGTACCCGAAGGACGCTCCGCCGAAGCCGGAGGCACCGTCGGCGAACCACGGCACGCCCGCGACACCGGCCAGCATGTAGAGCGCCATGCTCAGCACCGCGCGGTTCATGCCGAGGGCGGCGCCGACCAGCACGACCGCGAAGGTCTGGCCGCTGACCGGCACCGGCGAGCCGGGCAGCGGGAAGCTGAGCTGGGCCGCCAGGCCCGTCAGGGCGGCGCCACCGACCACGAGCGCGACGTCGCGGACGCGGGAGGCCGGGATGAGGTCGGACAGTACGGCGGGCCTGGCCACCGAAGAAGCGTTTGCCATCGTGCGTGTCTCCCTTGGCAGATTCTTGATGTCCATTCTTCTGACATCTCTGGCAAGGGTCCTACGAGATCGCCGCCAAGAACAGGGCGGGGTCTTTGTACGGACGCCATAGCGCCGTCCGGCCTGTCGTCCGGCTCCCGCCGGGCGTTAGCGTGTTCCCCATGCGTTCCCGACGTTCGTGCCTCGCGGTGCCCGGCAGCAGTCCCAGGTTCCTGGAGAAGGCCCAGGGGCTCCCCGCCGACGAGGTCTTCCTCGACCTGGAGGACTCCGTCGCGCCGCTCGCCAAGGAGGGCGCGCGCAAGAACATCGTGGCCGCCCTGCGCGAGGGCGACTGGTCGGGCAGGACGAGGGTCGTGCGGGTCAACGACCTCGGCACCCAGTGGACCTACCGGGACGTCATCGAGGTCGTGGAGGGTGCGGGGGAGTTCGTCGACTGCCTGATGCTGCCCAAGGTGGAGGACGCGGCCCAGGTGATGTGGCTCGACACGCTGCTCACCCAGATCGAGAAGGCGAACGGCCTCCCGGTCGGCCGGATCGGCATCGAGGCCCAGATCGAGAACGCCAGGGGCCTGGTCAACGTGGACGCCATCGGCGGCGCGTCCCCGCGCCTGGAGACGCTCGTGTTCGGCCCGGCCGACTTCATGGCCTCGATCAACATGCGGACCCTGGTGGTCGGGGAGCAGCCGCCCGGTTACACCGAGGGCGACGCGTACCACTACATCCTGATGCGCATCCTGATGGCCGCCAGGACGCACGACCTGCAGGCCATCGACGGCCCGTACCTGGCGATCAAGGACCTCGACGGTTTCCGCCGCGTGGCGGGGCGGGCCGCGGCGCTCGGGTTCGACGGGAAGTGGGTGCTGCACCCCTCCCAGATCGAGGCGGCGAACGAGGTGTTCTCGCCGCCGCAGGAGGACTATGACCACGCCGAGCTGATCCTCGACGCGTACGAGTACTACACGACGGTCGAGAGGCGCGGCGCGGTCATGCTCGGCGACGAGATGATCGACGAGGCGTCCAGGAAGATGGCGCTGGTGGTCGCGGCGAAGGGCAGGGCGGCCGGTCTGCGGCGCACCACGGCCTTCACCCCGCCTACAGCTTGATCCCGATGGTGGTGAAGAACCAGAACGACGAGGTCAGCCAGAGGCCGGTCAGGGCGACGAAGGTCAGCCCGCCGAGGACCGGGAGGGTCCAGCCGGGCAGGCCCCGCTTGGGCAGCGACAGCATCTTCGCGGTGAAGACACCGTAGAAGAAGCAGCCGAGCAGCGAGTGGATCATCACGCGCGGCACGTCGAACTGGGTGCCCAGCGCGTACAGGCAGTGGAGCGCCACCGGGATCGTCAGGATGAACGCCACCCGCCCCGACCAGCGGTGCAGGGTCCCGATCCACGGCACGTCCAGCTTGATCCGGCCCCACATGACCAGGGCCGAGAAGAGCTGGACCAGCGCCAGCAGGAACGCGCCGGTGGTGAGCCAGGCCTTCATGGCCAGAGCCCCGGAGAACCCGGCCAGCCCGATCGCGTACCCGGTGGGCGCGTGGACCCGCCCGTAGACGCCCAGCCCGACCGCGACCAGCCCGCCGACGACGAGCGGGACGAGGAGCGGCGCGAGGTTGTTCGGCTGCCGGTGCTGGGCCGGTGTGATCTGTGTGTCATTCATCAGAACCCCTCGATGAACTCGTCGACGTCCTGGGGATCGACTTCCACGCCGTTCACGACGGCGTTCTCGCCCGGCTCGGGGATCGGCACGTCGGCGACCTCGTCGCCCACGAGGGTCAGGCCGACCCTGGTGCCGTCGTCGAGATAGATCCATCCGGCGCGGACGTTGGCGCCGCGGACGAGCGCGGTCGCCCGGTAGAGGCCGGAGGGCTTCTTCACGGTCGGAGCCTTGAAGCTCCACTCCTTGCCGCCGAAACCGAGGGTCCCCGAGGCCCTGCCGCCGCCGAGCTGGGCGGTGAGCGAGGCGTTGCCCCGGCCGGACAGGGTGACCTTGCCGTCGGCGGCCTTGCCCTTCATCCAGGCCTCGATCTTGCCGTCGCAGAAGTAGCCGACCGCTTTGCCGTTCCTGATGGAGAGGGCGATCAGCCCGCCGTTGCCGGTGACCCGCCCGGCGTAGTCGGCCTTGACGGGGGTGGGCTTGGCCGTCTTGACGGCCTCCGGCTCCGGCGTGGGCGTCGCCTCCGTGGTGGCCTGGGCCACCGGGGCGGGCGCGTCGTCCTGCGCGTTGACGGTCTGTGTGGTGGGTGAGGTGGTGGCGCTGGCCACGCCGAGGGCGACGGCCATCACCGCTCCTGCCGCCAGTGTGTATACGGGCCCCAGCCGTGTCATATCTGCTCCCTGGGGTGGTGGGTTGTGAGTCAGGTGTACACGCTGTCGTTCCGGGAGTCTGTGAACTTATCCGCACATGGAGGGACGAGGCCAGGTTTCTCGGTGGCTCCTCCCGGTCTCCGCGACGGGGGATTCAGGGGATCTTCCAGTGGCTGATGTTTTTGAAAATTAAAGGATAAAACCTGACAATTCCGGCGCTCAGTTGATAAATCTGACTAGAGAGGTCTCGTCATCGTGGCCCGGACGTGTTGCTCTTGACTGTGTACGGCCGAGGACCGGGTATCCGGCCGCGGGAGGTGATCGTTTCCGCAGAACGGGGTAGTAGTAGGGTCGCGTGCGATTTGCCGCATCCATAGGGGTTGCGGCCTGCTGTTACACGGAGACGACTGGAACGGTCCTGGGTGGTGACCCCGGGCTGGGACGGGCTTCCTGCAAGGAGGTGCTGAGCGTGGCCTCGGGCCCCCACGACCCGCGCTCGCGAGAGTGGCCGGTGGATGACGACGGCGTCCACGACGACGCCATACACGAAGGCGGGTCCCAACAGCCCCACACGTCCCCGCCGACGATCCAGCACTCCCCGCCGGGCCCCTCCGACGACGGCGCGCGAGGGCTCCCCATGGCCTCCCCGTGGATGCTCCCGCCGTTCGCGGCGCCGACCCCGGACGACAGCGAGCCGCCACAGGCCCGCCCCGAGGGCCTCGGAAGTGAGCGCCGCCGCCCGTACACCCGCCCCTACGGCCCCGCTCCCCAGCCCCCCGCGGCCCAGCGCCCAGGACCACCGCCCGAGCCCGAGCCCCCCGCCGGCCCCCCGGCCGCGGAGGAGAGGCCCGCGGGGCAGGGACGCCACGCCACCCCCGAGCAGGGGCGCCCGCGGCTGGTGGACCGCCCGGACCTCCTCGTCGCCTCCGGACCGGCTCCCGAGCGCAGGGGCAGGAGAAGGGCGGACCGGCCCGATCTCCTCGTCGCCTCGGGGCCGCCCCGGGAGCCGGGGAGGAGCGGGCGGACGGATTCCCCGCCACCCGCGCCCGAGGACCGGATCAGGGTCGAACCGCCGCCCGCGCCCGAGGACCGGATCAGGGTCGAGCCGAGCATCGCGGCGACGCCGGAGCCGTCGCCGGAACCCGAGCCCGGACCCGGCCCCAGGGCGCGGTCCAGGCCGGACGCGGACCGGGATCCGTCGGAGCCCGGGCCCGAGTGGCCTCCCGCCCCCGAGCGGCCCTCCGTGCCGGTCGAGGACGACGACTTCGAGCCCGTACGCCGGGTGGGACGCCCGCCCGGCGGCAGGCCCGCCAGGCCCGACCTGCTCGTCGCGGAGGGCCCGCCCGGCAGGCGGGGGCCGAACGGCGGGCGGCACCACCGCCCGGCCACCGCGCCCTCCGCGGTGCGCCGCTCCAGCCCGACCAGGCGCAGGCGGGGCCGGGGCCTGGTGATCCCGTTCCTGATGGTCCTGGTCCTCACCGTCGCGGTCGGCGGCGGCCTGGTCCTGTGGGGCTGGGTGAGCAGCCCGTTCGCCACCGGCCTCCGGCTGGTCGGCGACGAGGTGACCTCGGGCGACGACAACTTCGTGCCGCAGGCCGGTGTCGGCGGCAACGGGTCCAACCAGGTCCTCAACGCGGTGGCCTCGGTGGGCTCCGTCATGGTCGCGGTCGGCAGCGACACCACCAGCCCGGTCCCCAGGCCGCTGTTCCTGGTCTCTCCCGACGGCGGCACGACCTGGCAGCTGGGCAAGGTGACCGGCCCGGCGGGGTACGAGACGGGGCCGACCACGGTGGGCCGGGTGGCGGGCGGCGACGGCCTCTGGCTGGCGGCGGGCAACGACCCCCTCGGCTCCGGGCACGGCCTGTGGACCAGTTCCGACGGCTACGGCTGGACCGCGGCCGACCCCGGCGGGCTGGCCGCCTTCGCGCGCGGTGACAAGATCATGGATCTGGCCAGGACCGGCTCCGGTTTCGTCGCGGTCGGCGCGGCCGTACTGGACGACGGCACCACCGGGGCGGTCGCCTGGGTCTCTCCCGACGGGCGCGCCTGGGACCGGGTGGAGACCCGGGAGATCGGCATGCCGGACAAGGTGCGCGGGATCAAGGCGGTCGTCGCCAAGGGTGACGCCGTCGTCGCGCTGGCGGATCCCGCCCAGGGGCAGTCCACCTCGGTCATCCTGCGCTCAGCCGACGGGGGCAGGAGCTGGCAGCGGACCGGCGCCTCGCTCAACGACGTCGTCCCCGAGCCGGGCGCGCTGGCCGTGGCCGCCGGAGGGTTCGTGCTCGTGCCGACCCAGCAGCGCAGCGACAAGGGCGAGGTCCGCGTCTACTGCTCGCCCGAGGGCGCCGACTGGAAGGCCTGCGGCGCCATCACCGGCCTCGGGCCCGAGGGCACGGGCGTCAAGCGCCTCGCCTCCTCCTCGGCGGGAGTGGCCGCGGTCGTCGAGTCGGGCTTCGAGCGCTACACCGTCCACACCAGCGAGGACGGCCGCGACTGGCACAAGACCACCGATCTCGGCGAGGTGCCGGGCTCGCTGAGGGCACTCGCGCTGTCCGACACCGGCACGCTCGTCGTCGGCGGCGACGAACGTGCCGCGGACGTGGACAACCGGGTGGTCCTCATCACCGCGCCCAAGGGCGGCGAGCCCAAGCCGGTCTCCCTGAGCGGGATCCAGGGCCTCGCCAGGGCCGCCCGCGAGACGGCCAGGGTGGCCGCGGGGGACGGCAGGTTCGTCGCGGTGGGCGCCGTCTCCGGCGACGCCGGGATCTGGAGCAGCACCGCCGGCGAGAACTGGAAGGCGGGCGGCCCGGCGCAGCTCTTCGGCGGCCCCAGGCGGCAGGCCCTCGCCGACGTCGCGCACGGCAGGCGGGGCTGGCTGGCCGCGGGCAGCACGATGACCGACGCCTCCTCCACCGAGCCGCTGCTGCTCACCTCCTCCGACGGCCAGAGCTGGCGCAGGGTGCCGGTGCTGGGCCCCCTCGCCCCCGCGGGCGACCACGACTTCCTCGCCCCGCACGCGGTGGCGGCGGGGCCGTCCGGTTACGTCATGGCGGGCGAGGACCGCGGACCCGCCGCCACCGTGCCCGTCCTGTGGTTCTCCGCCGACCTCAAGCGCTACTCCAGGGCGGCCAAGCTTCCCGCGGGCGGGACGGGGGTACGGCTGCACGACGTCTCGGCGACCTCGTCCGGGTACGTGGCCGTCGGCGGCACCGGTACGGCCGAGCGCGAGACCGGTGTGGTCTGGGTGTCTGCCGACGGGGTCAACTGGACCGCGCGCAAGCCCGTCCTGCCCCCGGGGGCGACGTCCGCGGGCCTGCGGCACGTCGTCCTGTACGGCGGGTACGTCGTCGCGGCGGGCACGGCCCAGACCGAGGACGGAAGGAAGGCCTTCGGCGCGGTGTCGGACGACAACGGGGCGAGCTGGGAGTTCTCCTGGTTCCCCGCGGACCAGGCGTCCGCCGTCCAGGACCTCGCCGCGACGCCGGAGGGCGTGGTGGCCGTCGGCTGGCACGGGGCGGCGGGGGCCGGTGACAGCGCGGCCTGGACCTCCGAGGACGGGCTGAACTGGCAGCGTCACACCCCCAGCCAGGGCAGCCTGGACGGCGAGGGCGCCCAGTGGCTCGGCGCGGTGGCGGTCTCCGGCGGCCAGGTCGTGGCCCTGGGCCGCTCCACCACCTACAGCGCGGACCACCTCACCCTGTGGCGCTCCACGCTCACCTCGTCGCGATGACCGCCCACCCGACCAGCGCGTCCAGCAGGCCGGGGACGAGGGGGAGCCGCGGGAGCTCCTCGGGGGCGAACCAGCGGGCGTCCGCGGCGTCGTCCCCGGCGGCGAGCGTGCCGCCGGAGACCTCGGCGAGATAGTCGCGGATCTCGTAGACGGCGCCGCCGGGACCGGGGCGGTCGACGGTCCCGGCCAGGCGCCCGGGGACGACCGTCAGGCCGGTCTCCTCGAGGACCTCCCTGACGACCGCCTCGGGATCGGACTCCCCGGGTTCGATCCGCCCGCCGGGGACGGACCACAGCCCCTCACCGGGCGGCCGGCCACGGCGGACCAGAAGCATCCGCCCCGAGCCGTCGAGGATGATCGCTCCGACACAATTTACGCGCACGTGAACAAGATTACGTTGTGATAACGACCCAGCCTCTTGACGGATGGGCCGAAGAAGAAGCAGCGTGGGTAGGCGTGAAAGCCGCCCCTACGTGCCCACGGTGTTTCGGCCCGCTTCGTCCGCCGAGTGCTTGGTCAAGCTCCTGGAGATGCGGTCCCCACGGCGATGTCCTGCCGTTCCAGCCACCCAGACCTCCGTCCGCCGCCGCGGTGGAGGCCGTCACCCGAGGTTCCCGCGTCCCCGCCTGGGTTCCCTGGCCGCTGCCCACGGGGTGGCTGGTCACGGGGTTCGCCGAGGTGGGCGACGAGCGCAGCGACGTGCGGGCCACCGTGGTCGCGGTCTCCGGCCCCTCGCTGACCCAGGGACCCGCCGACCTGCTGATCATCGCCGAGGAGCCCGGGGTGGGGCTCGGCGCGGCGTTCGCGGGGCTGGAGGGCACCGATCCCGGTACCGGGTTCGACAAGGGCCCGCCGCACGCCAAGATCGACGTCAGGGGCCATCCGTGCGCCCTGTGGTGCGTCACGGCCGCCCCCGACCGGGCCGTCTACGCGGGCGAGGCGCTGGGAAACTGGCTCTGGGTGGTCGTGTGGCCGGCCGAGGCCGGTTACCTCATCACCCTGGCCGAGTTGTCCCTGCGCGACCTGCGCGACCAAGACCAGACCCTCGACCTGCCCTTCGGGGCGTTCTCTCCGCGCCTCGACGTCCAGGCGCCCTGACACCACCCGCGCGCCCGCGTTCCCACGCGGGCCGCCCGCCCACCCCTTATTCGGAGCCTTGACTGTTCCGTCCGAACCGGGGGGCGGGGGGAGGCAGTAAAGTTCGGAAACGTGACAGCGCGTATCGAGCGAGTGGTGACCGAGGGCGTCGTCGATGTCGACGGCGTCGAGCACAAGGTCGAGAACAACACGTGGATCCTGGGTGACGACGAGGATGTCATCGTCATCGACCCCGCGCGCGACGCGGAGAAGATCCTGGAGAAGGTCGGCGAGCGGGAGGTGCTGGCGATCATCTGCACCCACGGCCTGCCCGACCACGTGGGCGCGGCCATCGAGGTCGCGGCCAGAGACGAGGCGGTGGTCGCCCTTCACCCGAAGGACCGGCCGCTGTGGCGGCTGACCTGGCCCGACACCTGGCCGGACATCGATATGGAGGACGAGGGCGTGTTCGAGGTCGGCGGCGTCGTGCTGGAGGTCATGTCCACCCCGGGCATCTCCCACGGCGGCGTCTCGCTGTACTGCGAGGACCTGGACGCGGTCTTCACCGGCAAGACCCTCCAGGCCGACGGCCCAGGCAAGATCGGTGGTGAGTATCCCGCCCTGGCCGACCAGCTGACCGCCATCGGCGGGCGGCTGTTCACCCTGCCCCACCGCACCCGGGTGCTGCCCGCGCACGGTGAGGAGACGACTGTCGGCGATCTGGAGCCCCAGTTCGACGCCTGGCTCTCCGGCTCGCTGACCCGTGGCGCCGACGAGGCGCCGGAAGAGGAGGGTCCGCTGACCGACGGCACCCGCGCGGCGGGAATCCGGCTGAATCCCCGGAACGATCTGCTCTAAATGGACCAGCTTCCCCTGGAAGGCATGCCGCGGCGGCTCTACGCCTGCACGCCGTCGCGGCTGAACAACTGGCTCGACTGTCCCCGCCGTTACCGGTTCACCTACATGGACCGGCCCACACCGCAGAAGGGCCCGCCGTGGGCCCACAACAGCGTGGGCGCCAGCGTGCACAACGCCCTGGCCGCCTGGTGGCGCGAGCCGTACGAGCGGCGCACACCCGAGGTCGCGGGGAGCCTGCTCACCAGGGGCTGGATCAACGAGGGCTTCCGCGACGCGGAGCAGTCGCGGACCTGGCGCGACCGGGCCGGGGAGATGGTCTCCGGATACGTGGCGAGCCTCGACCCCGCCGCCGAGCCGGTCGGCGTCGAGCGTACGGTCGCCACGCGCACCTCCGTGGTGGCGCTCTCCGGCCGCGTGGACCGGCTCGACCGGCGCGGCGAGGAGCTGGTCGTGGTCGACTACAAGACCGGCCGCCGCCCGCTGTCCACCGACGACGCCCGCTCCTCGCTCGCGCTGGCCGTCTACGCCATCGCCTCCTCCCGGATGATGCGCCGCCCCTGCCACCGGGTCGAGCTTCACCACCTGCCGACCGCCTCGATCGTGGAGTGGGAGCACACCGACGAGTCGCTGGCCCGCCACCTGGGCCACGCCGAGGAGATCGCCGTCGAGGCGTCCGAGGCCGACGAGCGCTACCGGGAGTGGTCGGCCACGACCCGGCCCGCGGGAGCCGCCCCGGCCAAGGCGCGCGGCGGCGGCGACCGCACCCCGCCCGCGGTGCCCCCCGAGATCGACGCGGCCTTCCCGCCCCGTACGGGCCCCCTGTGCTCGTGGTGCGACTTTCGCCGTCACTGCCCCGAGGGGCAGGCCGCGGGCGACGACCGCGAGCCCTGGGCCGCCCTCGCCGACTGACCGCCAGGCCCGCCCGGCCGTTCGCGCGGGGCTCGACGGCCCGGCCGCCGGGGTCGCGTCCGCGAAAGCGCGTCGCGGGCAGGCTCGTCAGGAGGGCTGGGACGGCCGGTCCGGCCACCGGCGCGGGTCGGTCAGCCCCTTGAGCCCCCCGGCCATGTCGTAGCCCGCCGCGCCGAGCCGTTCGCGCGAGGCGGCGAGCATCTCTCGGGTGGCGGGCATGAACGCCCGGTCGTGGACGTGTTCGGGAAGCGTGTCCATGACCAGCCGGAACGCTCTCAGCGCCGCCGTGACCGCACCTCGCGGCACCTCGGGCAGCACGCCGTACATCCGCCTGGCCCAGCCGGGCAGCGCGTAGTAGCAGAGCGCCCCGAAGGGGAGGTAGGCGGGTTTGCCGGGGGTGAGGAGGCGCAGCCCGGCGGGCAGGCGCGGCCACATCAGGAAGCGGACCGTGGAGACGGCCTCCGGGGTGACCCTCAGCAGGGGACGCGTCGAGGCGAGGTAGTCGTCCAGCTCCGCCAGGGAGCCGGGCACATCCTCGGCGTGCAGGCCCACATAGGTGGCGCTGCGGCGCTGCTCGGCCAGGTAGCGGTCGGCCTGGCGGTCGCTGAGCCCCAGCCCCGCCCGCCGCGCCACGGACAGGTAGGAGGAGACCTCCGCGCAGTGCACCCAGAGCAGCAGCTCCGGGTCGTCCACCCGGTGGCTCCGGCCGGTGTCGGGGTCGTCGAAGCGCAGCCGCCGGTGGATCCCCCGGACGCGGCGGCCGATCTCGTCGGCCTCCGCGGGACTGCCGAAGGTGACCCTGCCCACGAAGTCCGCCGTACGGTGGAGCCTCCCGAACGGATCGCGCCGGAAGTCGGAGTTCTGCCAGACCCCGCGCATCGCGAGCGGGTGCAGGGCCTGGAGCATGAGGCCGCTGACCCCGCCGATCCACATGGAGCGGTCGATGTGCACCAGCCACGTCGCGGTGTGCGGGGGCTGGACGACGATGTCCTCGATGCTCGCCATGGTACGCGAATGGTCACACGGCGCTCGGCGGCCCGTCCAACGGGGCCACCCCGGCCGTTCAGCTCCTCAGACGGCTCTCGGCGGCGTTCCAGAAGCGGATGAGGGCGGCGGCCGTGGTCTCCGGGGCCTCCACCGCCGGGGAGTGGGCCGAGCCGGGGACGACCACGCACTCGGCGTCCAGGCGGCGGGCCATCTCCGCCTGCATGCGCGGCGGCCAGCCGTCGTCGTGCTCGCCGTACAGGACCAGGGTGTCGACCTCGACCTGGTTGAGCTCGTCGCACCGGTCCGGCGCGGTGAGCACCTCCTCGGTCATCGTGAGCATGCCGACGGTCGAGTTGGAGAACAACCGCTTGCGCAGGAAGGAGATGATCTCGTCGGACACTCCCGAGGACAGGGCCTCGGGCTCCATCCGGGTGTGCCACAGGTGCTCCAGGCCGATGCCGGGCAGCTCCGAGATCATGAGGCGGCCCGCGCGCTCGCGGGGCCCGACGATCGCGGCGGGCCCGGAGCTCATGAGCGTGTAGGACACGAACCGGGTGCGGCCGTCGATGACCGCCTCCCGGGTGACCAGGCCACCGAACGAGTGGCCGACCAGGTGGATCGGGCCGCCGTGGCCGATCACCTGGGCCAGGACGTCGACGTCGTTGCCGAGCGCGGCGCAGGTGTAGGCGTTCCTGTCGTCAGGGCCGTTCGTCTCGAACTGGCCGCGCATGTCGATCGCGACGACCTGCCGGCCCGACTGCGCGAGCGTCTGCAGGACCGCGATGAAGTCTTCCTTGCTGCCGGTCAGGCCTGGCACCAGCAGGGCGGGCCACCGCTCGGGGATGCCGCTGACGGGCAGAGCCTCCAGTGCGGCGAAGGTGCCCACCGCCGTCTCGATCTGGCGAGAACGGACGCCAGGAGGCAGGGTCAGAAAACGCGGCGTACTCACGTGGCCCCACGATACCTCTCTTGGTGACATCGCTCCGTGCGTCCGGGAGGGGCCGGGAGCGTGAAAAGGGGCGCCACCGAATGGTCGCGCCCCTGTTCATGGTGGTATTTGCTAGTTAGGGCGACGCGTTCCCCGCTGAGGCTGGCCGTTGCGCACCGGTGGGCGGCGACGGCTCTGCACGCGTTCCGAGGCCGCCGAGGGGGCGATCTCGTCGTCCTCGGACGCCAGGTCCGGGGACTTGAAGATCACCGAGAACGGGCTCGGGGGGATGATCTTCTCGGGCTGAGGCCGGGGCGCGGGGGCCTCCGCCACGGGCTCGTCGTCCCAGCGCTCTGCCATGGTGTCGTCGTCCTCTCTGGGGTCGGTGAAGTCCGCCACCCGCTCCTCGGCCCACGACGGAGCCGAAGGGGTCTCCGGGATCGCCGGAGTCGCCGGGATGTCCGCCGCCTGCTCGCGCCTGGCACGGCGCTGCCGGCGAACCGGCTCCTCCGCGGCGGGCTCGGCGTGAACCGGGGCCTCGGACGTGCCGACGAGGCTCACCTCGGGGTTCAGCCCGGCCTTGCGAGCCCGGCTTCTGCGGGGCGCGGTCTCGGCGGGCTGCTCGTCACGGATGTCCCTGCGGGCTGCCATGTCCGTCTCCACCTCGGCGATCTCGACGACAGGGGCTTGGACCTCCTCGGCCACGACCGGCGCGGGACTCTCCTCGCCGATGCGGCCCCCGCGGGTGCGACGGCGTTCGCGGGACGTGCGCGCGGGGCGCTCGCGGCGCTCCTCGCGATCGTCCTCGCGTCCCTTGCGGGCGTCGTCCTCGCGTCCCTTGCGGGGAGAGCGGGAGCGGATGCGGCCCGTCTCGCCGAGATCCTCGACCTCCTCGGCGGCCAGGCCCGCCCGGGAGCGGTTGGCGCGCGGCAGCACGCCCTTGGTGCCCTCGGGGATGCCCAGGTCGCTGAAGACGTGCGGGGAGGTCGAGTAGGTCTCGACCGGCTCGGGGAAGGCGAGCGAGAGCGCGTTGTTGATGACCTTCCAGCGAGTGAGGTCCTCCCACTCGACGAAGGTCACTGCGACGCCCGTCTTGCCGGCCCGGCCGGTGCGGCCGATCCGGTGGACGTACGCCTTCTCGTCCTGCGGGCAGTCGTAGTTGACGACGTGGGTGACGTCGTCGACGTCGATGCCGCGCGCCGCGACGTCGGTCGCGACCAGCACGTCGATCTTGCCGTTGCGGAAGGCCCGCAGGGCCTGCTCGCGCTGGCCCTGGCCGAGGTCGCCGTGGACGGCCGCGGCGGCGAAGCCGCGCTCCTTGAGCTGCTCGACGACCATGTCGCAGGCGCGCTTGGTCTCACAGAAGATCATCGTGAGCCCGCGGCCCTCGCACTGCAGCAGGCGGCCGACGATCTCGATCTTGTCCATCCGGTGCGTGCGCCAGACGAACTGGGTCGTCTGCGGGGTCGCCTCGGACTCGATGTCGTTGTTCTCCGCCCGCACGTGGGTGGGGCGGGTGAGGTAACGCCTGGACAGGGCGACGATCTCGCCCGGAAGCGTCGCGGAGAACAGCATCGTCTGCCGCTCCGCCGGGATGAGCTTGATGATGCGCTCGATGTCGGGCAGGAAGCCCAGGTCGAGCATCCGGTCCGCCTCGTCCAGGACGAGCATCCCGATCTGGCTGAGGTCGAGGTGCTTCTGCTTGACCAGGTCGAGCAGGCGCCCCGGGGTGCCGACGATGACGTCGACGCCCTGCTTGAGCGCCTCGATCTGGGGCTCGTAGGCGCGCCCGCCGTAGACGGTGAGGATCCGCGAGCCGAGCTTGCCGGCCGCCGTCACAAGGTCCTCGGTGACCTGGACGGCGAGCTCGCGGGTCGGTACGACGACCAGCCCGCGGGGCTTCTTGCGGTTCTTCCTCGGCTTGCCGACACGTTGCAGCATCGCCACGCCGAAGGCGTAGGTCTTGCCGGTGCCGGTGCGCGCCTGGCCGATGATGTCCTGGCCGTTGAGGGCCAGGGGGAGTGCCATTTCCTGGATCGGGAACGGCGCGATGATGCCCTCGGTCTCAAGGGCATCGGCGATCTCTGGGGTGACTCCGAGGTCTCGGAACGTCGTCAGCTTGGCCTGCCTAAATCTCCGTTGAAGGCAGGCCTGCCGGGACCACGGGCGGAAGACGTATTCCCCGTGCCGGGTCCTCGCGGAAGGTCCAGCCCTCTCATGTCATCAGCGACCGCTGCGGCGTCACGCCGACTTTTGGGGGCGTACGGGAGTGGATATCCCGGATTAACACGGTGCGGTCGCACTTTCACAGAGCAGTGTACTCGATACCACAACGGGGAACCGATTTCTTCTTATTCCCGGTGAATCGCGAGGTCGCTCAGCTCGTAGGCTGCGTCCATGAGCGATTCCCCTCCCGGTGTCTCCGACCTGCTCGGCGTCCTCGCCTACGCCGAGCTGACCGCGTTCCTCAGACTCGCCGAGGACGCCACCCGATACGCCCCCTCACTGACCGATCAGGCGGCTCTCGGCGGCCTCGCGGCGGCCGAGTACGCGCACTTCGAGTTGCTCCGCGACCGGCTCGCCTCCCTCGGGGTGGATCCCGAGGAGGCGATGGCGCCCTTCGCCGGGCCGCTGGACGACTGGCACGCCCAGACCTTCCCGGGAGACTGGCTGGAGGCTCTCGTCAAGGCGTACGTCGGCACCGGCATCGCGCTCGACTTCTACCGCGAGGCGGCCATCGGCGTGAACGACGAGACGCGGAACCTCGTCGACGAGGTCCTCGCGGACGAGGGGCGGTCGCAGTTCGCCGTCGAGCGGGTCCGCGCGGCGCTTGAGGAGGACCCCCGGCAGGCCGGGCGGCTGGCGCTGTGGGCCAGGCGTCTGGTGGGGGAGGCGCTGAGCCAGGGCCAGCACGTGGCCGCGGCCAGGCCGGAGCTCGCGGCCCTGCTGGTGGAGGCGGCCGGGGAGGACATCAGCCGGATGTTCGCCCGGCTGACGGAGAAGCACGGCCACCGGATGGCCGCCCTGGGGCTGACCCCGGGGCCCTAGCGGAACGTCCGGCCGTTCGCCGGGGGCGGAGCCGGGAAGCCGGTCCGCGGATCACGACGCGTGCGGCGCCGAACAGCTGTAGCGTGCGAGACATGAGGGCCTCGCGCCGCTATGGCAGTTCCTTGACGAGATGTGGGCCGAACCGCTGGACTTCGCGTCCCGTGCTGCGCAGGGGAGGCGCGGGCTGCCCGGCGATCAGCCGGGGGCGGGAGCATCTCCGCCGCGTCAGACGCCCGCGCTGCTGCGGGCTCGGCGAGCGGGACGAGTGCTCGGGCACATGAGGGACGCGAGTGTCCGCCCGAGCCCGGTGTTCGTGGGCTCGATGTCCTCGCTCGGGGTTCCTGGCCGGGTGTTTCTTTCCGGTGATCAGGTGTTTCTTCCGGTGAGACGAGCGCGGGGAGCCTGAGGGGCGCGCTCGCACCGGATCCGCGGACCGCGCCAGGCCGGCGAAGGCGACGTGGCGCGAGCCCGGGATCCGTCAGAGCGTGCCGCCGAAGCCGACGGGACGCGCCTCCTCCTCACCGATCTCGATGAAGCCGAGCGAGGCGACCGGGATGATGATCTTCCGGCCGTTGACGTCGGTGATGGTGAGGACACCGCTGCTGGACGCGAAGGCGGCGCTGATCTCGCCCTCGACCTGCTCGGCCGTGAGGTCGGTCTCCACTACGAGTTCACGGTGTACGGAACGTACGCCGATCTTGATTTCCATCATGCTCCCTTTCGATGAGGGTTGCTCGTCCCATGGTCGCCCCATCGGAGACCCGGCGCGCCGGTTGATCGCGCCAAGCGAACAGCTGATCGCGACAGGCGAACGGCCGCCCCGGAGGCCGGGGTGCCCGAGGGGAGCCGGTGGTCGGTGACGGTGCGGGCGAACCGGCCGGGGCCGGTTGTCGGGAGCGCCCGCCCGGAGCCTCTCAGTGGTCGGCGACGGTCCGGGGGAAACCGGAGATGCCGCGCCACGACAGGCGGGCGATGAGCTGGGTGGCCGCGTCCTTGGGGATGGAGCCGTTGCTGCTGATCCAGTAACGGGCGCTGACCTCGGCCATGCCGACGAGCCCGACGCCGAGCAGGCGCGCCTCGTCGCTGGAGCAGCCGGTGTCCTCCTGGATGACCTGGCTGATCATCTCGGCGCTCTCGCGGAGGTTGCGCTCCATGCGCTGGCGGACCGGGGCGACGTTGCGCAGATCCGACTCGAACACCAGCCGGAACGCCTCACCCTGGCTGGAGACGAAGTCGAAGAAGGCGCCGATCGCGGCCTGGACGCGCTGCTTGTTGTCCGTGGTGGAGGCGAGGGCGTCGCGACAGCGAGTGATCATGTCGTCCACGTGCAGGTCGAGCAGGGCCAGGTAGAGCTCCTGCTTGCCGGGGAAGTGCTGGTAGAGGACCGGCTTGCTGACACCTGCCCGCTCGGCGATCTCGTCCATCGCGGCCGCGTGGTAGCCGTTCTCCACGAACACCTCCTGCGCCGCGCTGAGCAGCTGGCGGCGGCGGGCCGTCCGGGGCAGCCGGGTGCCCCGGGGCTTGGCGTCCGGGGTAGCGGTCACGTGGTCTCCTCGTGTCAAGCTCCTGGCGTCTGGGGCCATCCTACGCGCGGGTAACCCGGGTCAGCGATAATCGTCCTCGTCGAGCTCGACGGTGCGCCGCTGCTCGAAGGCGTCCGCAGGATCGACCTCCAGGGGGATGGAGTCGGGCCACTCCGGCTCCTCCTCGCGCACGGTGCGGCTCTGCTCGGCGGCGTCGGCGGGGTCGGCCTCCATCGGGAGGTCGGCGGGGGCCTCGGAGCCGTTCTCGCGCACCGGCCGGTGCTGCTCGGCGGCGTCGGCCTCGGGCGTCTCGATGGAGAGCTCCTCGGGAAGGTCGTCGACCGTTTCCCCGTGCGATCTGTCGCCGCGCGCGTTCATATGTCTGACATCTCCTGTCGTCATCCGGGCTTCGGCGCGTTCCCTCTCCTGACCCGGTTCCTGCAAACGTCGGACATCGCCCAGCGTACGACCTCGGATGCCGCGCGCTGAGAAAGACGCGGCATCGGATTGCCCATGGGAGTACCTGCCGACATGACGGCGCCTCACGTCTGTTCGATGATATTTACGAACATGTGTGCGATATCCGGAGTGAGGTGTCGGACCGGGGGAGTCGTATCGAGATGACCTGGGGTGTGCCGTGCCGTCCGAGGGGTGAGGGGGCGGAGTTGCCTGGGGGCGGCGGGCGGGGCGGGGAGGCGGGGAGAAGGGCCGGGTGCCGGGCGTCGGACATCACAGGGCGGGGGCCCGCGGTTCGAAAACCGCGGAGCCCCCGCCTGCTATTCGTGAGAAATGAGAACTCGCACTGTATTGAGAGTCGGAATCCCGAGGATGTTATCCCCGGCTTTCCGTGATCACCGTCCGGACCGGCGCTTCTCCGTGGAGGAACGTGATCCTGGTGAATGCGGGATTCCTGCCTCTCCGTAACGGTTTCGGAGCCGCTCTGAAACGCGGTTCCAGCCGTTGTCGGCCTCGTGTTCCGACCGTGTCAAGCCTGGGTCAGGACGCGGGCGGGGGCACGACGCCGCCGCCGCCACCGCCGCCGCCATTGCCACCGCCGCCGCCATTGCCACCGCCGTTTTCGGGCTGGATAAGGGGCACGACGCGGTCGGCGCGGCTGTCGTTGTGCAGACGGTTGCGGTTGCAATTGTCGTTGTTGTGGTAGAACCTGAAGCGCTCGTGGTGGCGGTGGCGGTAGTGGTGGCGGTCGCGGCCGCAGCAGCCGCCGCCTCCCCACGCGGTGAAGGTGCCGGCGGTGACCGTGGTGGTCATCGCGCTGGCGCTCGTGACAGTGGTCGCCGCGCCCATGGCGACGACTCCGCCGGCCAGCGCCGTGCTGATCGCGAGCCCCGCGAGGACACTCTTGAACTCGGGCATTGCGTTTCCCCCTTGAAAGGATTGGTTTTACCAATTTTTGGCATTTCCCGTATGGGTCGGGAATTGCCATAGATGGTTGGGGAGGGCCGGTGATGAGCCATCCCTGGTTGTCATAGTTTCCTCGTATGTCTGCCGACAAACAGAGATCGAAGGCTTTTACGCTATTCTTAGATATTTATCGTCGATGTTGGACGCTTATTGATTGCTTTGAAGTGAAATGTATTTAATGTCGCATTTGTTCTTCGCGTATGGAAGGCGGGGCGCTGGGCGCCGTCGAATGGTGAGCCGGCGCCGCTCTCACGCGTCGGCCGGTGTCACGCCGCGGCTTCAACCTCGGATGTCCTGACAAAGCTCCCCGGGAAGGTCGTCGGCCCTTCCTGTGTGCGATCTGCCGCTGTGCTCCCGAGGTGACGGGGTGGGGGTGGGAAGGTGGTGTGCCGGAAGCCGGGGGTGACGCGGGAAGGCCCCGCGGTTCGAAAACCGCGGGGCCTCGCTGTGACTTCGTGGAATGAGAACTCGCACTGTGTTGAGAGTCAGGGTCTTGGGGATTTCTCCTCAAGTTTCCGTGGTCGCTGTTTGGCCGGTGTTTCCGGGTGAGAAGCCCGGCTGTGGCGAATACGGGGGTCCTGTCTCTCCGTCACGGTTTCGAAGCCGCGGGAAATCGCGGATCCGGCCGTGTGGTCTCCTCCTTCGACCGTGCCGCGCCCCGGACGGGGTATGCGGTCTCGGTCCGGCGACTAGTCCTCGCCGCCGCCAAGCGGCACGAGGCGCTCGCTGCGGTTGCGGTTGAACAGGTCGTTGTCGTTGTTGTTGTGGTTGTTGAGGCGCAGCCTGAAGTGCTTGCGCTCGTAGAAGCGGTGGCGGTGGTGGTGGCCGCGGCAGCAGCAGCAGCCGCCGCCGCGCTCGCAGCCGCCACCGCAGGTCGGGAAGGCGGCGGCGGTGACCGTGGTGGTCATCGCGCTGGCGCTCGTGACAGTGGTCGCCGCGCCCATACCGACGACCCCGCCGGCCAGCGCCGTGCTGATCGCGAGCCCTGCCATGACATTCTTGAACGTGGGCATTGCGTTTCCCCCTTGAAAGGACTGATTACCCCTGTTTGCAACATTTTCCGTATAAACCGGAAATTGTCAGAGATGGCCGGTGATGAGCCATCCCTGGTTGTCATGGTTTCCTCGTATGTCTGCCGACAAACAGAGATCGAAGGCTTTTGCACTCTTCTTAGCTATTTATCGTCGATGTTGGATGCTTATTGATCGCTTTGAAGTGAAATGTATTTAATGTCGCATTTGTTCTCCTGGGGTGGGGAGGGGGTTGGGCGCTGCCGGTCGGTGAGCCGGTGCCGCTCTCGTACGACAGCGTCGAGGTGACAGGGGGGCGGGGTTGGATGGAAGAGGGGGTGGGGAGGGTCGTGTGCCGGAAGCCCGGGGGTGACGCGGGAAGGCCCCGCGGTTCGAAAACCGCGGGGCCTCGCTGTGACTTCGTGGAATGAGAACTCGCACTGTGTTGAGAGTCAGGGTCTTGGGGATTTCTCCTCAAGTTTCCGTGGTCGCTGTTTGGCCGGTGTTTCCGGGTGAGAAGCCCGGCTGTGGCGAATACGGGGGTCCTGTCTCTCCGTCACGGTTTCGAAGCCGCGGGAAATCGCGGATCCGGCCGTGTGGTCTTCTCCTTCGACCGTGCCGCGCCCCGAACGGGGTATGCGGTCTCGGTCCGGCGACTAGTCGTCGTCGCCGGCGAAGAACGGCACGGCGCGGTCGCTGCGGCTGTCGTTGCGCAGCTCGTTGCGGTTGTTGTTGTAGTTGTTGATGATCAGCCTGATGCGGTGGCGCTGGTAGTGGCGGTGGTGGTTGCGGTGACCGCCGCCGCAGCAGCGGCAGCCGCAACCGCGACGCCAGCCGCAGCCGCCCCCGCAGGTCGGGAAGGCGGCGGCGGTGACCGTGGCGGTCGTCGCGCCGGCGCTCGTGGCGGTGGTCGCCGCGCCCATACCGACGACTCCGCCGGTCAGCGCCGTGCTGATCGCGAGCCCCGCGATGACACTCTTGAACTTGGGCATTGCGTTTCCCCCTTGAAAGGATCGATTACCCCGATTTTTGGCATTTTCCGCATAATCCGGAATAGCCGGAGATGGCGAGTGGTGAGCCATCCCTGCTTGTCATGATTTCCACCCATGTCTGCCGAGAAACGGGGGCCGAAGGCTTTTGCGCTTTTCTTAGCTATTTGTGGCATATTTTAGGCGCCTAATGGTCGCTTTAAAGTGAAATGTCCTCAATGTCACATTTGTTCTTCGGGGAAGAGGTGGGTGGGTGCGGAGGGCTGGGGTTCCAGCCGCTATGGGCGGCTCTCGATGTCTCCGGGCGAAGGCGGTGTGTCATCGAATTAATGATGATAAATCGTGTAATAAAGGACATCTGGCGAAAATTGCCTTATGCGTCTTTTGTGGTAACGGGAGGCTGTCGCCTGGCATGTCACGGGCCGAACTATCGTGGAAGGGCAGTGGGACGACAGGAGGCGAGTGGTGAAGAACCCGATCCCCATCTGGCAGGGCGAGATGATCGACCTCGGCGACCAGCGGGTCCATGTGCGGTCGACACCCCGGGGACCCGCCGAGACCGCCGTCTACGTGCACGGCCTCGCGGGCTCCGCGACCAACTGGACCGACCTGATGAGCGAGCTGTCCGGGGTGGTGACGGGGCACGCCCTCGACCTGCCCGGCGCCGGATACTCGCCGGAGCCGCCCGGCGACGATTACTCCGTCGACGCCCACGCCCGGACCGTCACCGCCCTGATCGAGCGGGTCTCCGACACTCCCGTACACCTGTTCGGCAACTCCCTGGGCGGTGCCGTCTCGGTGCGGGTCGCCGCCACCCGCCCCGAACTGGTCCGCTCGCTGACCCTGATCTCACCGGCCCTGCCCGACCTCCTGCCCCGGTACGGCCCGGCGCGGGTGGCGCTGTCCACCGTGCCCCGCATCGGCGAGTGGGCCGCGAGCCGGCTGACCCTCGTGTCCGCCGAGCGCAGGCTCGGCGCCACGCTCGCCATGTGTTACGCCGACATCGGGCGGATCCACCCGGACCGGCTCAAGGAGGCGGCCGAGGAGCTGCGCCGCAGGGACGGTCTCCCGTACGCGGCGGGGGCGCTGATCAACTCGGCCCGCGGCATCGTCGCCGAGTACTTCAGGCGCGGAGAGACGAACCTGTGGCGGCAGGCGGCCCAGGTGAGCGCGCCCACGCTGGTCATCCACGGCCGCCACGACCGGCTCGTCAACCCCCGGATGGCCGCCCGCGCCGTCCGGACGTTCCCGTGCGTGAGGCTGGTGCTGCTGCCCGACGCCGGGCACGTGGCCCAGATGGAGTTCCCCGAGAGGGTGGCCCGCGAGGCCGGGCTCCTGATCGCCGAGACGGTCCTCGCGCCGGTTGGGGAATGACGGGGGCACCGGGTTAGGTTGTGAGAGGAGCGTGCTGCGCCAGCCGCATCAAGGACCCCTGAAACGGGAGCAGAACTGTGTCGTTGCCACCGCTGGTAGAGCCGGCAGCCGAGCTGACCGTCGACGAGGTGCGCCGTTACTCGCGCCACCTGATCATCCCGGACGTGGGCATGGCCGGGCAGAAGCGCCTGAAGAACGCCAGGGTGCTCTGTGTGGGCGCCGGAGGTCTGGGTTCCCCCGCGCTGCTCTATCTCGCGGCCGCGGGAGTGGGCACGCTCGGCGTCATCGACTTCGACGTGGTCGATGAGTCCAACCTGCAGCGGCAGGTCATCCACGGCCAGTCCGACGTCGGCCGCCCCAAGGCGGAGAGCGCCGCCGACAGCGTCAAGGAGATCAACCCGCTGGTCAACGTGGTCGTTCACAACGAGGCGCTCACCACGGACAACGTGATGGACATCTTCGCCGCCTACGACCTGATCGTCGACGGGACCGACAACTTCGCCACCCGCTACATGGTCAACGACGCGGCCGTCCTCCTCGGCAAGCCGTACGTCTGGGGCTCGATCTACCGCTTCGACGGCCAGGCCAGCGTCTTCTGGGCCGAGCACGGCCCCTGCTACCGCTGCCTGTACCCCGAGCCCCCGCCGCCCGGCATGGTCCCCTCGTGCGCCGAGGGCGGCGTGCTCGGCGTGCTGTGCGCGTCGATCGGCTCCATCCAGGTCAACGAGGCCATCAAGCTCCTCGCGGGCATCGGCGAGCCCCTGGTCGGCCGTCTGATGATCTACGACGCCCTGGAGATGAACTACCGCTCGGTCAAGGTCCGCAAGGACCCCGAGTGCGTGCTCTGCGGCAAGAACCCGTCGGTCACCCAGCTGCTCGACGACTACGAGGCGTTCTGCGGCGCGGTCTCCGAGGAGGCCCAGGAGGCCGTCTCCGGCTCCACGATCACCGCCGCCGAGCTCAAGTCCTGGCAGGACAGGGGCGAGAGCATCTACGTGATCGACGTCCGCGAGCCGAACGAGTACGAGATCGTCTCCATCCCCGGCGCCGTGCTCATCCCCAAGGGCGAGTTCCTCAACGGCTCCGCGCTGGAGAGGCTCCCGCAGGACAAGAAGATCGTCCTGCACTGCAAGTCCGGTGCCCGCTCCGCCGAGGTCCTGGCGGTCGTCAAGAGCGCCGGCTTCTCCGACGCCGTCCACGTGGGCGGCGGCGTGCTCAGCTGGATCAAGACGGTCGACCCGAGCCTGCCCGCCTACTGAGGCCCCCGTCCGGTGCGGCCCGCGCCCCGTGGAGCACGCGCTCCGCGGGGCGCTCGCCGTCCGAGGGGTTCCGCCGAGGCCACCAAGTGCTCTCCACACTGACGGATCTGGACGGAACGGCGGATGACACCCGCCTCGCCGCATTAAGGTCGGTGACGTGAATGAAGTCCCACGTCAGCGGCGGCGTTCATGGCCGACGCTGGTCGTGGCTTCCGCCCTGACGCTGCTCTGCGCGATCGTGGCCGGGGTGGCGAGCAGTGCCGCCGCGACGGAACTCACCCGGGGCCCGACTCAGGCGGAGCTCGACCGGGCCGCCCTCGACGAGGTGGCCAGGCGCTGGCAGGCCTGGCCCGCCGGGCGCGTCTTCCCCGCGACCGTCCCCTACGCCGCGGAGCAGGGCGGCGAGGAGAAGGCGCGCCGGGTGGGCATCTCCTCGGGGACCCGCTGTGACGGCGCGGTCGACGCCCGGCTGCGCAAGGCGCTGCGGCGGGCGGGATGCCTGGGAATCCTGCGGGCCACCTACATCGACGCGCTCCAGGGAATCGTCGTCACCGTCGGCGTCGCGGCCTTCGCGGACGAGAGCGGCGCCACCAGGGCCAAAGCGGCGCTGCCCAGGGGCGGCAAACCCTCGCCAGGCCTGAGGGCGCTGGCCTTTCCCGGCACCGTCACCGACCGGTTCGTCTCCGCCGGGCGCCAGGCGGGTCTCTCCCGGCAGGCGGGCCCGTACGTGGTGATGGCCACGGTCGGCCAGACCGACGGCAGGCCCGCCAGGGCGGTCGGCGAGCAGCGGCCGACCCTGTTCGCGTTCACCGGGGACATCGCCGACCGCATCCTCGCCGATCTGTCCATGCCCGCCCGCCCCGACTGCGTCTCCACGGAATGGCGATGCTGACCACGCCGAGACGTCTCCCCGCCGCCACGGGACCGCCCGCGAGGGTGGCGCTGACGGCGCTGAGAAGGCTGGGGGCGCTGGGGAACGTGGTGACGCGGAAGGCGCCGCTGATGCCGGCGGCACTGGCGGTGCTGGCGACACTGGTGGTGCCGGCGGCTCTGGCCCCGGTCGCGTCCGCGCGTGCCGACGACGTCAGGGACAGCCAGCGGGAGGTGCTGCGGACCCTCGACCTGCCCGCGGCCTGGCGGATCTCCGAGGGCAGGGGCGTGACCGTGGCCGTGCTCGACTCCGGGGTGGACCGCGACCACCGCGACCTGGCCGGCTCGGTGATCGAGGGCAAGGACTTCACGGCCGGGGCCAATCCGCCGGGGGTGAGACCCCTGAGGCTGCACGGCACGTACATGGCGTCGCTGATCGCCGGGCACGGGCACGGGCCGGGCGGGGCCGACGGGGTGATCGGCGTCGCGCCCCGCGCGAAGGTGCTGTCGGTGCGGGTCATCCTGGAGGACGAGGAGCCCGGCTTCCGGGAGTTCAACACCGCCGAGCGCTACGAGAACGTGGTGGCCAGGGGCATCAGGCACGCCGTGGACCGCGGTGCCGACGTGATCAACATGTCGATCTCCAAGGAGCTGGCGACCAGGGAGGAGCGGTCGGCGATCCGCTACGCGATCTCCAAGGGGGTCGTGCTCGTCGCGGCGGCGGGCAACGAGGGCGCCGAGGAGCCGGACGCCAGCGGCCACGCCCCCTACTCCTATCCGGCGGCCTTCCCCGGGGTGGTCTCGGTCGCCGCGACGGACCGTGGGTTGCGCCGGGCCTCGTTCTCCAACCGGAACCCCTCGGTCCTGGTGGCCGCGCCGGGGGTGGACATCCTCGGCGCCGGCCCGGGCGACGAGTACTGGGTCGGCCGGGGCACCTCGCAGGCGACCGCCCTGGTGTCGGGCGTCGCCGCCCTCATTAAGGCCAAATATCCGGAAATGTCGCCCGTGCTGGTCGTGCAGGCGATCACCGCGGGAGCCACCCGGAGGCCCACCGGCGGCTACGACACCGGCACGGGCTTCGGCGTCGTCAACGCCACCCGGGCACTCGCCGCCGCCGCCAGGATCTCCCGGCACACCCTCACCGCCGAGGGCGCCGGGGGCGCCGGTGGGCACGACCCCGCCCGCCCGCTGGGCCTGGCGGTCGAGCCGGTGCGGGTCGTCCACCGTGACCGGGACCGGATCACCCTGTACGGCGGGGTGGCCGTGGCCGCCGGGCTCGGCGCGGTCGTCTCCCTGATCGCGCTCGCCGTGTTCGTCGGCCGCACGCGCTCGCGGGAGGTCTCAGGGAACCCCGTACCGGACCCGGTCGCGGCCCCCTGGCCGTGAGTGCCCGGCGGCGCCGGGAGGACCCCGGGTCCGGCCCGGCGTGCGAGCCCTGACACGGGCTCCTGCCATGGAGGGTGCCGTGAAAATACACGCCGCCGATAGGGCGGAGAGGTCCTTCGACGTAGCATCGGAGTATGTCGCAGCAAGGGCGGTCCCAGGAGCCGGAGCGGCCCCCGGGAACCCCCGCCCCCCGCGCTCGCGGCGGCTGGCCGCCGTCCGGCTCCCGGGTGGGCGGCGTCGGCGGTCCCGCCGGTAGGCGGGTCCGGCGGGCGCCCGCGCTGGGCTCCCCCGCGAGGCGGTCCCGCGTGCGCTCCTGGCCCGCGGCGGGCCGCGACCGCGCGGCGGTCAGGCGCGCCGAGCTGGCGACCCTGGAACAGGGCATCCGCTTCCGTACGATCTTCCTGATCCTGATGGGCACGATCCTCGCCATCGCCGCCACCAACGTGCTGACCGGCACGGTCGGGCTGGTGCGCGAGACGAGCTCGCGCCCGCTGACCGCCGCCGAGCAGGCCCGTTACATCCAGGACGACATCGCCAGGCGCTGGCACACCTGGACCGCCGACCTGGTCTTCCCCGCCGAGTTGCAGTACATCGGCCTCGGCAGGGTCCAGCAGTACGCCCGCAGGGTCGGTCTCGCCCCCGAGGTGGCCTGCGCGGCGGGAACGGACCCGCCGGTGGGGTCGGTGCTCTCCGAATACGGCTGCCGCACCCTGCTGCGGGCCACCTACGTGGACCAGACGTCCTCGTTCGCCTTCACCGTGGGCATCGCGGTGCTCGACGACGAGGAGCGGCGGATCGCCGCCTCCGCGCAGCTGGCCGTGGACGACCGGGTGGGGGTGCGCCCCGTGGCCTTCCCCGGCACGGCGACCGAGCTGTTCGGGGCCGCGCAGCGCCAGCGCAACGCCTGGGTCGGCGTCGGCCCCTACATCGTCTTCTCCACCGCCGGTTACACCGACGGCCGGACCCGCCAGGCGGTCGCCCCCGAGGAGATCCTGCACAGCGAGCTGTGGCCCGCGGCCCAGGCGGTCGCGGGGCGCATCGCCCGCGCCCTCGGCGACGAGCCCAGCGCCGTGCCCCAGTGCACCCAGGGGAACGTGTGCTGAGGCTCCGGCGGTTCTGGGCGGCAGGAGTGCTGGTCGGGCTCTCGGCGGCGGGTCCGGTGCCGGTCGCCGCCCCCGTGTCGGCCGTCCCCGTGCCGGCCGCCCCGGCGCTCGCCGAGCCCGTGTCGGCCGCGTCGACCGCGCCGCCCGAGTCGGCACCACCAGAGTCGGCACCGCCCGAGTCGGCACCGCCCGAGTCGGCATCGCCCGAGGGGGCGGCGGACGTGCGCGAGGACCAGCGCTGGGTGCTGGAGATGCTCAACGCCGAGGAGGCGTGGAAGGTCACCAAGGGCTCGGGCGTCATCGTGGCGCTGGTCGACAGCGGGGTGGACGACCGGGTCGCCGAGCTGCAGGGGCGGGTGATCTCCGGGCCCGACATGGGGTCGGTCCGGTTCGACAGGGACAGGCCGGACGCCGGGCGGCACGGCACGGCCATGGCCTCGCTCATCGCCGGGGCGGGCAAAGGGGAGGAGGGCCTTCTCGGCGTCGCGCCCGAGGCCAGGATCCTCTCGCTGCCGCTGATCGTCGAGGGGCGGCCCGAGGACGGGACCGCCCTGCCGAACGAGGACCTGCGCTCGCGCGACGACAGCCCCCTGGCCCGCGCGATCCGCTACGCCGCCGACCACGGGGCCAAGGTCGTCAGCATGTCGCTGGGTGCCTACGGGCCGCACAGGAGCGAGCGGGAGGCGGTCTCCTACGCGCTGTCCAGGGGCGTGGTGCTCGTCGCCGCCGTGGGCAACGACGGAGACTCCCAGTACGCCATGGACAACGCCACCTCCTTCTGGAACTTCCCGGCCGGATACTCCGGGGTCATCGGCGTGGGCGCGGTGGACGACCTGGGCAGGCCGGCGACGTTCAGCAGTGACAACCTGTCGGTCCTGGTCTCGGCGCCGGGTGTCGACGTGCCGGTGGTCGTTCCCGGAGGGAAGTACGGATCCTCGGAGGGGACCAGTTCGGCGACCGCGCTGGTGGCCGGAGTTATCGCCCTTATAAAAGCAAAATATCCGGATATATCGCCGCAAATGGTGTCGCAGGCCCTGACCTCCACGGCCACGGCCCGGCCCCTCGGCGGCTACGACGACCACGTCGGGTTCGGCATCATCGACGCCGCGGCCGCCCTGGCCAGGGCGGGCCGGCTCGTGGCCGCCGCGGCGGAGGTCCCGGCCCCCGACGGCAGGCACTTCGGCGACGGCACCCTGCCCACGGAGCCCAGCAGGCCGGGCCCCGAGCCCGCGCGTCTCTGGCTGTACGGCGCGGGCCTCGCGGGCGGTCTGCTGGCGTTCGCGGCGGCCGTGGCGATGCTCAACCGGCACTCCGGCAGGGGCGGGCCGATGATGGCGTCCCCCGAGTCGATCCGGCGCGGGAGGTCGCGAAGGTAACCGTAATTTGACTGCGATTCGAACGCGTTTTGGACACTGTTCGGATGCGGTAGCCCGGATGTCGGAATTCGCGCTCCGGAAAACCGGGAACGTTCGCTAGTCTCGCGCTTTATGGGGTACGAGTTGCGCGTGGAGCGCCCTGCGCCTCTCGCCTTCGCGGAACTCGCGACTGTGCTGGGGCAGGCGGGGTTCGAGTTCAGGGGCTCGCAGGAGTCGGGGGAAGTCCTGGCCCGCCACAATGGCGCGGTCCATGCCATAGCAATATGGAACGGACGCCTTTCCGGCGCTCCCGGATCCGACTGGCAGGTGGCCCAGCTGGCGCGCGTGTCCGCCCTCCTGGGAGCGAGACTGGTCGGCGAGGACGGCGAGTCCTACGCGATCCGCGGCGGCCTGGTCGAGCAGCTGAACGGCTCGGCGGCCTATGAGTTCGGCAAGCTCGACGAGATCCTCACCGCCGGACCGACGGTATGGAGTCAGTAGGCCACCCCACCCCGTACGCCGAGCGGGTGCTCGACCTGGTCGAGCGCATCCCGTCCGGAATGGTGATGTCCTACGGCGACATCGCCGAGTATCTCGGCGAGGGGGGCCCGCGTCAGGTCGGCAGGGTGATGTCCACCTGGGGCGGGGGCGTGCCCTGGTGGCGCGTCGTGCACGCCGACGGCACCCCGCCGCCCGGCCACGAGCAGCGGTGCCTGGTGAGCTGGCGCGAGGAGCGAACTCCGCTGAGGGGCGCCCGCGCCGACATGCGAGCGGCCAGATGGGACGGAAGCCCGTAGATTGTACGGTGGGACGGGGTGGGAAACCCGGCAGATCACAAATGCCTGTAAATCCCGCAGCCCCGTAAATCACGGCGTAACCGGCCCTGCCGTGGCGCACTAACATGGCCTAGGACAGCGCTCTGTCCGAAAGGCGGTGCTTTCCCCATGGCCACCGGTGCCACTCCCGCACGAGCCAGCGGCGACCCCGTCGCTGATCGTCTGCGGGTTGTCCAGGATCTCTGCGACCGGGGAGAACCACTCGACTCGATCATGGCCGCGGTGCTGGCAGACGGGCTGAAACCGGTTGAGCGCCGCCGCTTCGACGCCGACGCGCTGGCCGGCCCCCTGGGGACCCGGCTGGAGATCGCGGCCAAGCGGGGCGCCGCCAGGCGCCGCGAGTTCGTCACGCTCCTGAAGCCGTACGTGACCGGCGTCGACGCGAAGGTCAAGCGCGACCTGCCGGTCGCCCGCAGGATCGCCTTCCACCTGATCGAGCATCGGGGGATCGACGACCTCGCCGACGGCGACGCGCTGCAGAAGCTCGTGGCCGCCGCGGCGGAGCCTTCGAAACGCGTCCGCAAGAGCCTCCGCTGGTACGCCGACCTGCCGCTCCAGGACGAGCTGCCCGAGACCCTGTACCGGCTGCGGGCCGCCGACCTCATCCCGGTGACCCAGGTCGAGGACATCTCCTGGTCGGGCGGGCGGCTGCACGTCAGCGGCCACGCCTACCTGGCCGGACTGTCCGTGCGCAGCCGCCGCCTCAACCGGGCCACCGTGGTGCTGCGCGGCCCGCGCTGGCTGCCCCCGGTGCGGCTTCGCACCCGCAGGGTCTTCCACCCCGAGGCGACCCACGGCGCGGAGGAGGCGGGCTGCAACTACGACTGGTCCGGCTTCACCGCCGAGATGAGCCCGTGGCCGCTGCGCTGGCGGTCGGCCGTACGGGCCGTGGTGCGCGGGGGCAAGCGGCTGCTGCGCCGCCGCGCGACCGTGCAGGACACCACCACCTGGCGTACCGAGATCGTGATCTGGAGCCGTGGCGCCCGCGCCGGGGGTCTCCTGCGCGGTCCCTCCACCGGCCGTACCGAGCGCCCCGCGGGGCTGGACCTCGGCAAGGGCTGGTGGATCCGTCCCGTCTGGACCTCCGACCGCGCCCTGCAGGTCGTGCTGCAGCCCACCCGCGCCGAGCTGGTCGGCGTGCGGCTGGACGGCGAGCGCCTGGAGGTCGAGGTCTTCCTGCCGGGCAAGGGCGTGACCAGGGGGCAGGCCCGCCTGGACGGCCACCGGATCGCCGCCGAGTTCACCCCGGCCGAGGGCGGCACCACCGTCGTCGTGCCGCTCGCGACGGCCTCCCTGCTGCAGGAACGCGACGGCGGCCGGCTCTGGATCGAGCCCAAGGGCGACCCCGCGGCCTCCGTCATGATCGGCAAGGCCCGGGAGAGCCGTACGGTCGTCGGCGACCGCGAGATCACCGTGCTGCGCGACCGGCGCGACCGCGTGAGCGTCTCCGCGCACCGGATCCGCCCGGTCATCACCGCGGCGACCTGGGACGAGCGGGGCGTGCTCACGCTGGAGGGCTCCTACCCGGGCTCCGGCGAGGCCGCGCTGACCCTCAAGCACCGCAGCGGGCTGATCCACGCCATTCCCCTGGAGCGGGAGGGCTCCCGCTTCACGGTCGCGCTCGCGCCCGCCGCGATGCCCCGCTTCGCCGACACGGCCCCGCTGAGCAGCGGCACCTGGAGCATGGCGGTCCGCGACGAGGCCGGGCAGATCGTCCCGTTCCGTGTCGACCACGCCATCCTCGACGGGCTGGACGAGGAAACGAAGATCCGCGACGGTCGCGAGTACCGCCTGATTTCCACCCGCTTCGACATCCCGGTGCTGTCGGTCGCCGAGCACCTCCCCGACGACGAGAAGGGCGCCGGCGGCCTGTTCGCCCTGCGCCGGCACTTCTACCCTGCCGAGCGGACCCGCGAGCTGAACGACGCGACCGTCTACGTCGCCTACGACGGGCGGCAGTACGAGGGCAGCGTCCGCGCGGTCTACGAGGAGCGCGTGCGGCGCGGCGACGCCGGCGAGCACATCTGGGTGGTCAAGGACGGCGCGTTCGCGCCTCCAGGCCCGCAGGAGCTCGGCCTGGGCGCGGGCACCACCCCGACCGTGGTGCGCGCGGGCAGCCGTGAGCACTACGCGGCGCTGGCCAGGTCCCGCTACGTGGTGACCAACGGCTTCCTGCCGCCGTGGTTCCGGTCCCGTGAGGACCAGGTGGTGGTGCAGACCTGGCACGGCACCCCGGTCAAGCGCCTGGGCAACGACCTGCCGCACATGTCCCGCGACCCCAGGCCGCCCGCCTGGCACCGGCAGGCCGTCGAGGTGCGTGGCTGGGACCTGCTGGTCTCCCAGAGCCCCTGGGCGACCCGCGTCCTTCGCAAGGCGTTCGGCTACCAGGGCGAGGTCCTGGAGAGCGGCTACCCGCGCAACGACGTGCTCGTGGCCCCCGACCGCGACGAGCTGGCCGCGGCGGTGCGCGCGCGGCTCGGCGTCGCCGGGGACGCCAAGGTGGTGCTCTACGCGCCGACCTACCGCGACTACGACCGCAAGAACGCCTCGATCCGCCTGGACCTGGCCGAGGCGCACCGGGTGCTCGGTCCCGGCTACGAGTTCCTGATCCGGGGTCACTCGATGCAGGCGGCACCGAACGTGCGCGCCGGCCTCGGCCGTGATGTAACGACATATCCGGATATCACGGATCTGTTGTTGATCGCGGACGTGCTGATCACGGACTACTCGTCGGTCATGTTCGACTTCGCGGCGACCGGCAGGCCGATGCTCTTCTTCACCTACGACCTGCAGCGATACTCGTCCAAGCGGGGCATCTACCTCGACCTGGCCGCAGAGGTCCCCGGCCCGCTGCTGTCCACCGGGGCGGAGGTCATCAAGGCCCTGCGGTCGATCGACGAGGTGGCCGCAGCCCACGCCGAGAAGTACGACCTCTTCCAGCGCACCTACGCGCCCCGCGACGACGGCAAGGCGACGGCGAGGCTCGTCGACCGCGTCTTCTCGACCTGACCGTCCCGCGCCGGTCCGGGTGATCCGGCCGGCGCCCGGGGGCCGTTTCCCTGAAACGGTCCCCGGACTCGTTCCCGGGCCCTCTCGCGATCCCCGGCCGGTTCCGGGCGGTTCCGGGTGGTTCCGCGAGAGGTCCGCACGAGCGCCCATCCCGCCTTCCGGGGGCTCCGGCCCAGGTCGGCGCGTTGCTCCGGCCACCGGGTCTCCCGCGAACCGCCCGCCGCCCGCCGCGTCCGGTGAAGAATCCGCCATGCCGTACCCGCCGACTCGGCACGATCATCGCCCGGGATCTGGTGGAATGGCGAGTTGTGAGTGGTCAGGACTGGCGGCTGATACGTCGTGAGGGTGCGGGGAGGGCTGTTGCCCCTGTGCTCGACGAGCACCAGCGGGCGGTGGTGGCCCATGAGAGCGGTCCTCTCCTCGTGCTCGCGGGGCCGGGCACCGGCAAGACCACCACGATCGTCGAGACCGTCGTCGACAGGATCGAGCGCCGGGGCGTCGACCCCGAGCGGGTGCTCGTCCTCACCTTCAGCCGCAAGGCCGCCGAGGAGCTGCGCGAGCGCATCACCGCCCGGATGCGCCGCACCACCCGCACCCCCCTCGCCCTCACCTTCCACAGCTACGCCTACGCGCTGCTGCGCCGCGAGGCCGTGCTCGCCGGAGGGGTGCCGCCGCGCCTGCTGACCGGCCCCGAGCAGCTCCTGGAGATCCGCCGCCTGCTCCACGGCGAGCTGGAGGACGGCGCCACGCACTGGCCCGACGACATGCACGAGGCGCTCAAGACGCGCGGCTTCGCCTCCGAGCTCCGCGACTTCCTGGCCCGCGCCGCCGAGCGCGGCCTCGACGGGCCCGAGCTGAGGGAGCTGGGCCGCCGCCACGGCCGCGCCGACTGGGTGGCCGCGGGAGGGTTCGCCGACCGCTACCAGGCCAGGTTCGACCTCGACCTCGAACCGGTGCTCGACTACGCGGAGCTGATCCGCGCGGCCGGGGCCCTGCTCTCCGACCCCGAGGTGCGCGCCCGCGAGCGGTCGGCGTACGACGCCGTCTTCGTCGACGAGTACCAGGACACCGACCCCGCCCAGGAGTTCCTGCTCCAGCAGCTGGCGGGGGAGGGCCGCGACCTGGTCGCGGTCGGCGACCCCGACCAGTCGATCTACGGTTTCCGCGGCGCCGACGTCCGCGGGATCATGAACTTCCCCGACCGGTTCCGCGACGCCGGCGGCGCGAAGGCCCCCGTCGTCGCGCTGCGCGTCTGCCGCCGCAGCGGCCAGGACCTGCTGAGGGCCACCCGCCGCGTCACCGCCCGCCTGCCCGCCACCCCCGGCGGCGCCGCCCACCGCGACCTGCGCGCCCTGCCGGACGCCGAGCCCGGCGACGTACGGGTGCTGGTGGCCGACGGCGCCACCCAGGAGGCGGCGATCGTGGCCGACACGCTCCGCAGGGCGCACCTGCTGGACGGCGTCCCCTGGTCGCGGATGGCCGTGCTGGTGCGGTCGGCGACACGCCAGGTGCCGCTGCTGCGCCGCGCCCTGGTCACCGCGGGGGTGCCGGTCGTGGTCGGCGGCGGCGAGGTGCCGCTGTTCCAGGAGCCGGGCGTACGGCCGCTGATCAGGCTCATCCAGGTGGCGCTGCACCCGGAGACCCTCGACGAGGGGGTGGCGGAGGAGCTGCTGACCGGGGCTCTCGGCGGCACCGACATGATCGGGGTGCGCCGCCTGCGCCGCGCCCTGCGGATCGCCGAGCACGAGGCGCTGGCCGGCCCCGACGAGCACGACGTGGACGAGATGGTGGAACGCGCCGCCGAGCGCGAGACCCCCGGCCCGCGTTCCTCGGGCGAGCTGATGGTCGCGGCGCTGAAGGACGCGCGGGAGCTGGTGAGGGTGGAGCCGCACGTGGCGCTGCCCGCCGAGCGGCTCGCCGGTCTCATCTCCGCCGCCACCGAGGCCGTCCGGCAGGGCGGCACCGCCGAGGACGTGCTGTGGGCCGTCTGGCAGGCCACGGGCCTGGCCAGGAAGTGGACCGACGTCAGCATGAGGGGCGGCGTCAGGGGCACCATGGCCGACCGCGACCTCGACGCCGTCGTGGCGCTGTTCGACCACACGGCCAGGTTCGTCGACCGGCTTCCGCACGCCGGGGTGGACGTGTTCGTCGAGGACCTGGTCGCCCAGGAGATCCCCGGCGACTCCCTCGCCGCGCGGGCCCCCGACGGAGACACGGTCCGCATCCTCACCGCGCACCGCTCCAAGGGCCTGGAATGGGACGTGGTGGTCGTCGCGGGGGTCCAGGAGGGCGCCTGGCCGGACCTGCGGCTGCGCGGGTCCATCCTGAGCACCGACGACATGGTCGCCAGGGCCGAGGGTTCCGAGCACGAGAACCCGGCGGCCGTCTCCGCCGCGCTCGCCTCCCAGCTGCTGGCCGAGGAGCGCCGCCTGTTCTACGTGGCCGCGACCAGGGCCAGGAAGAGGCTCATCGTCACCGCCGTGGGCGGCGACGACACCGAGGAGCGGCCCTCCCGCTTCCTCACCGAGCTGGTCCCCGGCTCGGCCGAGGACCCGGGCGTCGACGAGCGCTCCCGCTGGCTCAGCATGTCCGCGCTGGTGGCCGATCTGCGCTCGGCGGTCGCCGACTCCACCAGGCCCGAACCGCTCCGCAGGTCCGCCGCCGAGCACCTGGCCAGGCTCGCCGCCTCCGGGGTGCCCGGCGCCCACCCCAACGAGTGGTACGCCCTCACCCCCATCTCCGACGACCGCCCGCTGAGCTGGCCCGACGACATCGTGCGCGTCTCGCCCTCGGCGGTGGAGAGCTTCAGCAAGTGCGGCCTGCGCTGGCTGCTGGAGACCTCCGTCGGGGCGGGCGGCACCGACGTGGCCCGCGGCCTGGGCACGGTCGTGCACGCGCTGGCCGTCCTCGCCGCGACGGGCATGCCCACCGAGGAGACCCTCGGCAAGCGCCTGGACGACGTCTGGCACGAGCTCGACTTCGGCGGCGTCTGGTACAACCGCAAGCAGCGCAGGGTCGCCGAGGAGATGATCTCCAAGTTCGTCCGCTGGCACCAGGAGAACCCCCGGGAGCTGGTCGGCCTGGAGGAGGCGTTCACGGCCATGGTCTCCGAGGGCGTGCAGATCAAGGGCCGGGTCGACCGGGTCGAGCGCGACGGCGACGGCCGGGCCGTGATCATCGACATCAAGACCGGCAAGAACGGTCCCAAGGACGCCGATCTCGAACGCCACCCCCAGCTCGGCGTCTACCAGCTCGCCGCGCTGCTGGGCGCCTTCCAGCGGCACGGCATGACCGAGCCGGGCGGCGCCGCCCTGGTCCAGGTGGGCGACGCTGCGGGAAAGAAGGCCGCCAAGGAGCAGACGCAGCCCCCCCTGGCCGACGACTCCGACCCCGGCTGGGCCCGCGACATGGTCGACACCGTCGCGATCGGCATGTCGGGGCCGTTCTTCCAGGCCAAGGTCAACGACGGCTGCCGCACCTGCGCCGTGCGGGCGAGCTGCCCGGTCAGCAAGAACGGAGATCAGGTGTGCTGAGCCGCACGACCCCGGGGGACTCCCCGTGCTGAACCGCGTCACGTGTACGGGGAGCCCGCGCCCCGCGCCCGGTCGTGTCACGCGTACCGGAGGGCCGGGTCCGCGCCGCGCGCCCGGTCGTGTCACGTGTACCGGAGGGCCGGGTCCGCGCCGCGCGCCCGGTCGTGTCACGTGTACCGGAGGGCTGGGTCCGCGCCGCGCGCCCGGTCGTGTCACGTGTATGAAGGAGTCGGGCCCGCGCCGCGCGGCCCGTCACGGGGGCGCCACGTGCTGAGCCCGGTCCAGCTGGCCGCCAAGCTGGGCATCCTGCCGCCGACCCCCGAACAGGCCACCGTGATCGAGGCCGGTCTCGAACCGATGGTCGTGATGGCCGGAGCCGGGTCCGGCAAGAGCGAGACCATGGCCGGGCGCGTCGTCTGGCTGGTCGCCAACGGCCTGGTCCGCCCCGAACAGGTGCTCGGGCTCACCTTCACCAGGAAGGCGGCCGGAGAGCTGGCCGCGCGCGTGCGCGAGCGGCTCAACGGCCTGGTCGAGACCAAGCAGGTGCCCGCCGACCTGATGGAGGGCGAGCCGACCATCTCGACGTACCACGCCTACGCGGCCCGCCTGGTCACCGACCACGCCCTGCGCGAGGCGCTGGAGCCGACCATGCGCCTTGTCTCCCCGGCCGTCTCCTGGCAGCTCGCGGGGCGGGTGGTCAGCGCGTACGACGGGCCCATGGAGCAGGTCGAGTGGAGCCCGGCGACCGTCACCCGCGCGGTGCTGGAGCTGGCCGGTGAGCTGGCCGAGCACCTGCGCACCCCGCAGGACGTGCGCGACGTCGGCGCCTGGCTCGCTCGGCGGTACGACGAGCTGCCCGGCACGCCGATCAAGGACCAGCGCAGGCCGCTGGTCGTCCAGCGGGCCAGGGAGCAGTTGCTGCCGCTGGTCGAGGCGTACGACCGGCTCAAGCGGGGCAGGGAGGTCGTCGACCACGGCGACCAGATGGCGCTGGCGGCCCGGATCGCCGCCAAGCACGCCGACGTCGGTGAGATCGAGCGCGGGCGGTTCGCCGTGGTGCTCCTGGACGAGTACCAGGACACCAGCCACGCCCAGCTCGTCCTGCTGCGCGCCCTGTTCGGCGGAGGCCACCCGGTGACGGCCGTGGGCGACCCCTGCCAGTCCATCTACGGCTGGCGCGGCGCCTCCGCGGGCAACCTGACCCGCTTCCCCCGCGACTTCAGGACCGCGTCCGGAGAGCTCGCCCCGATCAACCGCCTGTCGGTCAGCTTCCGCAACGGCGACGCCGTGCTGGACGTCGCCGCCCGGCTCCAGCTGCCGCTGCGGATGGAGGCCAGGGAGGTGCCGGTCCTGGTGCCCGGCGGCAACCGGGTCGACCGCGGCCGGGTGGTGTGCGCCTTCCACGAGACCGCCGACGACGAGGCGGAGTGGATCGCCTCGGGGATCGCCAGGGTGCTGGGCGCGGAGAGCGCGCCCGACGGCATGCCCTGGGGGGAGGGCGAGCGCAAGAGGGCCAAGCAGAGCGCCTGGGGCGGGCCGCAGTCGCTCCAGCCGCACGACGTGGCGATCCTGGCGCGCAAGCGCTCGCAGTTCCCCTCGCTGCGCCGGGCGCTGGAGGCGCGCGGCATCCCGGTCGAGGTCGTCGGCCTGGGCGGCCTGCTCACCGTGCCCGAGGTCGCCGACATCGTCTCCACCCTGCGGGTGATCTACGACCCGAGCGCCGGGGACGCCCTGGTGCGGCTGCTGTCCGGTCCCCGCTGGCGGATCGGTCCCGCCGACCTCAAGGAGCTGGGCGAGCGGGCCCGCGAGCTGAACCGGGAGACCCGCGAGAGCGCCTCGCCGGTGGCCGACCCGCTGGACCAGGTCGTGGCGGACATGGCCGAGGAGCGCGGCAGCCTGGTCGACGCCCTCGACGAGCTGCCCGACCGCCCCGCGTGGCAGGACCTGTTCTCCCCCCTGGCCCGGGTGAGGCTGGTCGCCATGGCGCAGGAGCTGCGCGTCCTGCGCGCCCACACGGGCCAGCCGTTGCCCGACCTGATCCTGGAGATCGAACGCAGGCTCGGCCTGGACATCGAGGTGGCGGCCAGGGGGACCGCCGTCGGCCCGTTCGCCGCCCGCGCCGACCTCGACGCCTTCCTGGACGCCGCCGCCCGGTTCGCCGGAGACTCCGAGGACCCGACGCTGGGCGCGTTCCTGGCCTTCCTGAAGGCGGCCGACGAGGAGGAGAACGGGCTGGACGCCGGGCGGGTGGGCGAGAGCAACAGCGTGAAGCTGATGACCGTGCACGCCTCCAAGGGCCTGGAGTGGCCGGTCGTCGTGGTGCCCGGCCTGTCCCAGGCGCTGTCCAAGGCCGGGACGCTCACCGTCGGAACCATGTTCCCCGCCCGCGCCACGACCAGCCCGAAGTGGACGGAGAACTCCCGCAAGCTGCCCTACCCTCTGCGCGGTGACGCCTCGGACCTGCCGGAGCTGACCGGCCTTTCCAAGGAGGAACTGGCCGACTTCGACGAGCGCTGCCGCGACCGCGACCTGCTGGAGGAGCGCCGCCTGGCGTACGTCGCCGTCACCCGCGCCCACTACCTCCTGATCGCCTCCGGCTACCGCTGGGGTACCGCGGCCAAGCCGCTGGAGCCGTCCGACTTCCTGGTGGAGATCCGCGAGACCTGCGGCCGGGTGGCCTTCTGGGCACCGGAAGTGGAGGAGGGGGCCACCAACCCGCTCCTCGCCGAGCCCGCCGAGTCCGTCTGGCCGATCGCCCCGGAGGACGTCCGCTACGCGGCCGTCCTCGACGGCGCCACCATGGTCGAGGCCGCCCTCGCGGCGATGGCCGGGGGGGCGGCTCCCGCGACCGGTTCCGGTTCCTCGTCCTCGTCCTCGTACGAGGACGTCCCCTTCCCCGAGTTTCCCGGGGCCGCGCGGGGCGGGGGGGTTTTCCCCGAGGAAGCGGACGTGCCCTTCCCGGAAGAGGCGAGCGTGCCCTTCCCCGGCGACCCGTGGGACGAGTCCTTCCCGGAGGACCCGGACGACGAGGACGTGCCGTTCCCGGCCGACCCGGGGGTGGTGTCCGGGACGCTGTCCGAGCGGGGGATGGTGTCCGAGCCGGGGGCGGCGGGCGCGGACCCCGAAGCCGCGCCCGAAGTCAGAGCCGGGTCCGAGGCCGGGTCCGAGTCCGAGGCCGGAGCCGAGCCCTGGGCCGGGTTCGAGGCCGAGTCCGGGGAGCTGCCCGGGCGGCGGCCGGCTCCCGTGGCCGACCTGCGCGGGTGGGACAGGGAGCGGGCGAAGGCGTGGGAGCGCGACATCGAGCTCCTGCTCAGGGAGCGCGAGCTGAACCGGCGGCGCGGTGGCGGCCGGGTGGAGCTGCCCACCCACCTGACCGTGTCCTCCCTCGTCACCCTGGCCTCCGACGCTAAGGCGCTGGCCCGGCAGATCCGCCGCCCGGTGCCCAAGAAACCCGCCCCGCTGGCGCGCAGGGGCACCTCCTTCCACCGCTGGCTGGAGGGGCGCTGGGGCCAGCAGCGGCTGATGGACGAGTTCGAGCTGCCCGGCGCGTCCGACGACTTCGAGGAGACCGACGCCCACCTCGACGAGCTGCGTGCCCGCTTCGAGGAGAGCGAGTGGGCGGGCAGGGAACCGCTCGACGTCGAGGTCCCCTTCGAGACCATGATCGCCGACCGGGTGGTCCGCGGCCGGATGGACGCGGTCTTCCAGGTCTCCGACGACCGCTACGAGGTCGTCGACTGGAAGACCGGCCGCCGCCCGAACGGGAAGAAGGCCGAGGCCGCCGCCTCCGTCCAGCTCGCCGCCTACCGGCTGGCCTGGTCCCACCTGGCCGCCGTCCCCCTGGACCGGGTGAGCGCGGCCTTCCACTACGTCCTGCTCAACGAGACGGTCCGCCCCGTCAACCTCCTCGACGAGCGCGGCCTCGTCACCCTCGTCGAATCGGTGCCGGCCCTCGGCTGATCCGGCGCCACGGCCCGCGCGAGATTCCGATGACGTGCCGGAAACGGGGTTGTCCGTGCCCGGAAGGAGGTTTACTCTCTGACTTGTTGACCAGGTTTCATAATTGGTCACGAAGTCAGAGCGAGAGGTTCCAGGGTGCAGGAACGAACAGGACAGGCCATCGGCCGCGCCGACCGGATCCTCGACGCGGCGGCCGAACTGCTCGTGCGCCTCGGCTACCGCAAGGTGACGATCGAGGACATCGCCCAGCTGGCGGGCATCGGCAAGGGCACGATCTACCTGCACTGGCGCACCAAGCAGCAGCTGTTCGAGGCCGTGCTGCTGCGCGAGTCCATCTCGTACGTCGAGCAGCTCCTCGACGGGCTGCGCCGGGATCCCGCGATGCTGCTGCCGCACCGTTTCGTGTCGGAGTCCTTCCTCATGGTCGGCGACAGGCCAGTGCTGCGGGCGCTGTCCGAGGCGTACCTGGAGCGGAGGCAGAGCAGGTTCGCCGACGCCTTCCTGCACAGCCAGGAGCTGCTCGCCTCCGAGCGGTTCTACGGCCTGATGGTCCGGCACGGCCTGCTCCGCGACGACGTGCCGAACCTGTCGTACACCCTGAGCGCGATGATGATGGGGTTCCACCTCAACAACGCCGCGGACCTGATGGGCATCGAGGTGGACAGGCGGGCCAAGGCCGAGTCGATCTCGTTCATCGTCAAAAACGCCTTCGAACCGCCCGAGCCGCCGGGTCCCGAAGAACTCGCCAAGGCCGTCTCGGAGGTCATCGCCGTCTTCGAGGACCTGATCCCGCCCTACCGCACCTGGATCTACGCGTACGACCGCACGCACGAGCCCGGCTGATCCCGGACCCGTCCCGACGAGAAAGGCAAACCATGACCACCATCGCCGACACATGGGGCCTGCACGAGGGGCACTTCTGGCTGCGCGGACGGCACCCGGACCAGCCGGTGAGCTTCGACGCCGACACCGGGATGTGGAACGTCTTCGGCCACCCTGAGGCGCTGCGGATCCTCAGCGACCCGAAGACGTTCTCCTCCGACGCCGGTCGCGTGGTGCCCGAGGTCAGACGGCCCTCCGAGCGCAGCATCACGCAGCTGGACCCGCCCATGCACAGCAAGCTGCGCAAGCTCGTCAGCCACGCCTTCACCCCGAAGGTCGTCGCGGACCTCGAACCGCGCATCGCCGAGCTGACCCGCGAGCTGCTCGACGAGGTGGCCGACCCGGACCGCCTGGAGCTGGTGGCCGACCTCGCCTACCCGCTGCCGGTCATCGTCATCGCGGAGCTGCTCGGGGTGCCCAGCGGTGATCGCCATCTGTTCAAGCAGTGGGTCGACAGGATCTTCGAGAGCTCCCAGCAGTTCTCCCTCGTCAAGCGCAGCGAGGAGCAGGACCGCAACCTGGCGGTCGCCATGGAGCAGGTCAAGCACCTGACCGACTATCTCGGCGAGCACGCCGCCGAGCGCAGGCGTCACCCGCGCTCCGACCTTCTCACCAAACTCGTCGAGGCCGAGGTCGACGGCGAGCGCCTCAGCCAGGCCGAGGTGGTGAACTTCGCCAACATCCTTCTCATAGCCGGGCACATCACCACCACCATGCTGCTGGGCAACACGGTGCTGTGCCTGGACACCCATCCCGAGCAGCTCGCCCGGACCCGCGAGGACCGGTCGACGATCCCTGCCGTGATCGAGGAGTCCCTGCGATTCTTCAGCCCGTTCGCGGCCCTCGGCAGGGTCACCAACACCGACGTCGAGCTCGCCGGGCAGCACGTTCCCGCCGACCAGCTGCTCATGGTGTGGATCGCGGCGGCCAACCGCGACCCGAGGGAGTTCGCCGATCCCGACGTGTTCGACCCCTCCCGCACCCCCAACTCCCACCTCGGCTTCGGCCGGGGCATCCACTTCTGCGTCGGCGCGCCGCTGGCACGCCTGGAGGGCAGGGTCGCCCTCAACATCCTGCTCGACCGCTTCCCCCACCTGCGCACCGATCCGGACGAGCCGCCGAGCTTCATCCCGAGCCCGAACATGACCGGGGTACGGAAGCTGCCGCTGCTCACCTCCGGTTCCTGAGCCGGCCGCCCTGTCACCTCTGAGCGTGCGAGCGGTTCGCCGGCGACCGTCGTGAGGGGTTCCCGCTCCTCACGGCGATCGCCGCCTCCCGGCGGGGTTACCGCGCGGCCCGCCGGTACGGCCCCCGTGCGCGCGCAGGCGTGCTCCGTGGGCGTCCGTTCGTCACGCCGAGGGCGAATCGGGGTGAAAGTATCAGGGAAGCGGACGCACCATATCGGCGAACCCTTTATGTTGTGCAGAAAATGATCACAACAGAAGAGAACGTCATGACCGACACCTCCGGCATCAATCCCAACGTGCCGCACCAGGCCAGGGTGTGGGACTACCTGGGCGGCGGCAAGAACAACTACGAGGCCGACAGGATCGCCGCCGAGTACATCCTCCAGAGCTATCCGCAGATGGAGAGCGTCGTGCGGCAGGCGCGCGCGTTCCAGGGTCGTGCCGTCCGCTTCCTCGTGAAGGAGGCCGGAATCCGGCAGTTCCTCGATGTCGGCACCGGCCTGCCCACCCTCGACCACACCCACGACGTCGCGCAGCGGGCGGACCCGACGTGCCGGATCGTCTACGTCGACAACGACCCGCTGGTGCTCACGCACGCCCAGGCGCTGCTCTCCAGCAGTCCCGAGGGGAGGTGCGCCTACATCGAGGCCGACGCCCGCGATCCGGAGGCGATCCTGCGGGCCGCGGCGGGCACCCTGGACTTCACCCGGCCGATCGCGTTGATGCTGTTCGGGGTGATGGGCACCGTCTACGACGACGACGAGGCGCGGGCCCTCGTCCGCCGGTTCATGGACGCGCTGCCCTCGGGGAGCCACCTGGTGTTCGAGGACGGCACGAACGTGGTGGTCCCGGACGCGGCCAAGGAGGTGGAGCAGCTCGTTGAGGAGGGCCGCGCCTACGACTACCGGCTGCGGACCCCCGAGCAGATCGCCCTGTTCTTCGAGGGCCTGGAGGTGCTGGAACCCGGCGTGGTGTCGGTGTCGCGGTGGCGTCCCGAGGACAGCACATGGGGGGCGCCGGACGAGGTGGACGCGTTCGGCGGAGTCGGCCGCAAAGCCTGACCGGCGTCACACGCCCCGGGGCACCGGCCACGCGGTCGCGAAACCGGCTACGCGGTCGCGAAGAGCGAAACCGGCCACGCGCCCGGGGACACGAGGAGCGAAGACGGCCACGCGCCCGCGGTCGCGAGGAGCGAAGACGGCCACGCGGCCACGAGGAGCGAAACCGGCCACGCGCCCGCACCGTCATCCGGAACGAAGACGTCGCGCGGTCGCAGCCCGCGCCCGAGAGCATCACCTCGGCGGCGGCAACTCTCCCGAACCGCGGGCGACGAGCTCGACCGGCACGGTCACGTGCTGCCTCGGGCGCGCGGGATCCCGCATCCGGGAGAGCAGGAGCTCCACCGCCGCGCCGCCGAGGCGGCCGACGTCGTAGCGGACCACGGTGATCCCCGGGTTGAAGACCCCCGCCATCTCGAAGTCGTCGAAGCCGACGAAGGCCGGGCGAGGACCCGGATGGTCGCGCAGGGCCTGGACGAGGCCGATCGCGGCGCGGTTGTTGGTCGCGAAGAACGCGGTCGGCGGATCGGGCAGCGCGAGCAGCCGCCGCACCTCCTGCTCGACCCGCCAGGGTTCGAACACGCCAATCACGCACAGCGTCGGGTCCACGGCGACCCCGGCCGCGCGCAGCGCCGCGCGGTGCCCCTCGGCACGGGCGTGCACCGAGCTCAACGGGTCGTTGTCCGAGACCAGGGCGATCCGCCGGTGGCCGTACGCGAGCAGGTGCTCGGTGGCGATCCGGCCGCCCGAGCCGGCGTCGAGGAGCACGGCGTCCACCTCCGGCATCCCCTCGGGCACGCGGTCGACGAAGACCGCGGTGAGCCCGCTCGCGACGTACTCCGCCAGCCAGGTGTGGTCACCGGCGGTCGGGACGATGACCATGGCGTCCACGCCCCGCCCGTACATCGTCTCGACGATCATGACCTCGCGGTCGGCCCGCTCCTCGTAGCTCCCGAACATCACCAGGGCCGAGTGCGCCGAGGCGGCCGATTCCACGGCCTTGGCGAGCCGCGAGTAGAACTCGTTGGAGATGTTCTCGATCACCAGGCCCAGGGTGAGGACCGAGCCGCCCCTGGCCAGCCGGCTGGCGGCCTCGTTACGCCGGAATCCGAGCGTCGTGATCGCGTCCTGGACGCGTCGCACCACGTCCTGCCTTACGTGGGGCTCCTGGTTCACCACCCGGGAGACCGTCTTGAGGCTGACCCCCGCGTGGCGCGCGACGTCGGCCATCGTGGTCCTGCGAGGACTCATCCCCACCCTTTTCCCGGACTGGTCAAGCTGATTTTCCGAAACATGTTGTACCTTGCGCAGTCATGTACGAACACATCGACGACAACTGGATCTGCAGCCGGTACGGCGAGGACGAGCCCTGGATGCTGGGGGCGGTCAACCCGCCGGTCTTCGAGAGCTCCCTGTTCACCTTCCCCACGGCGCGGGCGCTGTCGGAGGGCCTGGCGGCCGAGGACGAGAACTACGTCTACTCGCGGGGCACCAACCCCACGGTGGACCTGCTCCAGCGCAAACTCGCCGCGCTCGAACGAGCGGAGCGGGCCAAGTGTTTCGGCTCCGGCATGGGCGCCATCGCCGCGACGATCTCCTCGCTGGTCTCCGCGGGCGACCACGTGATCGTGCTCGGAGCGGTCTACGGGCCGACCACCCAGTTTCTCCGCTATCTGGAGAAGTTCGGGGTGTCGCATACGACTGTGCACACCGATAATCCTGACGCCATTGACAGCGTTGTCAAGCCGAACAGCCGGGTGCTCTACCTGGAGTCGCCCTCGTACATGCGTTACGGGGTCATCGACATCCGCGCCTTCGCCGGGTGGGCGTGCGATCGGGGCCTGACCACCGTGATGGACAACACCTGGGCGACGCCGATCTTCCAGAAGCCCCTGACGATGGGCGTCGACCTGGTCGTGCACTCGCTGTCCAAGTACATCGGCGGCCACAGCGACCTCGTCGGCGGCGTCGTGGCGGGCCCCGCGAGCCTGGTCAGGCCGCTGGCGCTGACCGAGTACCAGCTGTACGGCGCCGCGCTGTCGGCCCACGAGGCCAGCAAGGCGATCAAGGGGCTGCGCACCCTGCCGATCCGCATGGCGGCACACCAGGAACGCGGGCTGCGGGTGGCGGAGTTCCTGGTCAAGCATCCGGCGGTCCGGGCGGTCAACCATCCCGGCCTGCCGGGTCACCCGGGGCACGAGCTCGCGAGCACCCAGATGACGGGCTTCTCCAGCGTCTTCAGCGTCGAGCTGGACACCGAGGACGTCGCCGAGGTGGGCCGGTTCGTGGACGCGCTGCGGCACTTCCGCGTCGGGGTGTCGTGGGGTGGTTACGAGAGCCTGGTCAACGCGCCGGCGCTCACCACGCTGGACTCCGTGCGCGCGACCATGGAGATCCCGGTGGGACTGGTCCGTCTCTCGGTGGGCCTGGAGGACGCCGCCACGCTGATCGCCGATCTCGCGAACGCCCTGGAGAAGTCTTGACGGACCACTGACGGCTCCGTAGCATCCCCGTCATCCAGAGTTGTGACAGCGCTGTCAAAGGCACTGCCCTCCGTTGAGCCAACCCCTTGGGGAGACCATGAGAACACCCCACAGGTTCGCCGCCCTGATGGTCGGCGTGCTGACCATGACGCTGGCCGCCTGCGGTGCCGACGACCCCGCGGGCACAGTCAGGCTGCGAATGATCGAGAGCCTGACCAGCCCGGAACGCACCAAGCTCCTCAGGGGGCTGCTCGCCGACTTCGAGCGGCAGAACCCGGGGGTCAGGGTCGAGCTGATCTCACCGCCCCTGGAGAGCGCCGACCAGAAGATCACCCAGGTGCTGCAGACCAAAAAGGGAGTGGACGTCCTGGAGGTCCGCGACCACACCGCCAAGTCGTTCTCCAACAACGGCTGGCTGGCCGAGCTCCCGGTGCGGAGCTGGCCCGGCTGGGGCGACCTGACCGAGCTCGCCCAGAAGAAGGCCGTCGAGGTGGGCGGCAAGCCGTATCTCATCCCCTACGGCTTCTACGAGAAGGTGCTCTTCTACCGGTCGGACTGGCTGCGCGAGGCCGGCGTCGCGCAGCCGCCCACCACCTGGCAGGAGCTGCACGACACCGCCAAGCGGCTCACCGACAAGGGCAAGCGCCGCTACGGATACTCCTTCCGCGGCGGCAAGGGCGGCTTCGACTACGCCGTCCTGATCGTCAGCGCCTTCAACGGCGACAAGGTGAACCCGGAGAAGTCGTTCTTCCTGAAGGACGGCAAGACGATCTGGTCCACGCCGGAGGCCGCGCAGGCCATCGACCTGTTCGTCCGGCTGTTCAAGGAGGCGTCCCCCGCCGACTCGGTCTCGTGGAGCTTCCCGGAGATGGTGCAGGGCTTCACCTCCGGCGTCACCGGCATGCTCATCCAGGACCCCGAAGTGATCAAGACGCTCCAGGAGAGCGGCGTCCCCAAGGACGGGTGGAGCGCCGCCCCGATCCCGAAGGGACCGGGCGGGTACGCGCTGCAGCCCGTCGGGTACGCGGGCTGGGGCGTGACGTCCTTCAGCACGTACAAGAACGAGGCGACCAAGCTCGTCCAGTTCCTCGGTGAGGACGCGCAGAGCATGAAGTTCGCCAAGGGCAACTCGCTCATCCCGATCGCCAAGGCCGCCGAGCAGGACCCCGAGTTCTCCCAGGGGGCCTGGAAGGCGTACCTGGACGCCCAGCAGGACGAGAAGCAGGTGATCACGATCCGGCCGGTCGACTACCCGGGCTGGAGCGAGTGGCAGCAGGCCGCGGACAAGGACATCCAGTCCCTGCTGACCGGCGGCAAGACGGCCGCGGACGTCCTGGGCGCCTGGGACGCGTTCTGGACGGATCAGGCGAAGAAGAAGACCTCGTGACGGTGGTCGGGAAGACCGGTTCGCGTGGCCGGGTCACCGGCCACGCGGCCCGGCCCGTCTTCGACGCCAGGCGGGCCCGCTTCATCGCGCTCTGCCTGCTGCCCGGAGTCGTGTTCGTCGCGGTGTTCACGTACTACCCCATGATCCGGGGCGGCGTGCTCGCGTTCCAGCGCTACAACCTGTTCGACCTGACCGCCACGCCGTTCGTCGGGCTGGAGAACTTCCGGGCCGTCCTCGGCGACGAGCAGTTCTGGACCGCGCTGACCAACACCGGGGTCTGGGTGGCCGTGTCCCTGGTGTTCCAGCTCGTGCTCGGGTTCGGCCTCGCCCTGCTGCTGCGCAAACACTTCCGGGGGCGCGGGCTCTACCAGGCGTGGGTCTTCTTCCCCTGGGCCATGTCGGGTTTCCTCATCGGCCTGCTGTGGCGCTGGATGTTCAACGGCGAGTTCGGCGTCGTCAACGACCTGCTGATCAAAACCGGCCTGGCCGACGAGCCGATCCCCTTCCTCTCCTCACCCGGCTGGGCGATGGCCTCGATCATCATCGCCAACGTCTGGTACGGCGTGACGTTCTTCGCCATCATGATCATCGCGGCGCTCCAGTCGGTGCCCCGCGAGCTGTACGAGGCGGCGGACGTCGACGGCGCCTCCCGCTTCCGGCAGTTCCGCCACGTGACGCTGCCGTCCATCCGGACCACGCTGGTGCTCATCGTCCTGCTGCGGATCATCTGGATCCTCAACTTCCCCGACCTCATCTACTCGATGACCGGCGGCGGCCCCGCGGGGAGCACGCACATCGCCACGACCTACCTCATCGAGCAGGTACAGAACGGCGACTACGGCAAGGCCGGCGCGGTGGGCATCTTCGTCCTCGGGCTCCTGCTCTCGTTCAGCATCTTCTATCTCAACGCCACCCGATTCGAGAAGGCGAGGGACTGACCCGTGAACCACCCGGTTCCCCTGCCCGCCCGGATCGCCAAGGCCGTGGTCCTCGGCGTCTGGCTGCTGATCACCGTCTTCCCGCTCTACTGGATCCTGATCACCTCGCTGAAGCCCACCTCGGAGATCTTCGCGGTGCCGCTGCGCTATCTCCCCGGCAGCGCCACGCTCGACCACTACCGCGAGCTCTTCTCCTTCGCCTCGTTCGGGACGTATCTCGTCAACAGCCTGATCGTCTCGCTGGTCTCGGCGGCGGTGGTCACCGCGACCGGTGTGCTGGGCGGCTACGTGCTGGCACGCTTCCACTTCCCGGGGCGCGGGGCGCTCATGCTCGCCTACCTGGTCACCCAGATGATCCCGCTGTTCATCGCGCTGGGCCCGCTGTACCTGATGATGTCCGGGCTCGACCTGCTCAACCGGCTGAGCGGGCTGATGCTCGTCTACGTCGCGATGCTCGTCCCGTTCTCGACGATCATCATGCGCGGCTTCTACGAACGCGTCCCCGCCGCGCTAGAGGAGGCGGCCATGGTCGACGGCTGCTCGCGGCTGACGGCGATGGTGCGGGTGGTCGTGCCCGTCATGCTGCCCGGGATCGCCGCCACCTTCATCTTCGGCTTCGTACAGTGCTGGAACGAGCTCTTCCTGGCGATCGCCTTCATCGACAGTGAGGAGACCAAGACCATCCCGGTCGCGATGAACTCGTTCATCACGCAGTACGACATCGACTGGGGCCCGATGGCGGCCGCGACGGTGGTCTCGGTCATCCCGACGCTCGTGCTGTTCTCCTTCGCGCGCCGCTACATCGTGGAGGGTCTCACCTCGGGCGCGGTCAAGGGCTGACACCGCGGCGCTCCCGAGGTTGGAAACGGCGAAGCCCGGGAGCCTCGCCGATCCCGCCGTTCATCTCGGTGCCGACCGGGTTGGAGACGGCCGTACGGAGCCCGGAGGCTCCGCTCGCCCGGCACGTCACGCGTGCCGGGAGGGTGTGACCGTCAGGGCTTACGGCCCACTCCGACGTAGCCGATCGGGGCGTTCCGCCGGCCGAACAGGGGCAGGTCGGCGGGGCGCCAGTCCTGGGGGAACACCAGGCCGGGCTCGGCCAGCTCGTAGCCGTCGAAGAAGCGGGCGATCTCTGCGTGCGTGCGCAGGCTCAGCGACTCGGTGGCCCGCTTGTAGATCTCCAGCGCCTCCGGCGTGCTGTCGGGGCGGGCGTCGATCGCGTGGCTGAGAACGAGGTGGCTGCCCGGCGCGCTCGCCTCGCGCAGCCGCTCGATGATCTGGTAGGCGCCCGCGCCGTCGGGGTTCTCGTCCGGGACGAAGTGCAGGATGGCGAGCAGCAGGAACGCCACGGGCTGGTCGAAGTCGACGTGTTCGCGCAGCTCGGTCAGCAGCTTCTCCGGGGCCCGCACGTCGGCCTGCACGACGGTGACATTGTCACCGTTGCCCAGGAGCGCCCGGCTGTGCGCGCACACGACGGCGTCGTAGTCCACGTAGACCACGCGGGTGTCGGGCGCGACCGAGTGCGCGATCTCGTGCGTGTTGCCCCGCGTGGGCAGCCCGGAGCCCAGGTCCACGATCTGCCGGACGCCCGACTCGACGACATGACGTACGGCGCGTGAGAGGAACGCCCGGTTCTCCTTCGCGGAGTCGCGGGTGTCGGGAAAGAGCTTCAGGATCTGCTCGGCCGCGGCCCGGTCGGCGGCGAAGTTGTCCTTGCCGTCCAGGTAGTAGTCGTACATCCGGGCGACGTTGGGCACGCTTGGGTCGACCCCGGCCGGCGAAGCCTGATCATCCACGGTTTCTCCAGACTCTCCAGCATTTGTCTGGGGTTGATCTTAGAGAGTTTTTCACGTTTTGGCAGCGAGAACAGGCGGTTGGTGCCTGTCTGACCGTCATCTGGCCAGGAGGTTCGAACTCGCCACCCCTCGCTCCGCCGATGATCGCAGGAACCCACGGCGGACTTCAAAGGGTCGACCGGCCCTTCTGGCAGCGAGTCACAACCGGTACGGGCGATTATCACAGCCGCCATTGATTCGGTGTTGGCCGGAACGTATGTTCCTCTCAACATCCGAGTATGCCTCATGTTTAGGGGACCCTCCTATGCATGCACGCCTCCGGCGAATGACCATGGCGGCCTCCGGGTTGTTGCTGGTCATAGCGCTGGCATCCCCCGTCGTGCCCGCATCCGCCGCCGCGTCCAAGGCCGAAACCACAGCCGAAACCACGGCCGCGGCCGTCCTTCCTCCCGACGACTACTGCCTCGGCGAGTGCGCGGACATCCTGCCTCCGGGGCAGAACGGCAACGCGACCCTGGCCGGGATCCTCGCCCACCAGACCCTGGGGACCAAGCCGAAGCACAGCGACGACCAGCTCGGCAGGTACGCGAACCTCCTGTCCGGCTACACCGGCCTGACCAACGACCAGATCGCCGACTTCTTCAACGACGCCTCGTTCGGCGTCCCCGCGGGACAGGTGGAGAGCACCACGAGTCCGCGGCCGGACGTGACGATCGTCCGCGACAGGGCGACCGGTGTCCCGCACATCACCGGGACGACCCGCGAGGGCACGATGTTCGGCGCCGGGTACGCGGGCGCGCAGGACCGCCTGTGGGTGATGGACCTGATGCGGCACGTGGGCCGCGGCGAGCTGACGCCGTTCGCCGGTGGCGCGCCGGGCAACCGGGCGCTGGAGCAGAGCGCGTGGCGCAACTCCCCCTACACCGAGGCGGACCTCCAGGCGCAGATCGCCAGGGTCAGGGACTCCGGCCCCCGGGGCGCGCAGCTCTACACCGACGTGCAGAACTACATCGCCGGTGTCAACGCCTACATCGACCGCTGCATGGCGGACCGCAACTGCCCCGGCGAGTACGTCCTGACCGGGCACCTCGACGCGATCACCAACGCGGGCGGGCCGGTGGACTTCACCATGACCGACCTGGTCGCGATCTCCGGTGTGATCGGCGGCCTGTTCGGCGGCGGCGGCGGGGCGGAGATGCAGTCCGCGCTCGTGCGGGTCGCGTCCCGCGCCAAGTACGGCACGGCGGTCGGTGACCAGGTCTGGTCGGCGTTCCGGGCGCAGAACGACCCGGAGACGACGCTCACCCTGCACAACGGCCAGAGCTTCCCGTTCGGCAACGCGCCCGCCGGAGCCACCGGGGTCGTCCTCCCCGACCCGTCGACGGCGCCCGTGGACATCACCGCGAACGAGAGCGGCTCCGCCGCCTCGGCCTCGGCGGAGAGGGGCGTGCTCGACGGGCTGCTCGTCGACAACTCCAAGCCCGGCATGTCCAACGCAGTGGTGGTGTCGGCGGCCAAGTCGGCGACCGGGAACCCGGTCGCGGTGTTCGGTCCGCAGACGGGCTACTTCGCCCCCCAGCTGCTCATGCTGCAGGAGCTCTCCGGACCCGGCGTCCGGGCGCGCGGCGCCGCCTTCGCCGGACTCAACCTCTACGTGCTGCTCGGCCGGGGCACCGACTACGCCTGGAGCGCGACCTCCAGCGGCCAGGACATCACCGACACGTACGCCCTCCAGCTCTGCGAGCCCGGCGGCGGCGCGGCCACCACCGCGTCCAACCACTACCTCTACCGGGGCGTCTGCACGGAGATGGAGACGCTGAGGAAGACCAACAGGTGGAAGCCCACCGTCGCCGACTCCACCGCCGTCGGCTCGTACGACCTCGTCATCCAGCGCACGAAGTACGGGCTGGTGAGCTGGCGCGGCACCGTCGGCGGGCAGCCCACCGCCTTCACCACGCTGCGGTCGACGTACCACCACGAGGTCGACTCGGCGATCGGCTTCCAGATGTTCAACGACCCGGCGACGATGGGTGACCCGGCCGCGTTCACGAACTCGGCCTCGACCATCGGCTTCGCGTTCAACTGGTTCTACGTCAACTCCAGGGACTCGGCGTACTTCATGTCGGGCAACACCCCGGTCAGGTCCGCGGTGTCCGACCCGAACCTGCCGATGACGGCCGACGCGGCCCACGAGTGGGCGGGCTTCGACCCGGTCGCCAACACCGCGACCTACACGGCTCCGGCCACCCACCCGCAGGCGGTCAACCAGGACTACTTCGTCAGCTGGAACAACAAGCAGGCCAAGGACTACGGCGCCGCGGACGGCAACTTCAGCTTCGGGCCGGTTCACCGGGCCGACCTGCTGGACGCCCCGATCAAGGCGGCCCTGTCGGGAGGCGGCAAGCTCGACCGGGCGGGCACCACGAAGATCGTGGCCGATGCCGCCGTGACCGACCTGCGCGGCAAGAAGGTCCTGCCGGACCTGCTCCGGGTGATCAACAGTGCCGCCGTGACCGACCCGGCCCTCGCCTCCGCGGTCTCCAAGCTGTCGGCCTGGACGTCGGCGGGATCCAGGAGGCTGGAGACCTCGCCGGGCAGCAAGGCATACGCCCACGCCGAGGCGATCCGCGCGTTCGACGCGTGGTGGCCCAAGCTCGTCCGCGCGCAGTTCAAGCCGGGGCTGGGTGACGGCCTCTACCAGTCGGTGGTCAACGCCATCCAGATCAACGAGTCACCCTCCGGCCACCAGCAGGGCGACCTGTCCACCCTGCCCACCTCCGCGAACGAGGCCCAGGCGCACAAGGGGTCGGCGTTCCAGTACGGCTGGTGGGGCTACGTGAGCAAGGACGTCAGGAGCGTGCTCGGCGACCCGGTCTCCGGGCCGCTGCCCGCCAAATACTGCGGAAACGGCACGGTGGCGGGCTGCCGTACCGTCCTGCTGGAAAGCCTGGCGGCGGCGCTCGCCGAGCCCGCGGCCACGACCTACCCGGCGGACGACGTGTGCTCGGCGGGCGACCAGTGGTGCTCCGACGCGGTCGAGCAGTCGCCGCTCGGCGGGATCACGCACTCGCTGATCTCCTGGCAGAACCGGCCCACCTACCAGCAGGTCGTGTCGTTCCCCGCCCGCCGGGGTGACGCGATCGCCAACCTGGCCATTGGGAAGACCGCCAGGGCGTCGAGCACCCAGCTCTTCTACCCGGCGAGCAGGGCCGTCGACGGCGACCCGACCACCCGATGGTCGAGCTCGTCCAGCGACAACCAGTATCTCCAGGTCGACCTCGGGGCGCCCACGACCGTGGCCAGGGCCCTGCTGCGCTGGGAGGCGGCCTACGGGGCCGCGTACTCGATCCAGACCTCGACCGACGGCTCCACCTGGACCACCGTCCACTCCACCACCACCGGAAACGGAGGTGTGGACAACGTGAGGTTCAGCCCGACCAGTGCCCGTTACGTCCGCATGCAGGGAGTCACGCGAGGGACGTCCCACGGCTACTCCCTCTACGAGCTGGAGGTCTATCCCCGGTGACGAACACCCTGACGTAGAGGGTGGGGGACGGCGGTGACCATCACCGCCGTCTCCCGCCATCGAGCCGGAACGCCGTCGGCTCCGAACGCCGCCGGGCCGGAACGTCGTTGAGCCCGAACACCGTCAGGCCCGAACGCCGCCGGCTCCGAACAGCGTCAGGCCCGAACAGCGTCAGGCCCGAACAGCGTCAGGCCCGAACAGCGTCAAGCCGGAAGCCGGGCCCCGCGCACGGGAAGGCGCCCGCCTCTCACGCCATGGCCAGCGGGTTGGCGACCGTCACGTACCCCGCGGAGCGGTCCGCCGAGCGCGCCCACCGGACCGACAGGTTGGCCTTGGCCGGCAGCGGCGCCCCCGACAGCAGATCCGACAGCGGCCGGGGCCACCCGCGTGACGCCGCGTACTCCGTCAGGACCTCCCCGGCCACCGCCCACAGCTCCCGCGTGGACCCGGTCCCCGCGAGGGAGGCGGCGATCTCGGCGAGGTGGTTGACCATCAGGCAGTAGACCACCCGGTTCCAGCCGGAGGCCGCGTCGTAGGTGAGCGCCTCGGCGACCCGGCCGGGCAGCCCGGACAGGTCGTGCCGCCCGGCGACGAGCTTCGTGCCCTCCATGTCGCGGAAGACGGCCTCCACGGGCATCCCCTCCGCGTCCACGCCGACCAGGACGTTCTGCAGGTGGGGTTCCAGCACCACGCCGTGGTTGACGTAGGCGTCGAGCACCGGCGGCGCCACGCGCTCCACGTACGCCCGCCACCAGCGCACCGGATCGGCCACCGGCCGGCCGCCCACGGCCGGCGCGCCGCCCGGTACCGGATCGGCCATGTCCGGTACGTCATCCGGCGCCGCGCGGGGCACCTGCCGCCCGGCGGCCAGCGCGCCGCTCAGCAGGGGGGTCACCCCCGGCCTGCAGACCGACCACGGGCTCACCCGGACGATCACGCCGAGCCCCTCCAGCAGCCGGGTGCCGAGCTCGGCGGAGCGGTAGCCCGGCTCGGGCAGCCAGCGGGTGCCCGGGAAGGCGGCCTCCAGGTCGAGGAACACCGGTTCGAGACGACGGCTCAGCTCGACCGCGCCCGCCAGCTCGTACCAGGAGTTCTTCCGCAGGCAGTTGGTGATCCGCACGTCCAGGCTGAACTTCAGGCACCGGTCGACCAGCGGCTCGTAGACCGTGCGGACCGACGACGTGGGAATCGCCATCCGGGCGCTGTCGCCCAGGTCGATCAGGCGGCCGTCGGCCAGCGGCGCGGCCAGGTCCGCCGCGAGCAGCTCCAGCTGCCACGGGTGCGCGGGCAGCAGCGAGTAACCGGGCGGCGCCTGGCCGAGCTCGTCGAGCGAGCCGGTGTCGCCCGCCTCGGCCAGCACGTCGTCCCTGACCCCGAGCAGCCGCAGCGGGAAGCTCGCGTGCGCCTCGGGCGCGTAGCGCAGCCAGCCCTCGCCGCCGCGCGCCTTCGGGCTGGGATGGAACGGGTGCCCGAAGACCAGCGCCTGCTCCGAGGCCAGCCACGGGTCGGCGGGCGGCGGCACCTCCTGCCTGGCCGCGATCAGCGCCGCCATGACGTCCCTGCTCGCGGTCACCTGGGCGGCGAACTCGTCGTTGTCCGCGCCGAGCTCGGTCTCCACCAGCCGGACGAGCAGGTCCGCCGAGAGCGGCTGCCAGGAGTCGTTCTCCAGCCACTCGGGCCGCCCCTCGAAGCGCAGCGCGATCCCGCCGTGCGCACGGACCCGCAGGAGGGTGCCCGCGACGCGCAGCAGCACGTACGGATCCTCGTGGCGGACCTGTCCCCGAGGTCCCGAGATCTCGCGCACGCAGCAGCGCAGCAGCGCCGACAGTGAGGCCTCCTCGGCGACGGCGGCGGGGGAGTCGAGGGCGAGGCTGGTCATGTCGTCCTTTGCGTGATCTGGGGAGGCTGGCGGAGATAGTTCGGCCCGCTCGTGCCGTAGAACTTGTTCACATCCCGCGCACCGGTGCGCGCCTTGTCCACCAGGGTTCCCGCGGTGATCATCGACTTGCCGACGAGCCGGGCGGCGTCGAGGGTCCTGGCCCGCAGCAGCCGGGCCATCGGGTCCTCCCCGTACTCGTCGAGCGCTTCGGTGAGCGTGTCGCGGACCAGCTCGAAGGCCCTCGGCGGCGGCAGCGCGCCGAACGCCACGGCGGCGGCGGCCAGGTGCAGGGTGATGGTCACGAACACGTCGGCGAGCGCGTGCGGGTCGTCGGTGAACATCCGCGCGTCGGTGAGGTCCGGCACCGCGAGCCCGGCGTTCCTCAGCCTGTCGGGCGAGGTCAGCAGGCCGTCGTTGTCCTTGACGAGCAGCCGTACGACCCCCTCGCCCGTGGCGCCGGCGTCGAACACCAGCGAGAGGTTCTGCTGGTGGGCCTCCAGCGCCGTGCCGTATCTGACGAAGAGCCGCACGTGGAAGCGGAACAGCACCCGCAGGTACCGGCCGAGCAGCCCGGCGACGTCCCCGCCGGACCACCGCCCGGCGAGCTCCTCCACGACCAGCCCGCCCCCGGGCAGCGGCGCCGTCAGCGCGGCGACCGGGACGATCTCCCCCGCGGGGTGACGGCGCAGGAGCCAGCCCAGGTATTCGTGCCCGGCGTGCCCGTACGTCTGCTCGTCGGCCAGAAGCACCTCCGGGTCGGGCATGGCCCGCAGGAGCAGCTCGGCCCGCGCCCCGTCGGCCAGCGTGTCCGGTTTGAGCGACCTCCGGTTGCGCAACCCGAGGGTGCTGGTGGTCAGCGGCAGCTTCAGGTGCGTGCCCGGGGCGATCTCGACCGTGCGCATCGACAGCGTGGGCCTGACCTCCAGGTACGCCGACGGGGCCACGATCGCCCACGGGATCTCCTCGACCGCGGGGACCGTCAGGGGGTGTACGGGGAACAGCACGTGGGTCTCCGCGAGCTCCCCGGCCAGGCCGACGGCGGCGAATCCGGGCGCCTCCGGCATCTCCGCCCCGATGAGCCGCTCCCGCGGCACCGCGGCCCATCGCAGCTCGAAGGCGGGCGCGAACTCCGGAGCGTACGCGGTCAGATCCTCGTCGGACAGGCCGATCCGGCACCGGGCCGTCGGGTAGACGGGGTGGTCGACGAACGCGGCCAGCGTCTCGTACCACATGTCACCACGCCCGCCCCCGCTGCCCGTCGCACCCTCACCGCCCGCCGCACGCGCGGCCCCGTTCCCGGTCGCGCGGCCGGTGTCGTTTCCCGTCGTGCGCGTGAGTCCGGGGCGCGAGGCGGCGACGGTCGCGTTCAGCCTGGCGAGCACCTCCTCGCGGTGGACGTCGTGAAGGTCGAGGGCGCGCAGCGCCTCGCGGCACTCCGTGACGAACGACTCGACCCCGGCGGCGTCGGCGGGGGTGGAGATCTCCCGCAGGGCGCGCAGGACCTCTTCCAGCCTGAGCGCCTCCTCCGGGGCCGCCACGAAGTCCTGGAACAGCGAGCCGGGGGCCAGCCGCACCCGCCTGCCGCCCGGCAGGACCAGCGCGACGCCGTCCTTGCTGCGGGTCACCCGCCCGGCCAGGCCGCCGTAGTCCTCGCGCAGGAGCGCGTTCAGCACCCGGGTGGCGAGGTATCGTTCCCGCCCGCCCACGGGGCCTTTGCCGGTCACGCGATCGGTCGCCGGTCCCCGGCCCGCGCGCTCGCCCGCCGATCCCGGCCTCACGCGTTCGCGGGGTTCCCGGCTCATGCGATCACCCACGGATTCTCCGCGGTGAAGGCCGCGACGGCCGCGTCCACCCGTGCCCGGTCGGGCCCGATCGCGCGGACGATGCCCATGTAGTCGCGGTTGGTGTTGCTCAGGTCGATTCGGTCGCCCACGGCGAGCAGCGGCCGATGCCAGATCCGGACCGGATCGCCGGGCGCGGGAACGACCGTGCCGGGAGCCTTCACCACCGTCCCCGGACGGTCGGCGACCAGGCTCAGCGCGGTCGCGTGCCCCTCGGCCCGGCCGGGGAGTTTCGATTCCGCCCCGAGATGCACCCTGAGAACGAGCTCGAACAGGGGCGCGTCCAGCATGCTGGCCAGCAGGAAGTCGCAGTGGTCACCGATCACCCGGTAGTTGACCTCGACGATCCGCGGCCCGGCCGGGGTCATCACGTACTCGGTGTGGCAGGCACCGAACCCCACCCGCAGCGCCTCCAGCGCCCGCAGCACGTGCTCGCGGCCCGGCGGCGGCTCCCAGTCGAGCCGTTCCTCCACGAAGTGCGGCAGCGGCCCGAGGGTGGTGCGGAAACCGCCGAGCACCCTGACCCGTTCACCGTCACCGAGCGTCTCCATCGTGTGCAGAGGCCCGTCGAGATACTCCTCCACGACCAGGGCCTCTCCCGGCCGCCTGTCCCGGATGGCCGCGACGGCCGTTACGAGCTCGCCCGCGTCGTGGACCAGCACGACGTCTTCGCTGGCCACGCCCTCGCGCGGTTTCACGACCGCGGGGAACGGCATGTCCGCGGGCGGTGGGTCGGCCGGTGCCAGCCGCGTGGAACGGACGGTCTCGACTCCGGCGGCGGCCAGCCGCCGCCGGGTGAGCGCCTTGTTCTTGGTGTCGACACAGGCCCGCCAGTCCTTGCCCGGGAGGCCGAAGTACGCGGCGGCGAGCGCGGTCTCCGCCTGGATGTGGTCGGAGTTCGAGAAGATCGCGTCCGGGACGCGGTGGTGCGCGACGGTGTCGATCACCGCCCGCGCGTCGCGCACGTCGCAGCCGAGCACCTCCACCCCGGAGTCGCGGTACCGCTCGGGACGGTCGGTGAGAATCGTGACCTCGCAGCCGAGCGCGCGTGCCGCCGGGAGGAAGCCGTCGGTGACCGAGTCGGTCGGTTTCAGCGCGGTGAGGTACAGCCGCAATGCAGGGACCCCCGATATCAGGCAAGGCTAACCTAACTCGGTGATCCTAGCCTGAGGCCGATCATCACGCGGAGGCGATCGGCCTATTGACAGTACATGTCCGTGTCGTCCGATGATGAGAGTCTTCTCATCTCCGTGCCAGCCTGATCTCCCATGACGGCGCCTAGCGTGGAGGCCATGAGCCGTAGGACGTCAACCGTCTCCATAGTGGTCGGGATACTCGTCACCGCGGTCGCGATGGTCGCGGTCAGGGTCCTGGTCCCACACAACCCGGGCGACCTCGGGGACGCCGTCGTGGTCGACCGGAACCGCGCGAACGAGACCACCGAGACGCGTGGCGCCTCACCGGGCGCCGCGGAGCCGGGCCCCTCCGCGGACCCCACGGCACCGGACGATCCCGGGACGCGGGACGATCGGCCGTCCACGGGTTCCGTGACATCCGGCGAGCCCGGGGCGTCCCGCGTGACCGGCAGGGAGCGGGCGGAGCCCGTGAAGCCCCCGCCGCCACCGCGGGGCGGGGACGACGACGATGACGACGGCGGCGGCGATGACGGCGACGACTGAGGTGACGGTGACCGGGGCGGTGGCCGAGAACATGGCGACCGAGATGATGGCGGTGACCGGGATGACGGCGGCGGCGACCAAAGCGACCAAAGCGGCCGAGGCGGCCAAGGTGACCGAGACGACCAAGGTGACCGAGGCGGCCGAGACGACCGAGGCGACGGCCGGCCGGTGAGTGCCCGAGCGGTAAGCGCCCGAGCCCGCATCGTGGGCTGGATGATCGTGGTCGTCGGCCTCGCCCTCAGCGTCTCGGTCTTCGCCACCTGGACGATCCTGCTGGCCACGCTCGACGACCGGGTGAGCGCCGAGCTGGCCAACGAGATGGAGAAGCTCCGCAGGTACGCGAAGAGCGCGGACGCCTCCCCGGAGGCGCTGCTGAAGGAGTACCTGGCGGTCAACGCGCCCGACCGCCACGAGACCTTCTTCGTGATCGTGGACGGGAAGGTCCGATGGCGTACGTACGCCGAGCCCCCGGCCGTGCTGGACACCGACCGGGCGCTGGTGGCGCGGCTGGCCGCCGCGACCGAGCCCGAGGGAGGTGACTGGCCCACCAGCGCGGCCGGGGAGGTCCGCTGGGCGGTCATGCCCGTGGTCGCCGACGGCGAGGTCGAGGGCGCCTTCGTGGCCATCGTCTTCTACGACCTCGAACGCCGCGAGGTCGTCGAGGTGGTGCGCGTGCTGGGCCTCACCGCGCTGGCGGCGCTGGTCCTGGCCGGGGCCGCCGGGTGGTTCGTCGCGGGAAGGGTCCTCGCCCCCGTGCGGCTGGTCCGCCAGACCGCGGAGCGGATCGGCGGTTCCGGCGACCTCAGCCGGCGCCTCACCGTCCACGGCGACGACGACGTCTCCGCGCTGGCCGCGACCTTCAACCACATGCTCGACCGGCTGGAACGCGCCTTCGCCGTGCAGCGCGACTTCCTCGACGACGCCGGGCACGAGCTGCGCACCCCGATCACGGTCGTCCGCGGCCACCTCGAACTCATGGGCGACGACCCGGAAGACCGGGCCGCGACCCTGGCCCTGGTCACCGACGAGCTGGGGCGGATGAACCGGATCGTCGACGACCTGCTCGTACTCGCCAGGTCGGAGCAGCCGGGCTTCGTCACCCCCGGTGAGGTCGAGCTCGCCGACCTCACCGTCGAGGTCGTGACCAAGGCCCGTGCCCTGGGAGAGCGCCGCTGGCGGGTGGACGAGGTGGCCGAGGAACAGGTCACGGCCGACAGGCAGCGCCTCACCCAGGCGCTGATGCAGCTCGTGGCCAACGCCGTCCGGCACACCGTCCCCGGCGACCTGATCGCGGTCGGCTCCGCCGTACGGGGAGACCGGGTGGAGCTGTGGGTGCGCGACACCGGTCCCGGCGTGCCGGAACAGGACCGCGAACGAATCTTCGACAGGTTCGTCCGGGGCGCGAACCGCACCGGGTCGCACGACGGCGCGGGACTCGGCCTCGCCATCGTCCGCTCCATCGCCGAGGCACACCGGGGCACCGCGCGGGTCCGCGCGGCGGACGGGGGCGGGGCGCTCTTCCTGATCTCCTTCCCGTACGAGGAGATCCCCCCGACGTCCCCGTACGAGACCTGATGTCCCCGTACGGCAAGAGCCTTCCTTCCGCGCCCGCCCGGCATGGAAGGCACGACCGTGACAGTCCCCGAGGGAGGAGCCGAGGATGAACCGCATCCTGATAGCCGAGGACGAGGGCCGGATCGCGTCCTTCCTGGAGAAGGGCCTGCGAGGCAACGGGTTCACGACCACCGTCGTCGCGGACGGGGTCGCGGCGTACGAGTATGCCCGTGCCGGTCGCTTCGACCTGATGATCCTGGACATCGGGCTTCCGCTGAGCGACGGTTTCACGGTCCTGCGGCGGCTCCGGCAGGAGATGACGACCATTCCCGTGATCATCCTCACCGCCCGCGACAGCGTCGCCGACACCGTCGCGGGTCTTGAGGGCGGCGCCGACGACTACCTCGCCAAGCCCTTCTCCTTCGAGGAACTGCTGGCCAGGGTACGGCTCCGCCTGCGCCCGGAACGTGTCCCCGAGACGACCGTCCTGCGCGTCGGCGACCTCGCCCTGGACCTGCGGACCCGGCGGGCTCACGTGGGCGGGCGCTCCGTCGACCTGTCCACCAGGGAGTTCGCCCTCGCGGAGATCTTCTGCCGCCACCCCGACCAGGTTCTCACCCGCCAGCAGCTGCTCAGCCACGTGTGGGGGTTCGACTTCGACCCCGGTTCGAACGTGGTGGACGTCTACGTCCGCTACCTGCGCCGCAAGCTGGGAAACCAGCGGATCGAGACCGTCAGGGGTTCCGGCTACCGCCTGCGAGTCGGGTGAGAGTCCTCTCATCCCGCGCTCATCGTGGGTCCACCGGCCACCGGAAATCTGGAGTCATCCGCACAGAAGGTGCGGAACGACCTTCAGGAGGGCCAGATGAGCCTGGTACTACGGCGGACCCTGCTCGCCATCGCGATCACCCTCGGACTCGGGACCACCGGCGTCCTCGCCGGCATCCCGGCGGCCCAGGCGTCCGTGCTCCCGGCTCCGTCCACGGCGGTGGTCAACGTCACGGACGATGACGATGACGATGAGGACGACGATGACGGAGGCGGTGATGACGACCGCGATGACCGTGATGACCGTGACGACAAGGACGACAGGCGAGCCGGACCCGCCGACGACCGGGACGACGACCTTCCCCGGGGCGGCGTGGAAACCGGCCAGGGCAGTACGTCGCGCGATGACGACGACGATGACGACCGCGCTCCGGCCGGTGGTGTGGACACCGGTCAGGGTGGCGCGTCCCGCGATGACGACGATGACGACGACCGCGTTCCGGCCGGTGGTACGGACGCCGGTCAGGGGGGAACCTCCCGCGATGACGACGACGATGACGATGACCGGGCGCCCGCGGGGGGTGTGGACACCGGTCAGGGTGGTGCGTCCCGTGATGACGACGACGATGACGACCGCGCTCCGGCCGGTGGTGTGGAGACCGGGTTCGGCGGGACGGCTGAGAAGGAGGACATGCCGCTCTGGGTGCCGGTGGGACTGGCCGGTGCCGGGCTGCTGGCCGGTGGCGGCTTCTGGTTCAGCCGCCGATTCACCTCGGGGAGCTGACCGTGCGGACCCCCGGTGCCCTCGTGGCCGCTCTCTCCACTCTCTCCGCCCTCGTGGCCATGACCGCGTGCTCCACCGAGGTCGCCGCGCACAGCACCTCGACCTCCACGACCTCCGGGGTTTCCGAAACCTCCACGGCTTCCACGGCCGCCCAGGCCGTACGGCCTCCGGCCAGGGGTGAGGTCGCCAACCCCGTGCGGCTCCGCGTCCCGGCGATCGGGGTCTCCACCACGGTGATCGCGTTGAGGCTGGACGCGAGGAACAAGCTGGTCGCTCCGGCTCGTTTCGACCGGGTGGGCTGGAACAAGGCCGGTCCCGAGCCCGGCGAGGCCGGTGCGGCGGTCATCGCCGGGCACGTGGACTCCAGGACGGGGCCCGCCGTCTTCCACAAACTCGGGAAACTCCGCCCGGGACACCGCGTCCACGTCGACAGGGCCGACGGAAGCACGGTGACGTTCACCGTCCGGCGCCTGGCGCGCTTCCCGAAGAGCCGGATCCCCGACGGGCAGGTGTACGGCTCCTCCAAGGGGGCCGAGCTGAGGCTCATCACCTGTGGCGGGACCTTCGACCGCAAGCGGCGCAGCTACCGCGACAACGTGATCGTGTTCGCGAGCTGACGGCGCGGCGCCATAGGGCACAGCGAGGGGGACGCGTGACGAGAGGCCTGGTTACCGGGAGAGAAGTCCTGGTAACCGGGCCTCTGTTCGTATTTCTGGCCATGCCGTAAGAACGAGGAAGGACCGAGTGGAACCCAAGAGGGCCTGGGACCGGAAGAACCGGACGAGGGGGAGAAGGGAGAGGGAGGAGGGAAAAGCCGGTGATGTGCCGGGACTCGCGGTCCCCCTCCCGTAGGCGGGCGGAGAGGGGCTCCGTCCGGCGGCATAGTATGTGCACTCGTTTGGGGAGGCGGAACAGCGTGGAGATCACGGCACAAGAAGGACTGTTGGGGCCGCTGCTGCTCGCGCGCAGTGCCATCGACCGGTCGGCGGCGCTTCGCGGCGACGCCGAGTGGCTCGAAAGGGCCTGGGCGGACACCATGACCAGGGTCGTGGTCATCGACGACGGGCAGGCGCTGGTCCGGCGCAGCGGCGGAGAGGCCAGGTTGGTCCTGCTGCCCACGGCCGACGCGCCCGACGGAGAGCGCTACCTGCTCGGCGTCGACGCCGAGGGCATCGCCTACTTCGCAGTGGCGGCGCCGCTGGCCGACAGCATCCACACCGGCTCCCTCAACCGGATCGTCCCCCCGCTCGCCCCCTCGGAGCTGGAGGAGGGCCAGACCCTCACCGCGGGGCTCCGCCAGGTGGGGTCGCTGCTGGGGGATCTGGACGCCGGGCTGCTGGTGTACGCGGTCGCCCTGGACGCCTGGCACTCCACCCACGAGTTCTGCCCCCGGTGCGGGAGCGCCACCGAGGTGCGCGCGGGCGGGCACGTGCGCGTCTGTCCCAAGGACAGCAGCCAGCACTTCCCCCGGGTCGACCCCGCGGTGATCATGTTGGTCCACGACGACGATGACAGGTGCCTGCTGGCCAGGGGGCCGCAGTGGCCCGAGGGGCGGTTGTCGGTGCTGGCCGGTTTCGTCGAGCCGGGCGAGTCGCTGGAGCACGCCGTGGCGCGCGAGGTGGCCGAGGAGGTCGGTGTGAGCGTCGCCGAGCCGCGTTACATGGGCAGCCAGCCCTGGCCGTTCCCGCGCAGCCTGATGCTCGGCTTCTTCGCGCGGGCCACGTCGACGGAGTTCGTCCTCGATCACGAGGAGATCGCCGAGGCCCACTGGTTCAGCCGTGCCGAGCTGCTGGCCGCGATGGAGAGCGGCGAGGTGCGCCTGCCTCCCGAGGTGTCGATCGCCCGCAGGCTCATCGAGACCTGGTACGGCGAACCGCTGACCGGCGACTGGTAACCCCGCCCGCCGGCGGAGACCTCCTTCGCCCCCGGCAGGTCGCCGGGGTGAGAGGCCGAGGCCGTTCCGGCATGCGAGAGCCCCGGTGTCCGTGGACGTGGAACCGGGGCTCGGGTGCCTCGCGCGGGTCGTCGGGGACGCCCGCCTCTCATCGCGGAACCGGGGCTCTGACGCCGCCGGGGGCGACTACACGCTCGCGCCCGCCAGGATGCGCTTGACCTCGATCACCGAGGGGTTGGTCCTGACGACCCGGCCCGAGGGGGAGTCGACCACGACGGTCGGTACGACCTGGTTACCGTTGTTGACGCTCATGACGAACGTGGCGGCGTCCGGGTTGCTCTCGATATCGATCTCGTTGTAGGAGATCCCCTCGCGGCTGAGCTGGCTCTTCAGTCGCTTGCAGGGGCCGCACCAGCTCGTGGTGTACACAGTCAGCGCCATGTCGTGAGAAATCCCCTCATGTGATGTCCGGCGCCATTGGCAACAAAGCGAGGGCCGTTCATCTTCCCGATGAGAGCAGCTTCTGCGCGACCCACTGCTGAACCTGCTCCGCCACGCCGGGCAGCCGGTAAAGAGGCGCGCTGTGCTCGATGCCGGGCTCGGTCAGGATCGTCACCGGCACGCCGACCTGGCGCAGGTGCTCCTTGAGCTGCTTGCTGTGCTCCGCCGACACGAACTCGTCCTCCGAGTGCACGGCCAGCACGGGCGCGTCACCGCGGCTCGCGTGCCACGGAACCTCCATGCTCGCCCAGACCCTGGCGCACTTGCCGGTGGGCTCACAGCCCCCGGCGAGCCTGATGGCCGACTCGCGCAGCTTGCGCTTCTCCACGTCGAAGGTGTCGGTGCCCTCGGTGTACGCCGTGAGAGGGGAGATCACCGGGGAGATGCCGACCACGCCGCGCAGGCCGGGCAGGCCGTTCTTGTAGGTACCCGCGGCGGTGGCCAGGTGGCCTCCGGCGGAGAAGCCGACGATCACGTAGTTGTTCGGGTCGAAGGACCACAGCGCCGCGTGCCGCCGCGCGGTGGCGATGGCGTCGAGGGTGTCGGTGCGCTGGGCCGGCCAGAAGGCGTCGGTGGAGAGGCGGTAGTTGATGTTGAAGACGACGTAACCCTGCTCGGCGTAACTCCGGCTTATCTCGGTCATGTACTTCTTGTCGCCCGACGACCACCAGCCGCCGTGGATCAGGAAGACGCCGGGCCGCTTCACCTCGTCGGTCTGGTACCAGACGTCCATGCGCTGGCGGACATACGGGCCGTACGCGACGGTGTTGACGACGGTGCCCTGGGCCAGCGGGTCGGGCTGGGCCGTCGGAGGAGGCGTCGGGTTGCCCCCGCCGTCCCCGCTCGCACCGGTCTTCCGGGCGTAGGTCTTCCCGGTGTCCGCCTTGCCCGTACCGGCCTTCCCGGTTTCGGCCGTGCCGGCACCGGTCCTGGTCTCGGTTGTGTTGGCACCGGTCCTGGACTTGCTCGTGCCCGCGCCGGCCGTGCCGATATCGGCCACCCCCACGCTGGCCCTCGCCGTGCCGTACGTGCTGATGTCCGTCTTGTCCGCGCCGTCCCTCGCCGTACCGGAGGCTTTCCCGGTGTCGGCGTTCGCCGTACCGGACGTGCCGCCAGGCTTGGCTGGAGTCGAAGTCGCGTGTGCGTGTGCGGTCGTGTACACCACCGCGGGACCGATCATCGCCGCCGCCAGGGCGAGCGCACCCACGGTTACCCCAGTTCGCACGGGCCTCTTCCTTCCCCGGAATTGTTCGGACCCCATTGTGGAGTAAAAAGCCCGCTTTGTGCATCTCGGCGAACCACATAGGTTGACGGCGGCATGTTGCCAGAATGACTGATGCTTGGCCAGTGACTGGGAGGATGTTGCCGCCCGGTCCGTTCGACTGCGTGTAAGGAGGCTCCGTGGAGCCCGACAACGTTCTGGCGGCACTGGATCCCGAGCAGCGTGAGGTGGCCGAGGCCGTCCGGGGACCGGTCTGTGTTCTCGCCGGAGCCGGGACCGGCAAGACCCGCGCCATCACCCACCGCATCGCGCACGCGGTCCGCAGCGGGGTGGTCGACGCCCAGGGCGTGCTGGCGGTGACGTTCACCACACGCGCGGCCGGTGAGCTCAGACAGCGGCTGCGGCAGCTCGGCACGCCGGGCGTGCAGGCGCGCACCTTCCACGCCGCCGCGCTGCGCCAGCTCACCTACTTCTGGCCGCGCGTCATCGGCGGCGATCCGCCCAGGGTGATCGAGTCGAAGCTGCCGCTGCTGATCGACGCCTGCCGCTCCCTGCGCAAGAACCAGGACCGTTCCGAACTGCGCGACATCGCCTCCGAGATCGAATGGGCCAAGGTCACCCAGATCGCCCCCGAGGACTACGCGGAGGCCGCCAGGAAGGCGGGCCGCACCTCGCCCGTGCCCGCCGAGGAGGTCTTCCGGCTCTACGAGGCCTACGAGACCCTCCGCCGCGACCGGCACCTGGTCGACTTCGAGACCATCCTGGAGCTCACCGCGGCCGTGATGACCGAGCACCGCGAGGTGGCCTCCCAGATCCGCCAGCAGTACCGCTACTTCGTGGTCGACGAGTACCAGGACGTCAACCCGCTGCAGAAACTGCTGCTCGACACCTGGCTCGGCGGGCGCGACGATCTGTGCGTGGTCGGCGACCCCAACCAGACGATCTACTCCTTCACCGGCGCCACCCCCCGATACCTGACCGGCTTCTCGGTCGAGCACCCCAACGCCACCGTGATCAAGCTGGTCCGCGACTATCGCTCCACCCCCCAGGTCGTCTCCCTGGCCAACCGGGTGCTCGACAGGGCGCGGACCCCGCACAAGCTCGCCCTGATCGCCCAGCGTCCGGACGGCCCCGAACCGGTCTTCGCCGAGTACGACGACGAGACCGCCGAGGCCGAGGGCGTGACGAGGGCGGTGAGGAAGCTCGTCGGCGGCGGCGTGCCGACCCGTGAGATCGCCGTGCTGTTCCGGGTCAACGCCCAGTCCGAGGCGTACGAGCAGGCCTTCGCCAAGGCCGGTCTGCCGTACGTGCTGCGCGGCGCCGACCGCTTCTTCGAACGTCCCGAGGTCCGCCAGGCGGTCGTGCTGCTGCGCGGCGCCGCCCGCTCGGCCGAACCCGGCGACACGCTCGTCTCGACCGTGCACCACATCCTGTCCGGCATCGGGCTCACCCCCGAGGCCCCCGGCGGCGGCAAGGCCCGCGAGAAGTGGGAGTCGCTGAAGGCCCTGGCCGACCTCGCCGAGGACCTCGCCGCCACGGGCGCCGACCTGCCCGCCTTCGTGGCCGAGCTGGAGCGCCGGGCCGGAGAGCAGCACGCGCCGCCGGTCGAGGGGGTCACCCTGGCCTCGCTGCACGCGGCCAAGGGCCTGGAGTGGGACGCGGTCTTCCTCGTCGGCGTCACCGAGGGCATGCTGCCGATCATCTACGCCGAGACGCCCGAGCAGATCGAGGAGGAGCGCCGCCTCCTGTACGTCGGTGTCACCCGCGCCCGCGCCCACCTGGGGCTGTCGTGGGCGCTGGCACGCTCGCCCGGCGGGCGGCGTTCCCGCAAACCCTCCCGCTTCCTGGACGGGCTCACCGGCCGCGCCCCGCAGAAAAGCCGCACCGTCGCCCCGGCCGGGGCGTCCGGGGCGGCCGATCGCCGTCAGGTCGCCGCGCCGATCAGCTGCCGGGTCTGCGGAAAGATCCTGGCCGCCGCCGTGGAACAGAAGCTCGGCAGGTGCGCCGGCTGCCCCGCCGACTACGACGAGGCGCTGCTCGAAGCGCTCAAGTCCTGGCGTACGGGGGTGGCGAAGCACGAGAAGATCCCGCAGTGGGCGATCTTCACCGACGTCACCCTGCAGGCCATCGCCGAACGGGCGCCGCTCTCGGAACAGGACCTGCTGGCGATCACTGGAATCGGACGCGTCAAACTGGATCGTTATGGCGAGGCGGTGCTCGAACTGTGTCGTATCGCTACGAACCGGACGGAGGGCGCGTGAACGAGGCGTTAAAGGAGCTCCTGGACCTGCTCGACCTGGAGCAGATCGAGCTCGACATCTTCAGAGGGCGCAGCCCGGAGGAGCGCATCCAGCGTGTCTTCGGCGGTCAGGTAGCCGCCCAGGCCCTGGTCGCCGCGGGACGGACGGTGCCCGACGACCGCGACGTCCACTCGCTGCACGCCTACTTCATCCGTCCCGGAGACCCGGCCATCCCGATCGTCTACAACGTCGAGCGGGTCCGCGACGGCCGGTCCTTCACCACCCGGCGGGTGGTGGCCGTCCAGCACGGCAAGGCGATTTTCACCATGTCGGCCTCCTTCCACGTGAGGGAGACCGGTGTCGAGCACCAGGCGGCCACGATGCCCCAGGTGGTCGATCCCGAGGGCCTGCCGCTCTTCCAGGACCGGCTGCTCCAGGCGGTGGGGGCGGAGTCGCCGCTGCGTGAGTGGGTGTCGAGGCCGAGGCCGGTGGACGCCCGATATGTGACGCCCCTCACCTGGGAGGCCTACCGTGACCCGGAGCTTCGCGGTTCAAACACCAACGTGTGGTTCCGCTACGACGCGGAACTGCCTGACGACCCGCTGCTGCACGTGGTGCTCGCCGCCTACGCCTCCGATTTCACCCTGGTCGACACCGTGCTGCTGACCCACGGCCTGGCGTGGGGCGCGTCCAACCTCTCCGGTGCGTCGCTGGACCACGCGATGTGGTTCCACCGTCCTTTCCGCGTGGACGAGTGGATGCTCTACGCCCAGGAGTCACCGTGGTCGGGGGCGGCGCGAGGGCTCGCCAAGGGCGAGATGTTCACCCGGTCCGGAGAACTGGCCGTGTCGGTAGTGCAGGAGGCGATGATCCGCGTGAGATAGTCGCAAAGCCGCAGGTAGAAAATATGTTGCCCACTCCCCGGGCCGGGGTTTAGGGTCATGCTCAAGCAAGTCGGACGCTACTGTCCGACGATCCACGAATGGAGGTGAGTCCGCTGTGAGGAACATTCTGATGACGTCCCAGCTGGGGCTCACTTCCGCGCGCCGTAACACCGTTCTGTCTTGCGACAGCCAGACCATCCTCGCCGGCGGCGCGGCAGCTCTGGCTCAGCAGGCCAATCCCGCCCATTTCCAGGTCGAAACCGGCCGTTGGTTCGCTCCGATCGCTCTCCCGGCGATGGACGTCCCGGCTGCTCGGGGCCGAGTGGGCGGCAGCTACGCAGCAACGACCAAGCACATCGGAAACGGTGGACTGCGCGGTCCGCAACCCTGGGGGCATCCTCCGGTCATAACCTGACCGAGGAAAAAGCCTTCAGGCCGCGGATCCGCACCCAGGATCCGCGGCCTTCTTGTTTGTCCGCGTCATTCCTGACCCCCACCCCAAGAGGTAATCGAAGATCAACACCTAGCTGAGAGGTGAAGCAGATGGGGGCCCAGACGGTCATGGACCTGATCGACGAAGCCACAATCCCCTGTCGTACCGACCCCGACCTGTGGTTCGCCGAGTCTCCGGAGGACGTGGAGTTCGCCAAGGCGCTCTGCGGGGGCTGCCCGATCCGTGAGGCCTGCCTGGCCCGCGCGCTGGAGCGCGAGGAGCCGTGGGGCGTCTGGGGCGGCGAGCTTGTCCTGCGGGGGGCCATCGTCCCCCGGAAGCGTCCGCGCGGGCGTCCCCGCAAGAACCCGGTCGCTGCCTGAACAACCCGGTCGCTGCCCGAACCACCGAGAACGCGAACCACCGAGAACCCGAACCACCGAGAACGCGACCGACCACGAGCCGCACGTTTCCGAAAGGACCATTCCGATGAGCTACTTCACCGCCAGAGGCCTCGACCTGTCATCTATGCAAGAAGAGATGGTTCGTGACCGAATACGGACCCTTCACCGCGAGGCGGAGGAGCATCGCAGGGCCGCAGGCCTTCGACGCCTCCAGCGCGCGGAACGCGACGCGGAGCGCGCCTCGGCGCGCCTGCGGAGCGCGATCCTGCGCCTCATCTGATCTGCCTGGTCCGTCTGATTTACCTGGTCTGATCTGTAAGAACCGGCGGCGACGTGTAGAAGACGCACGAGAGACACACGAAGTCGCACGGCAGACAGGAAGTCGCACGGCCAGGCAGACGAAAGAGCGAGACTGACAAGAAGAGCGAGACGAACGAGGGGTGACCCGCTCCGGCGGGCCACCCCTCAAACGTCTCGCCGGGCCCACCGCGTCGCGGGAGGGAAAAGATCCCTCAGACGCTGGTGAGAGTGGGTTCTCCGGAGTCCTCGTCGGAGAACCCGGGGACCCAGCGGACGACCTCCTGGCGGAAGCGGGCGGTGGCGCCGAGCTGGCAGAGGACGCCGACCCCCGCCGCGTGCACGCGGTGGATGAGAACGTACGAGGCGGGCAGGTTGAGCTGGCGCACCACATTGCCGGGACGCAGGTCGGTGGCCGTGGCGGCCTGCCGCTGGAGCCACTCCCTGCTGAACGAGAACTCCTCCACGGCGGTCGGCTCGACGTAGGGGGCGAGGAAGGCCCGCAGGGCTTCGAGGTCGATCTCGATGTGCGGGCGGATGAAGCCCTCATCGCGCAGGCCCTGCACCACGGTCGCCATGTCGCCGTTGTTGAAGATGCGGGTCAGCTTCCCGAAGACCGGTGGGTACCCGTCGGGCATCCGATTGACCGCGCCGAAGTCGAGCACGCACATCCGGCCGTCCTCGACGATCCGGAAGTTGCCCGGATGGGGGTCGGCGTGGAGCATGCCCAGCCGCGCGGGTGAGGAGAACAGGAAACGGACGAGCTGGAGCCCGGCCCGGTCGCGCTCCTCCTGGGTGCCGTCGGTGATGATCCGCGACAGCGGGGTGCCGTCGACCCATTCGGAGACGAGCACCTGCTCGTTGGCGGCGATCACGTCCGGGATCAGGAAGTCGGGATCGTCCTTGAACTCCAGGGCGAAGGCGTGCTGTGCCTCGGCCTCGTGGAGATAGTCGAGCTCCTCGACCACCCGCTCGCGCAACTCGCTCAGGACGGCCTTGATGTCGAGGCCGGGCAGCAGCACCCCGAAGAGCTTGCCGAGCCGGGACAGCTGGGTGAAGTCGGAGAGCAGGGCCTTCCCCGCCCCCGGATACTGGATCTTGACCGCGACCGTCCGGCCGTCGTGCCAGACCGCCTTGTGCACCTGCCCGATGGACGCGGCGGCGGTGGGTTTGTCGTCGAACGACAGGAAGTTCTCCCGCCAGTCGTCGCCCAGCTGCTCAACGAGGACCTTGTGCACGGTCGTCGCGGGAAGCGGCGGAGCCGCGTCCTGGAGTTTGGTCAGGGTCGCGCGGTAGGGGCCGGCGACCTCGGCGGGCAGCGCCGCCTCGAAGATGGACAGCGCCTGGCCGAGCTTCATCGCCCCGCCCTTGAGCTCTCCGAGAACCTTGAAGATCTGCTCGGCGGTGCGTTCCTGGATTTCCTGGGCCACGATCTCGGCGGACTTGCCCCCGATCCGTTTCCCGAGACCAAGAGCAGTGCGACCGGCGAACCCGATCGGCAGGGCCGCCAGCTTGGCGGAGCGCGCAACGGCGCGGCGCGGAAGGTCACTCACCTTTGTTAGCGGCGCATCCACTGGTACAGCGAGACGCCGCTCCCCCCCTTCGCTGTGTGTCCGTCAGCGGCAGGTAGCCGACGCGACCATTGTTAGCGAACCCAACTCGTTTCGGAAGCAACGACATTGAGGATGAACACTCCAGGATCGCCTCTTCCAGCTCCAATCTGGCAATACTTCCGTTGTGCTGTTGGTCACAGCGGGCTCACGGCCGTCGATCACGGCGAGTGCGTGGCCTGTCGCCGACGCCGCCACCAGCGTCGACAGCACCGTGCCACACGCGATTTCTCCCGCGGGGAAGCCGCCCAGCCGGGCGCTGACGACGGGCCAGCCGGGGTCGCGATCCCGTCGGGTCAAATCCAGGCAGTGCAGGCATGTGCTCCGTCCGGGCAGCACCAAAGGGCCGACCGACCCGGAGCCCTCGAAGGCGGCGACCAGCAGGTGGGGGATCTCCCACTCGACGAGCTCCTTGACCAGGAGGCCGTCCAGGGGCATCACCGGCGCGAGCACCGCCAGGTCCGGAGGCCTGGCCCCGTCGGCGAGCTGTGCCGCCCCGTCGCCGGTCCATGCCGTGAGACCGGGCGCGAGCCGTTTGGCCACCGCGACCGCGCCGTCCTGCCTGCTCATTCCCACCTCCGTCCAGCCGAGCCCGCCGGGGACGACATCCTGTCGCCGGGCCGTGCCGGGATCGATGACGCATATCCGGCCGACGCCGGAGGCTGCGAGCAGGCTGACGACCTGCGCGCCCACCCGGCCCGCGCCGTAGACCCGCACCTGGGCCTCTCGCCTGCGCTCCAGCACGGCGAGCCCGCCGTCGATCGTGCCCGGAGTGAGGGAGAGCGCGTCGAGATCCGGCTGGAGCCGGTCACGCTCGGCCATGGCGAGCGCGCGCAGCGGGCCGGGGCCCGCACCCGCGTCGTCCACCACACCACGGCTGACCAGCTGGTCGAGCAGAGTCCGGCCGTGCTCCTCGCCGAGACCCGCCTCGGCGGCGCCGGCCAGCACACCCGCGAGATCTCGCACGCCGTCGAGGCTCTCCACCCAGCGGCGGACCTCAGGTTCGAGATCGGTCAGCACCACCGCGTGGCGGGGGTGCAGGCCGAACTGCAGGGTGCGCCCGTCTCGGGCGACGCGGCGCAGAGCGGGCTTCAGACGCGGTCTCATCGGAGAGCCTTTCTTCCGGGGGGCAGCCTGCGGGTGACAGGGGAGCGAAGAGCAGAGGGAGCAGGTTGCGCAGGGTGGCAGGGGGAGCGGGTGAGCAGGTTGGCCGGCTGGGTGTGCCAGCGTGGCATGGCCCTTCAAGATCCCGGACGCCTTTTCCGTCGCCTGTGGATAACTCCCGCCCTGTGGATAACCCGCCTCCGGAAATCTTTCGCCCTCCCGGATGAGGGCCATTCCGGAAGATGGACTCCTGGGAGACGACATTCCGGGAGACAGCGGGTCGAGGGAACGGTGGGCTGGGAGACGACATTCGGGGAGATGCACTCTGGGAGAGGACATTCCGGGAGATGCACTCCTGGGAGATGGCGGATCGTCAGGGCGAGCCCGGCATGCGGGTCTGGAAGGCGACGGAGGAGAAGACAGGCCCAGGAGGCGGTGACCGGGAGGGGGTGGGTTACGCTCCCCGGCATGGACGAGCTCTTGGTCGACCGGCGTGCCGACGGCGTCGCGGTGCTCACTCTGAACCGCCCCGACCGGCGTAACGCGATGACCGATGGAATGACCGCCAGCTGGCGGCTGGCCGTCGCCGATCTCGCGGCGGACCGCGACCTCAGATGCGTCGTCGTCACCGGAGCGGGAAACGCGTTCTGTTCCGGGGGAGACCTGTCCTGGCTCGCCGAGCGGGCCTCGGAGGGGGTCCCCGCCCTGCGCGAGCGGATGCTCGGCTTCTACCGGACCTGGCTGGCGATCGCCGATCTGGAGGTGCCGACCATCGCCGCCGTCAACGGCGCGGCCGTCGGGGCGGGACTGTGCCTCGCCCTCGCCTGCGACCTGGTCTACGCCGCCGAGGAGGCCAAACTCCTCGCCCCCTTCACCTCGCTCGGCCTGCACCCCGGCATGGCGGCCACCTACCTGCTGCCCAGGGTCGCGGGAGTGGGCGTGGCCAGGGAGATGTTGCTCACGGGGCGGACGTTGACAGGCGCGGAGGCGGCCCCCGCGGGGCTGGTGACCAGGGCCTTTCCCCGGGAGTCGCTGATGGCGGAGGTGATGGGGATCGCGTCGCGCACCGCGGCCAACGCGCCGGTCGCCACCCGGCTCACCAAAGTCGCCCTCGCGGGCGGCGGGCACGCGGACCTCGACGCCGCGCTGCGCTGGGAGTCTCTCGCCCAGCCGGTCACGATGATCTCCGACGACATGCTTGAAGGACTGGCAGCCCAGAGAGAACAGCGGGTCCCGCGATTCGGCAACGCATGAGACGGCTGATATCCAGGTTAATTAGATAAGTCGCGGTCATAGTTGATCACCCGCGCTGAACAATCGGCGAACGGGGATTGACCAGCGGGAACGTGTTCTACCCCCTGGTGTGAATTCGCCATTCTCGGCTACCGTTCATATGTGCCCCCCGAGACAGTCGAGGTCCGCCGCAGTTCTCGCCGCCGGCGGACGGTTTCTGCGTACCGCGACGGCGAGAAAACGATCGTGCTCCTCCCCGCCGGTCTGAGTAGCACCGATGAGGAACAATGGGTGCGCCGTATGCTCGATCGCCTCGCGGCCAAGGAACAGCGCAGACGCCCCTCCGATGACGATCTCCTCGATCGGGCCGTCGATCTGTCGGCCCGCTATCTGGGCGGGGAGGCTGAGCCGTCGAGCGTGCGCTGGGTGGAGAACCAGCAGCACCGCTGGGGCTCGTGCACTCCTGATCACGGAACCATCAGGATCTCCACGCGGCTGCGGGGCATGCCGTCGTGGGTGGTCGACTATGTGATCATGCATGAGCTCGTCCACCTGCTGGTGCCGAGCCACGGCTCACGCTTCTGGGCGCTTGTGGAACGATATCCCAAGGCCGAGCGGGCCAGGGGCTTCCTGGAGGGATTCTCCACGGCGGCTCACGGTTCCGCGGAGGAATGTTGACGGAAGACCGGGTGGTGGCCGTTCTGGTCACTTCCTCCGTGGCGGACGCCGCCCCACCGGGAGTCGACGCCACCGACTTCCTCATGGCCGTCGCCGAAGACGCCTACGAGCTCGTCGCCGGGCTCGACTTCGTCTCCCCTGTCGTGGTGACGAGCGTCCCGGGCATGGAGGAGATCGTCTGGCCGGGCACCCCGGTCGTCGAGATCCCCGATCTTTCGGGGAGCGCCCTGGTCGAGGCCGCCTTCGCGGCCCTGCCGTACGGTGAGCAGGCGGTCCTGCTGAGCGCCGACGCGCCCGACCTGCCCCCGTTGCTCATCGGCAAGCTCTTCCGCGAGCTCGGCCGGGCCAGGATCGCCGTCTGCCCGGACGCCGGGGGCGGCACGGTGGCGTTCGCCGCCCACCTCCCCTATCCCGGCTGGGCCGCGGTGGGCTTCGACGACCTCGACCCGGTCAAGGCACTCCGCGCCTCCGCGCCCGGCAGCCGCATGGTCGCGAGGGGCCCCGGCTGGCATCGCCTGCGCACTCCCGGCGACATCGGCCTCCTCGACCCGGGCCTGGAAGGCTGGGACAACACCCGGGCCCTGCTCTCCCCCTGAGAACCCCTGGGCGATCGAGCGCTCGCCCCGTCAGGGCGGGGGCAGGCGCAGGTCGGCGAAGACGGCCCGGTGGTCGGTGCCGGGAACGGTGTGCACGCTGACCGCGTTCACTCCCACCCGCCGGTCCGCCACGACGTGGTCGATCGTGATCAGCGCCGGGACGCGCTTGTTGACCGGCCAGGTGGGGGTGAGGCCCTCCCCGGCGCTGTCGGCCGCGTCCAGATAGCCGCGGCTCAGGAAACGGCGCATGGCCGCGTGGTCGAGACTGGCGTTGAAGTCGCCCGCGAGGATGCGAATCGTGTCGGGCGCGGCGGAGGGCAGGGCGTCCAGCGCCGCCGTCCAGTCGTAAACCTGCCTGCCCAGCGGCGGGAAGGGATGCACGTCGACGATCTCGACGGGCTTGGCGCCGGGCACGGTCATCAGCGCGGCGGGCATGTTGTGCCCGATCGCCTCGAACAGGTCATTCCTGGGGGTCAGCGGATACCGCGCGTACAGGCCGCTGCCGCCGGCGCTCCACTCCGGCTCCAGCACCTTGTACGGCATGATCTTCTCCAGCCCGGCCGCCTCCAGTTTCTCGACCATTCCCGGGGTCAGCTCCTGGGTGCTGAACACATCCGGGTTCAGCCGCCGGACCAGGTCCATCACGGCGTCGGGCTCGGCGTGCCCGAACAGCGTGTTGAGCGTCAGCACGCGCAGGGGCGTTCCCGTCACGGGATCCCCGGCGCGGAAGGCCCTGGGAAGCACGCTGAGGCCGAGCGCCACGGTGGTGATCAGCGCCACGGCCGTCGCCGCCCGGTTGCGGGTCAGCGCGGACAGCAGCACCGGGACGAGCGAAGCCGCGGCCACGTACGGGGTGCCGGTCATGAGCTGGGTGGTCAGCGAGTCGCGTTCGAGCCCGGCGACCCGGGCCACCGCCCAGGCGGCGAACGGGGTCACCGCGGCCCAGGCGAGGGTTTTGGGAATCCTCCAGCGCCGCCGTCGCCGCGCCGGAGGCATCACCGTTCCCCCGACGCCTCCGGCGCTCCTGTCAGCCACGATGTCCACGCTCACAGTGCCCCGATCCGTTCCGTACAGCTTGACGAGGACGAAGATATCCGGGGAAAGGTGAGACAAGCGTAAAACGGTCCAACGCCCTGGGCCCGTGTCCCGGGCAGGCCGGAACCCGCCGTCGAACCGGGTGAAGCCGAGCGTCCGGTCACGTGGAGCGCAGAACCTCGCGGGCGCGGCGGGCCAGGCGGCGGGTCGCCTCGTCGGAGAGCTCGGGGATCTCCTCCAGCGGGAACCAGCGCAGGTCGAGCGACTCGGCGCTGATCACGGCCTCGACCCCGGCGGGGGCTACGGCGCCGTACTCGACGTCGAGGTGGCTACTGTGCGGCGGATGGCACCAGACCAGGTGCCGGTCGAGCGCCAGCGGGCCCGGCAGCAGCCGCAGGCCCGGGATGCCGGACTCCTCGGTGGCCTCACGCAGCGCGACCGCCTCCAGGGAGGCGTCGCCGCGCTCGCAGTGGCCTCCCATGGGCAGCCACATCCCGGCCTTGGGATGCAGCGTCAGCAGCACCCGCTCGCCGTCGTGGGAGAGCACCGCGGTCGTGGCCGTCAGGTGCCCGGTGACGCACTCGCGCCACATCGCGTCGTCATTGGCGTGGACGTGCTCCAGGAACTCCTTGCGGAGGATCTCCTCGTCCGCCGTGGGCGCGATCCACCCTGTGAGCACGTCCTTCGCGTCGGCGCGCAGGCTCACGCGCCGCCGTCCCCGCCACCGTCGTCCTTGCGGCCCTTCCCGCCGTCGCCCTCCTCGCCCGGGACGGCCGGAGGCTCCTCACGCAGGGTCCCCTCCAGGGACGACAGGTCGAGCTCGGGCTCGCCCCGTACGAACCCCTCGGGATTGTCGAGGTCGTCGGCGGTGGGCATCAGGTCGGGGTGGTTCCAGACCGCGTCGCGGCCGTCGACGCCCCGGTCGGCCTGCAGGGCCTGCCACAGGGCGGCGGCCTCGCGCAGGCGGCGGGGCCTGAGTTCGAGGCCGACGAGCGTGGCGAAGGTCTGCTCGGCGGGGCCGCCGGTCGCCCTGCGGCGGCGTACGGTCTCCGACAGCGCGGTCGCCGAGGGGAGCTTGCCGTCCGCGGCGCCGTCCACGACGGTGCCGACCCAGCCCTCGACCAGGGCGAGCATGGTCTCCAGCCGGGACAGGGCGGCCTTCTGCCGCTCGGTCTCCTCGGGCTTGAGCAGGTTGCCGCCGCTCAGCGCCTGCTGGAGCTGCTCGGGGTTGTTGATGTCGAGCCCGCGGAGCTGCTCCTCCAGTGCGGACGCGTCCACCGTGATGCCCCTGGCGTACTCCTCCACGGCTCCGAGCAGGTGCGCGCGCAGCCACGGCACGTGCTGGAACAGCCGGTGGTGGGCCGCCTCGCGCAGGGCGAGGTAGAGGCGGATCTCCTCGGCCGGGGTCTCCAGACCCTGGCTGAACGCCGCGACGCCGCCGGGCAGCAGGGCGGCGTTGTCCGACAGCGGCAGGCCGATGTCGGTGGAGCCGATCACTTCGAGGGCGAGCGAGCCGATGGCCTGGCCGATCTGCTGGCCGACCATCATGCCGCCCATCTGCTTCATCATCCCCATCAGCGGCCCGGCCATGGCCTGGGCCTCCGCGGGCAGACCGGTGGCGCCGAGCGTGCCGCTCATGGTCTCGACCATGCGGGCGGCGATCGGATCACAGAGCTTCTGCCAGACCGGGACGGTCTTCTCGATCCACTCGGAACGGCTCCACGCCTGGGGGTTGCTCACCCCGCTCGGCAGGGATGTGGCCTCGTTGAGCCATAGATCGGCCAGATTCAGGGCGTCGACGATCTGGCGCCGCTCGCCTTCCATGACGCTTGGATCGCCCTCGGCGACCACCACGTGCCGTGCGATGTTCTTCGCCATGTCCCAGTTGACGGGACCTGAGGTCGGCGGAGCGGAGAGCATGTCGGCGAACTGGCGCATTGCCGCTGCGATCTGCTCCGGGTTGCCGAACATGGCGAACGGATTCTCGTTGGGGTCGTTTTCCCGACCTGGCAAGTCAGTCACCGCTCTACCTCGTGCAGGATGGAGGAGTCCACATCCGCCACGTTATCCGTCGCATGGCGGGTCAGTGCAAAGTGAGGACCTGGTGCCTACCTCGAAACGCTCCCGCCCCCCCGTCGTCGCCGTCACCGGCGCCGCCTCGGGCCTAGGCCGTGCCTTCCTCGCGAAGGTCGCCTCGTCTGCGGATTTCCGCAGGGTCGTGGCCATCGACGAGCAGCGGGGTGACGTTCCCGACGTCACCTGGCGGGTCCTCGATGTCCGAGATCCGCTCTTGGCGAACCGCATATCTGATATTGACGTGCTCGTGCATCTGGCGGCCGACTACGCGCTAGACGCCGACCCGGCGGAGCGGCGCGCCTACAATCTGCGAGCGGCCCAGACGGTGCTCACCGCCAGCGCCGCCGCACGGGTGCGGCGGGTCGTGCTGGTCACCAGCGCCATGGTGTACGGCGCCGTCCCCGACAACCCCGTCCCGCTGCCGGAGGGGTCGGCGGTCGCCGCCGAGCCCGACACGGGCATGGTCGGCGACCATCTGGAGATCGAGGCGCTGGCCCGGCGCTCCCTGCGCAGCCATCCCGGTCTCGGCGTGACCGTGGTTCGGCCCGCCGCTCTGGTGGGTCCCGGCGTCGACAGCGTGGTGACCCGGCACTTCGAGGCGCCCCGGCTGCTGACCGTCAAGGGATGCGCCCCCTGCTGGCAGTTCTGCCACGTCGATGACCTTGTCTCGGCCCTTGAGATGGCGGCGCTCGGCACGGTCTCGGGGGTGGTGGCCGTCGGCGGCGAGGGCTGGCTGGAGCAGGAGCAGGTGGAGGAGATCTCCGGGCTGCGCAGCCTGGAGCTGCCCGCCGGGCTGACCTTCGGCACCGCTCAGCGCCTGCACCGCCTCGGCATCACCCCGGCCCCGGCCGCCGACCTGCACTACGTCGTCTACCCGTGGGTGGTCGACTGCACCGCGTTGCGCGAGGCGGGCTGGAAGCCGGTGTGGACCAACGAGGCCTCCTTCGAGCAACTCCTGGAGTTGCGCGAGGGCAAGCACGCCGTCGTGGGCCGCCGCCTGTCGGGCAAGGAGGCCACGATCACCGCGGCCGGAGCCACCGTCGCCGTCCTCGGCACCGCGGCGATCGTCCACGCCGCCCGCAAGAAGCGCCGCACCTGACGATCACGTGGTCCGCGTGGTGTGCGCGGTGCGTGTGGTGTGTAAGAGGGCGTACGGCCTCGCGCGACCCCCATGGGGCACGGAGGACGAAGGCCGAGGGGATTCTCACGGCGACCGGGGACCCGCCCCGGAGGGGTACGCGGCCGGGAGGCGTTTTTCCCGGGCGGTACGCTTTGCGGCGTGGATGTCATCCGGTTGCTCGATATTCGCGACAGCGCGCTCTCCGTCGACGAGGTGCTCGCCGCCGTCGGTGATCACGCCGCGGGCGGCACGACCGTCTTCGTCGGCACGGTGCGCGAACAGGACCATGGCAAACCGGTCACGAGCCTTTCCTACTCGGCGCACCCGAGCGCCCTGGACGAGCTCCGCCGGGTGGCCGAGAAGATCGCCACCGACTTCCCCGTGACCGCCCTGGCCGCCGTCCACCGGGTCGGCGACCTGAGGCTGGGCGACGTCGCGGTCGTCGTGGCGGTCGCCACGCCCCACCGGGGCGAGGCGTTCGAGGCCTCCCGCAGGCTGATCGACGACCTCAAGAGCCAGGTCCCCATCTGGAAGAACCAGCTTTTCACCGACGGCTCCTCCGAGTGGGTCGGGGCCTGCGAGTGAGATCGGCCGTCGGGTGCGCGGCCGTCGGCGCGGCGGGGTCCGGGTGCGGTTTCATGACCTGTCGTACGGCATAGGCTTTGTCCATGTCCCGACGAGCGCTGACCCTCATGGTGGCGGGTTTTCTCACGCTCATGTTCGCGCTGGTCGGCGCCCTGCTGCCGGTGCCGTACGTCGTGCTGAGCCCCGGGCCGACCGAGAACACCATCGGTGAGGTCGACGGCAAGCCGGTGATCAGCGTCGAGGGGCGCCAGACGTATCCGACGGAAGGCAAGCTCAGCCTCGTCACCGTCGCCTACCAGGGCGGTCCCGGCACCAGAATCGACCTTTTCAGCGCGCTCAGGGGATGGATCGATCCCACCATCGCGGTCGTGCCCGAGGAGACGATCTTCCCTCCGGCCACCACCGCGAAGGAGGTCGAGGAGCAGAACACCCAGGAGATGACAAACTCCCAGGACGACGCGACCGCGGCGGCGCTGACGGAGTTGAAGATCCCCTACAGCTCGGTCGTGACCGTGGCCTCCACGGAGAAGGGTCTGCCCGCCGACGGGAAGTTCAAGACCGGCGACGAGATCGTCTCGGTGGACGGCGCGCCCGTGTCCGACCGCGAGGCGGTCTCCGCCTCCGTCCGCAGGCACAAGGCGGGTGAGCAGGTCAGTTTCGTCGTCAACCGGGGCGCCCAGAGCGTGACCGTCGCCGTCCCGACCGTCGCGAGCAAGGACGGCATGCCCATCGTGGGCATCACCATGCGGGTCGGCTACAAGTTCCCCTTCCAGGTCAAGATCAACGTCGGTGACGTCGGCGGGCCGAGCGCGGGGATGATGTTCTCCCTGGGCATCGTCGACAAACTCACCCCCGGGTCGATGACCGGCGGCAGATCCATCGCCGGGACCGGGACGATCACCGCGGAGGGCGCCGTCGGCCCGATCGGCGGCATCCAGCAGAAGATGGTCGGCGCGAGGAAGGCCGGGGCGACGGTCTTCCTGACCCCCGCCGACAACTGCGCCGAGGCGGCCAAGGCGATCCCGGCGGGCCTCAGGCTGGTCAAGGTCGCGACCCTGCGCGATGCCGTCCAGGCGGTCGACGCGATCCGCACCGGCTCGGGTTCCGTGCCGGCCTGCCGGGCCGGCTGACCCGGGAGCCGGAAAGCGGGAAGCGGCGCCCGACCGGACGGCGAGAAGCCTGGAAAGCGGGGCAGGGCGCCTGCGGACGGTGAGAGAAGCCCGAAAAGCAGGGCGCGAAGCCTGATTCACGTAAAAGATGTGGCTTTCCGGTCCCGGGCCTTGTCGCGGGGCACTCATCAGGGCTCCCGTACGTTGGACCCGTGGACCCGAAACCAGCGGGCGTTGTGGCCGGACCGTGCCCGAAAGGCCGAACGCGACCCAACTCCCGCCGGTGTAGGTTGCCAGACACGGACCGTGCTCTTACGACAAGGGGTTGGCCTTGAGCTTCCGGACCCCCGGAGCCGGCAGGGCAATGCGCTTGCCCCGCCGGCCACGACTGCTACTTCCCGTTGCGATCGCACTGGTCGCGATAGTCGCGTTATTCTTCCTTTTTGCCGGTATTTTTACTGATTACCTTTGGTACGAATCGGTCGACTACACGGCCGTCTTCTCCGGTGTGGTCGTCACGCAGATCCTGTTGTTCGCCGTCGGCGCACTGCTGATGGTCGGGATCGTCGGCGGCAACATGCTGATGGCGTACCGCATGCGGCCGATGTTCGGTCCGGGGATGTTCGGCGGCGCCAGCGGCGCCGACCGATATCGGATGGCCCTCGACCCGCACCGCAAGCTGATCTTCCTGATCGGCGTGGCGGTGCTCGGCCTGTTCTCGGGATCGTCTTTCTCCGGTCAGTGGAAGACCTGGCTGGAGTTCATCAACGCCACGCCGTTCGGTGAGACCGACCCGCAGTTCAAGATGGACATCTCCTTCTTCATGTTCACCTATCCGTTCATCCGGATGGTGCTGAACTTCCTGTTCGTCGCGGTGGTGCTCTCCGCCATGCTGGCGGCGATCGTGCACTATCTGTACGGCGGGTTCCGACTTCAGTCACCCGGCGTGCACGCCTCACGCGGCGCCAGGGCGCACCTGTCGGTGCTGCTCGGCGTCTTCGTGCTGCTGAAGGCGATCGCCTACTGGGTCGACCGGTACGGGTTGGTCTTCTCCGACCGGGGATTCCGGCACGGGGCCTCCTACACCGACGTCAACGCGGTGCTTCCCGCGAAGAGCATCCTGGCGATCATCGCCCTGATCTGCGCGGTCCTGTTCTTCGCCGGGGTCGTGCGATCCGGCGGCATGCTGCCCGGCGTCGGCTTCGGCCTGCTGGTGCTCTCGGCCATCCTGATCGGCGGGGTCTACCCGGCCCTGGTCGAGCAGTTCCAGGTCAAGCCGAACCAGCAGGGCAAGGAGCAGGAATACATCAAGCGCAACATCGACGCGACCCGAAAAGCCTACGGCGTCAACGACGCCGAGGTGATCGACTACACGGCTCAGGGCGACCCGAGCAAGGTCAACGTCACCGCCGACAGCTCGATCTCCGGCGTGCGCCTGCTCGACCCCAGCCTGGTCGCCAAGACCTACCAGCAGAAGCAGCGAATCCGCGGTTACTACGACTTCCACGAGCCGCTCGACGTCGACCGCTACCCCGACTCGAACGGCACGCTGCGCGACACCGTCGTGGCCGTGCGAGAGCTCACGGGGCCGCCGGCGGAGCAGAACAACTGGATCAACCGGCACCTCGTCTACACCCACGGCAACGGCTTCGTGGCGGCGCCCGGCAACGAGGTCGACTCCGAGGGCCTGCCCAACTTCGACGCCAAGGACATGCCGGTCACCGGCGCCCTGGTGGACCGGACGAAGCTGAAGGAGTCGCGGATCTACTTCGGCGAGGCACCCGGCTCGACCGCGTACGTCGTCGTCGGCGGGACCGGCCAGCAGAAGCAGGAGCTCGACTACCCCGAGAGCGGCGGTACCGGCCAGAAGAACACCACCTACGACGGCAAGGGCGGGGTCCCGGTCGGATCCTTCCTCAACCGGATGCTCTACGCCGCCAAGTACGGCGAGATCAACCTGCTGCTGTCGGGTGACGTCAACACGAACTCCAAGATCCTTTATGAGCGCAACCCGCAGGAGCGGATCGCCAAGGTGGCGCCGTTCCTGAGCCTGGACGACAACCCCTACCCGGCCATCGTCGGCGGCAGGGTGGTCTGGATCGCCGACGCGTACACCACGTCCAATGCCTACCCGTACTCCCAGAGCAAGAGCCTGGAGGCGATGACGCGCGACACCATCACCGACCCGCGCCAGGTGGTCCCGCAGCCGCGCGACCAGATCAACTACATGCGCAACTCGGTGAAGGCCATGGTCGACGCCTACGACGGCACCGTCAGCCTGTACGCCTGGGACGAGAAGGATCCCATCCTGCAGACCTGGCGCAAGGCCTTCCCCGGCGTCATCAAGCCGCAGACGGAGATGTCGACCGAGCTCAGGCAGCACCTTCGCTACCCGGAGAAGCTGTTCAAGGTCCAGCGTGACGTGCTTTCCCAGTACCACATCTCCGACCCGAACGCCTTCTACAGCGGCCAGGACTTCTGGAACGTCCCGAACGACCCGTCGTCCGGCGACCGCGACACCAAGCAGCCGCCGTACTACCTGTCGGTCAAGATGCCGAAGACCACAGCGCCCTCGTTCTCCCTGACCACCACGTTCGTGCCGCGCCAGGGTCCCAACCTGGCCGCGTTCATGGCCGTGGACGCCACCCCGGGAACCGACTACGGGAAGCTGCGCATCCTGCGCATGCCGTCCAACACCACGATCCCCGGGCCCGGCCAGGTTCAGAACAACTTCCAGAACAAGTTCTCCGGCGAGCTCAACCTGCTCGGACTCGGCCAGGCGAAGGTCCGCTACGGCAACCTGCTGACCCTGCCGTTCGCCGACGGCCTGGTCTACGTCGAACCGGTCTACGTGGAGATCGCGGCCGCCTCCGGCCAGGAGCCGTACCCGATCCTCCGCCGCGTCCTGGTCGCCTACGGCAGCAAGGTCGGTTCGGCCGACACGCTCAAGGGCGCGCTGGAGCAGGTCTTCGGCAACGGCACTCAGACGGTGCCGCAGCAGGAGACCAAGCCTGGTGAGGCCAAACCGGAGGAGGCCAAGCCAGCCACCGCGCTGGCCCAGGCCATCGACGAGGCGCAGAAGGCGTACGACAAGGCGCAGAAGGCCCTCCAGGCCAACCCGCCGAACTGGACCGACTACGGCAACGCCCAGAAGGAGCTCCAGGCGGCGCTGTCGAAGCTGAAGGGCACCGAGGCGACGACGAGCCCCACGCCCACCCCGTCGCCCTCGCCGTCGGGGTCCCCGGCGCCGTCGGCGACACCGTCGGCCACACCGGTCCCATCGGCCACACCGACGCCCGCACCGAATCCCTAGAGACCTCGGGGGAGCCCAGCGCCATTCGATTCGCGTCCACCACCAAAGCCGGGTATGGTTAAGACATACACCGACGCGGGGTGGAGCAGCTCGGTAGCTCGCTGGGCTCATAACCCAGAGGTCGCAGGTTCAAATCCTGTCCCCGCTACAAAAGAAGGCCCCGGTCGCCGGAAACGGCGACCGGGGCCTTTTGTGTTGCCCTTCCTTCGAAGAACTCCCTCGGAAGGCCGGTTACGCGTCTCGCGGGAGTGTCGCCTACGCCGACGGGTGTAGAGCATCCACCGCCCACGGTCTGACGACTCACCACGTGTCCGGGACGACCCTTGACCCGTACGGGAGACGGCGGGCGTTTCATCCGCCTCTTCCGCCGATTCCAGACTTGAGTCGAGCGGTGAAAGGCAGATGAAATGCACACGGATCCCACATCCGGCGACGCCTCGACCCCCGAAAGCAAGGCCACTCCCGTCCCCGAGTCCGGCCGAGCCGGTCGCGGGTCCAGGACACGGGCCGTACTCGGGGTTGTCCTGGCCCTACAGGTGCTTGTCATCGTCCTGCAGGGCCTGACCGCAGGGCAGCTCCTCGGAGGCGTCACAGGCGCCCTGAGCCTGCACGGCACGGGCGCCCTGCCCGTCCACGCGCTCGGACTCGTCCAGCTGGTGACCGCGGTCCTGCTCTGGCGCCCCGGCCGTGGCCCCGGCTGGCCCGCACTCGCCAGCCTCGCCCTCTTCGTCGGCGGCTTCGCGCAGTCGATGACCGGCGGCGGGGGCATCACCGTCATCCACGTGCCTCTTGCCCTCGGGCTCATCGCCCTCACCGTGGCCATGCTGACCTGGGCGATCACACCGCGACCCGGGTCCCCGCGGGCGGGATAGCGCGAGCGGGCCACCCCGCGTTCCCGCGCCGATTTGCAGCCGGAGGGGGATTCCGGATATTGTTCAAACACACACCGACGCGGGGTGGAGCAGTTCGGTAGCTCGCTGGGCTCATAACCCAGAGGTCGCAGGTTCAAATCCTGTCCCCGCTACCAATCGAAAGGCCCTGATCTCCCAGGAGATCAGGGCCTTTCGCATTTCCGACAATCAGGAATTCGTCTTCCTGCGCTCGAACCGCTGGCCGGGGCATCACACCCTCGTACGCGCGGGGCGGGTGGGGAGGTACCGGCGAACGGTCGAAAGGGGCCGAGCCGGGCGTCCGGGAGATGGCGAAGCGTTGAGAGAAGTACTTCGTGGGAGTTCTTCGAAGGAGGTACTTCGAGGGCTACGGAGTCCGAAGGGTGCCGAGTCCGAGAGGTAGCGTGCCGCTGTGGCCGAAACGTCCGAACCCGTCCTGCGCTGGCGCGTGCGCCGCGACCTCCTCGTCATGAAGATCGTCGCCGCGCTCGCCTTCGCGGTGCTCACGGTGTTGACCCTCGGAGACCCCCGGGGCGCGATCCTCGCGGGTGCCGCGTCCGCGGTGCTGACGGTGCTGGCGGTGCGTGACGTCCTCGCTCCGGTACGGCTGACCGCCGATGGCGAGGGCCTCATCGTGGTGAGGGGCTTCGCCGGATCCGAACGGGTGCCGTGGAGATCCGTCGAGCGCATCCGGGTGGACACGCGGACCCGTTTCACCTCGCGTACGGAACTCCTGGAGATCGACACGGGGGAGGGCATCCACCTCCTCAGCCGGTTCGATCTGGGGGTGCCGTGCCGGCAGGTGGCCGACGAGCTCCGCTCGTTCCGGACGGGTTCATAGGCCGTCCGGGCTTCGGAGGCCGGTGGCCGCGGGCCTCCGTTCCCGGGGTGCCCGCGGCCGCGTCTTCGGGCTCCGGTCCAGGACCCCTCCGGTCCAGGACCCCTCCGGTCCAGGGCCCGGTGCCGGTCGGCGGCTGACGGGCCCTGGACCGCGACGGCGTTCCTCAGGCTCTGACCCTCACCCGGCGATGTCTCGGGACGAAACCGGGCTTGGTGCGGCGTACCAGCAGGCGTGCCTTGTAAAGAGCCCAGCAGGTGAGGAAGGCCCCGAAGGAGACCTGCCCGAGCCACGTCCACATCGAGGTCTCGACGGCCGCGAACATCACTACACCGGTCCAGACAAAGCCGAAGGCGCCCACCAGGGTCGCCGCAGCCCAATTCAGCCCTCGCTGCAACATGCCTGGAGTCTTACAGATCTTGGTTCAAGCCCAGGTCAATGACGCGGAACGCCTCATCGTGGGAGGCTACGGCTTGTGCCGGCACACCTCCGCGCGCGAGACCCGCCGGCGTGCATCGGGGTCGCTCCGAGAGGATTCTCCTCAAGACAGGCCAGCAGTGCCGCCGCGGTGTGGGCGTCGCCGAGGATCCGGTTCACCTCGTCCTCGGATGTCGGGAGCTGGCCGCGCTTGGCGAGCTCGTCGGTGAGGAAGGTCAACGGCTCGGGGTAGCCGGCCGCCTCCGCGGCGACCGTCGCCCGAGCCGCGGTAAGGAGACGCAGATAGTAGGCGCGGAGGGTCGCCTCTCTCATGCGTGCGTCTTCAAGGTCGTTCAGCAGAGACCTGGCAACCCTCAGTAGGTCACCTGGACGGTCGGCCTCCGCGTCGATGTGCGCGCGGATGTCGTCGAACTCCGAGCGGGTCATGGTGCTCACCTCCACGGCGGAGTCAGGATCCTGACCCTCGCGCCTACTTCGTATCCAGAGTCGATTGCGATTGGCTTGACGTCTGGTTGCGCGCTTCGACTTCCTATGACTGTTTGGGACGCGCGAAGCTCCGGGATGGTTGGCAAGTTGTCTCTGTGACGTGAGAGTCCTGGTAGTGTTCTTTTCGCAGGGCAGCGAAGTCGCAGGTTTAAACCTCCTGAGACGGACGAGTTGCCCAGCAAACCCTCTCTCTGATCCCGACAAAACGGGCATGTCTGCACGATTGGACATCGGCCGGATGTGGGAGTAAATTAGAGGGGTTGCCCTGGAAACGGGGTGGTCGCAATCCTAGCGGGTTCGGCGGGTTCGAGTCGATGGTCGAAAATCCGACAGTTTGACACGAAACCGGCACTCCTGATAAGATAGTGACACGAAAATGGAACGCCCCGGAGTTCGGGTCGGCCGATCTGGCCGGTCAGGGTGATGGTGTACGCGTCCGTTTCTTGAGAACTCAACAGTGTGTTAAAAGCCAGTGCATGATGCACAACCCCGTTCAACCCACCTTTTGGGGTGGGGGACGGATTCCTTTGGTTGAACATCCACTGCGTTCCTTTTTCCGCCTTGTGTGGTGGTGGGGGATG